>DIPE01000110.1:7924-8445 GCA_002427015.1 Firmicutes bacterium UBA5496 | reverse complement strand
CGGGCAGTGGAAATCGCCGGCAGCCGTTCCTTTATCCTTAAAAATGCCGGGGCCCTCCTGGAGATGGCTGTAACCAGATTTGTCATCGACCGGCTTATGGCCAAGGGCTTTACTTTGCTGACAGTGCCGGTGCTGGTCCGGGAGCGGGCCATGCTGGGAACGGGCTATTTCCCTCTAGGACGAGATCAGGCATATGCGGTGCCCGAAGATGAAATGTACCTGGTGGGGACCTCGGAAGTGCCCATGGTCTCTTTCCATATGGATGAAATTTTGTCTTACCGGGACCTGCCCTTGCGCTATACGGCACTGTCCACCTGCTTTCGCCGAGAGGCGGGAACCTACGGCAAAGATACCCGGGGACTCTACCGGGTTCACCAGTTCCAGAAGGTTGAGCAGGTAATATTCTGCCCCGCGGATGACGAGATTGCCGAGAAACTGCATTATGAGCTTCTGCAGAATGTAGAAGAAATTCTCCAGGACCTGGAGCTCCCCTACCGGGTGGCCCTGGCCTGCACCGGGGA
>DIPE01000110.1:3925-7607 GCA_002427015.1 Firmicutes bacterium UBA5496 | reverse complement strand
AACGAAGACGGCAGCGTCAACATCCCCAAAGTCCTGTGGCCGTACATGAACGGGCTGAAGAAACTGAACCCTAAAGAATGATTCTCTTAACTACGATGTGTATCCCATGCCAGACTAATGATCTGGCATGGTTTTTTTTATCAATAATCTGCCATATGTCTCTGAGAAAACAAAGGTGCGAAGAGATGTATTTGCATCATTTCTATTGACAATGCCCAGGCTAGGTGATATATTTATCACATCATGAGATAAATATATCACAAAAGGAGGATAAATAATGTCTAAGTCAAAACTAAAAATAATATTTATTGTGGGTGTGTGCTGTCTTCTTTTCCTGCTTGTTTCGGTGTGGTATACATACACTTTTAATGCCGGGCGGTTAGTTAAGCCCATGGACTTTTCTGCTTATGTCTTTCAAATTAAAGATATTCCCATGCTTGCGGCAATCTCTGCGATAATCCTTTACGGGTTTTTTTTGGCCTTTCTCTTATTTATTAGCCTGCTGAACCAATGGCAAAGTAAAACCAAAGCTGTAAAAACCCGAAAACTAAATCCCAAACTTGGACTGCTTGGTTTTCTAGGTTTTTTCGGTTTCCTTGGGTTCTGGACCTACAGTATTAATAAAACAGTGTTTCCGTTTTGCTTCTTTGTTTTCTTTGGCTTTTTTGGCTTTTTCTTTGAAGGGAAAATGTCTGATACACTTATGGACGAACGCTTCAAAGAGAATGCTCAAAAAGCGCAATTAACCGCCTATAAAATTGGCTTTGCCCTTATCTGGCTGCTCTTGTTATTAATTGGTCAAGGCCGTTTTGCAGCTAATCTCGAGCATGCTGTGATAGTCTTGATTGCGGCTATTTCTTTTATTTTGGGATTTACTCTGTTTCTCGGGAAGTACCTGTTGTATCGTTATGACCACGACGGCCAAAGTGAGGAAGAAATCAATGGCGGAATTTGAATGTAACCTTAAAAAATATAGAGTATTGAAAGGACTAACCCAAGAACAATTGGCGGATCAAGTCGGTGTTCGGCGAGAAACTATCATGCGCTTGGAAAAAGCCCAATACAACCCATCCCTAAAATTAGCAATTGATATTTCAAGAGCGGTGGAAGTTCCGATTGAGGACATTTTTGTGTTTAAGCAGGAGTAATAAAGGAAAAGGATTGAGCTTGAACCCTTCCCGGGAGGTGAGGGTATATTCTAAAAAATACCAAAAGCCGCTATGAACAGAAAAAATCATTTGCATTCGAATAATATATGCGTATCCTTTGGGACAGTGTGACAAGTCCCGGGTATATAGAACGGATGTGTTGACTTCTCGGTTTTCTAATCAGGAAGGTCAGGCACATCTTTTTTGCTATAGATCAAAAGCATTGAGTTATTATTTTTTACGGCCAGGAATATGTACAAAAGGACAGGTTAGTTATTTTTTCATCAGGAGGGATGCCTGAAAAAGAGAGAATTTTGGCCCGTAAAATTATTTGAAAGGTGGTAAAAGCATGGTAAGATATGGGTTTATCAAGTCGCTGACATTATTTGTGGCGCTGGCTCTGGTGTTTTCTGTGGCCGGCATTGGCGCCGCGGCCAGGCCGGCTGCGCCCCTTAAGTTCGCTGAGCTCTACGGCAAGTATGACTTTAGTTCTGAGGAAATCGCCACAATCATTGTTGAGCTGGATGCCGTCTCGATGATTCAAGCGAAACACACCGGCGTCAGTCAGAGTTTGGGCAAACTCAAGGCCGAAAGGGACAAAATTGTTAAAGCCCTGAGTTCCTTGACCCATGTGCAGGTGAACAGGGAATATTCCCATGTATTCTCAGGCATGTCCCTGAACCTTCGGGAAGACAAGATTCCTGCGCTTCTGGCCATCCCGGGAGTAAAAGCTGTGTATCCGAATGTTGAGTACACCGTGACTGCGGCGGAAATGAGCTTTACGGAAGTGCCGGAAATGATTTACACAGCTCCTTATATTGGGGCAGAGCGGGCGTGGTATGAACTGGGTTTCACTGGGGAGGGCGTTACCGTAGCCGTCATCGATACCGGCTGTGATTACACCCATCCCGATCTTGCCCACGCCTTTGGGGATTACAAGGGCTGGGACTTTGTGGATAACGACGCCGATCCCCAGGAAACCCCGCCGGGCATAATTCCCGAAGGGGAAACAGCTCATGGCACCCATGTATCCGGAACCATTGCCGCCAATGGACTGATCAAAGGGATTGCCCCCAATGCCAAGTTGTTGGTTTACCGCGTCCTGGGCCCCGGGGGCTCAGGCTATACCACTGATGTGGTGGCTGGCATTGAACGGGCAGTGTTAGACGGGGCCGATGTCATGAACCTGTCCCTGGGCAACACCATCAATGACCCCGATTGGGCCACCAGCATTGCCCTGGATTGGGCCATGGCCGAAGGGGTAGTAGCGGTCACCTCTAACGGCAATGCCGGCCCTGACAACTGGACAGTGGGCTCCCCGGGCACTTCCCGGCAGGCAATCTCTGTAGGGGCCACTGCCCTGCCAAAAGACTTTTTCGCTCCCGGCATCTTTACATCTGAAGGCGTGGAGTATAACAGTTTCGAGATAATGGGCTATACCGACCCAGCAGATGTAATGGCTTTGGACGGCAATGAATACCAGTTTGTCTATGCCGGCCTGGGAGGGGAGGATGATTTTGTCGGTCTGGATTTGACGGGCAAAGTGGCCCTGATCCAGCGGGGAACCTATACTTTCCTGGACAAGGCGGCCAATGCTGCAGCCGCAGGCGCTGTTGCAGCGATAATCTTCAACAATGCCGCCGGTGAAATCGGTTCTACAGTTGGCGGCATGGTCATCCCCACCTTTAAAATGTCTGGCTTAGACGGGGTGGCAATGTATCATGAAATGATTGCCGGCAACAACAAGGTCACCTTTACCATGGATTATCTGGGCTGTATGGAGAGTGTAGCTGATTTTTCCTCCAGAGGCCCGGTGGTGGCCACATGGATGATCAAGCCCGATGTCTGCGCTCCCGGCGTTGATATCATCAGCACTGTGCCTACCCATAATCCTGCCAATCCCTGGGGGTACGCAATTTACCAGGGGACCAGCATGTCATCGCCCCACGTGGCCGGAGCTGCTGCCCTCCTGGTGGAAGCCCACCCTCACTGGAGCGTAGATGATATTAAGGCCGCTCTGATGAATACGGCGGTAGAGTTGGTAGACCCATATACCGGCGCTCCCTATCCCCACAACACCCAGGGGGCAGGCAGCATCCGAGTCGACAAGGCCATTGAAGTCAAGACCCTTGTAATCCCAGGCAGTTACTCTTTTGGCGTGTTTGACAAATCCAAGGGCAAGCAGGTGGAAAAGCAGAGCTTTGCAATCAAGAACCTCTCCGGCCAGCCGGTAAAATATAGCCTTGAGGTCCAGTTCCCCGATGGCGTTAAGGTAAACTCCAGCCACAACCTCAATGTCGGCCCCGGGAATACCCAACAAGTGGAAATGTTGGTACAAGTAGATGCCTCTACGCTAGCGCCTGGCTATTACGAGGGAGTCATTCTCCTCAGCGCCGGGGAAGAGCAAATACGGGTGCCGGCAATCCTCTTCGTCGGAGAACCAGATTATCCCCTGCTGGGGGGCGCTGGGCTGGCGGATTTAGGAGACCAGTACCTGATTGAGCTTTACCTGCCTGGCGGCGCCGATGCGGTAT
>DIPE01000110.1:824-3767 GCA_002427015.1 Firmicutes bacterium UBA5496 | reverse complement strand
GGAGTACTACTGGGATAAAACCGCTTCTGGCCAGCCTTTGCCCCCGGGAACCTATTACATGGTAGCCTTTATATACAAAGGCGACAGGGCAGAGGGCTGGATATTGGATGAAGTAGTAGTTCCCTAAGAAAAAAGGAGCCAGTGGGGACAGTCCCCACTGGCTCCTTTTTGCTTAGAATTCGGATTGCACGTAGGCAAAGGCCAGGTTGGCGGTGGCGAGGATGCTATCTTTGTGGGTGCGTTCGTAGGAATGGGAGGCATCGACGCCGGGGCCGATGAGGCCGGCGACTATATCATGGCCTGCCCGCAGGGAAGCGGAGGCGTCGGAACCGTAGAAGGGGTAGATGTCTACTTGGTAGGGTATTTTATTATCCTTGCATAAGGCGATGAGCCTTTCTTTCATGGACCAGCTGTATGGGCCGGAGGAGTCCTTGGCGCAGATGGAGACGCTGAATTCGTCGGACTGCTGGCCTTCCCCGGGGGCGCCCATGTCGATGCAGAGCATTTCCTTGACGCCGGCGGGGATGCCGGCGCTGGCGCCGTGGCCCACCTCTTCAAAATTGCTGAAGAAAAAGTGGGTGGTGCAGGGGAGCTGGATTTTTTGTTCTTGGATCGCCTTGAGAATTCCCAGGATTACTGCAACCCCTGCCTTGTCGTCCAGATGGCGGGATTTGATGAAGCCGGATTCGGTGACTATGCTGCGGGGATCAAAGGCGACAAAATCCCCCACTTCAATGCCCAGGTTGCGGGTATCCTCCTGGGAGCTGACCTTTTCATCCAGCCGCACCTGCATGGTATCGGCTTTGCGCTCGCTGGTGGCGGTGTCGGCGCCGTGGACATGGGCCGAAGCTTTGTTGATGAGGAGAGTGCCGGTATACTCCTTGCCGGAGGAAGTAATGACGGTGCAGTTTTCCCCTTCCACATTGGCCCAGCCCAGGCCGCCGATATTAGTGAGCTTGAGCATGCCGTTGGCCTTGATTTCTTTGACCATGCCTCCCAGGGTATCCACATGGGCGCTGATGATGCGCTGGTTTTCTGCGTCTGCTCCCGGAATAGTGGCAACGATGGCGCCTTTGGCGGAAGTAGCATAACTGATGCCCAGCTCATCCAGCTGTTGGCTGAGATAGCCGTTGGCCTGGTATGTATAGCCGCTGGGGCTGGGGATGGCCAGCAGTTCTTCCAGAGTCTGAAGCATATAAGACCAGTACTTTTCCATTGGTTTTCCTCCCAATCGTTTATCTGAATTGAGTATAACAGATTGCCCCGGGCCTAACCAGTTAGTTGACATGTTTAGAAGAAATAGAGTATAACTATAAGTAAATGATAATCATTTACAAGAAGGTGTAAGTAAATGGATTTAGAGCAGGTCTTGGTTAAGCTCAGCAAGCTTGGACACAGAATCACCCGCCAGCGCCGGCTGGTGGCCCAGATTATCCTCGCTGATTGCTGCCTGCAAAGCGCCGAGGACATTTATGCCAAGTGCCGGGAGCTGGATGACAGCATCAGCTATCCCACAATCTACCGCACCCTGGATATGCTGGTGGAAGCGGAACTGGTCCGGAAACTGCATTTTGGCGGCAGCAGGAGCTGGTATGAGCCCTTGCAGAGGCAGGAGCACCATCATCATCTGGTGTGCCGGGAATGCGGGGCCAAGGTGCCAATTGCCGCTTGTCCCGGGCAGCTGATCGCCCAGGAAGCCAGGCGCAATCAGTTCAAAGTTCTGGACCATCAGTTTGAAATTGTGGGCATCTGCAAAGATTGCCAGGATAATTAATCTAATTGGATTTTACTTTCTGGGGTGACAAATATGAGTCATTTGCATATAAGTGATGGTGTTTTGCCTTGGTGGCTGTGGGTCGGCGGGTATGTGGCCGCCTTGGCAATTGTGCTCGTTGCCTTGTTTCGCCTGCAGGGCCAGCGCCGTCTGCTGCCTGCCGTAGCAGTAATGGCGGCAGTGGGCCTGGTGGCTATGAACATTCCCTTGGGTCTGCCAGTGCATATCAATTTGGCGGCGCTGGCAGGCATAATCCTGGGTCCCCTCCATGGCTTTTTGGCGATGTTTATCGTCAATTTGCTCACCACCTTGGTAGGACATGGGGGCGTGACTGTGCTGGGCATCAATTCCCTGCTGGTGGGCAGTGAAGCCCTAGTGGCAGGGCTGCTGTTTAAGGGTTTTGGCGGGGCCAAAAGATTGCTGCCCAATGCCGCCCTTGCGATCCTGGTTGCGCTCCTGGTTTCCACCCTGCTGGTGGTGGCAACTGCGGGTGTTGCAGGCGGGGAGCTGGAGACGATGGTTGCTCATGAGCATGGCCATGATGCGCCGGAGCCGGCCCATGAGCATGAATCATTTCTCAAGACCTTTGTCACGCTGATTGCCCCCCTGGTGGCGGTGTGGCTGGCGGCAGAGCTGGCAGTATCCTTGCTGGTGGTAGGCTACGTAAATAAAGTCAGGGGCGGCTGGTTTGCCCGGGGGTGATGAAGTATGAATCTGGCGACTATGGATAATCTGGCGGTCAATCACCGCTGCTGGCTGCAGCAGTGTTCGGCCCTGGCCAAGGGCATCTTTGTGGCGGCGGTGCTGACCCTGCTTTTGACCACTAGGTCGCTGCCCTTTATCGCCGGGCTGGCAGCGCTGTTGCTGGTTATTGCCTTGAGCAATCGGCTTCCCCTAATGATTCTCTTGCCCCTTGCCTTAATTCCAATGCTTTTCGCCGGCATCTTTGCCGTCAGCATTAAGGATTGGACTATAGGAATGTTGGTAATCGGGCGGGCGGGAACGGCAGCCCTGACAGTGGCTCAGGTGTTTATGACCACAGCTCCTGTTCATCTCCTAGGCCTGATTGCGGCGCCAATGCCTGAGGTGTTTGGGGAGCTTATATACTTTACTTATCGCTCGTTCTTTCTGCTGGCGGGGAGTTTGAACAATACTCTGACGGCAGTAAG
>DIPE01000110.1:0-713 GCA_002427015.1 Firmicutes bacterium UBA5496 | reverse complement strand
AAGAGAAATTTAGCCTCGCCCGGGTCCGGGCAATGGCCCAAGTCTACGGCATGACCCTGGTGCGGGCTTGGGACCTGGCGGGACGCCAGTATGATCTATTGCGGCTCCGGGGCCTGGGCCAGGGGCTTAAAATCAGTCGGGACTGGCATTTGCGCTTCGGGGATCTAGGCTTGCTGGCAGTGATAATCCTGATTGGGATGGGGTGGTATTTTGTCTGAGCCTATTGTTTCAGTGAAATGCATGCGTCATGTCTATCCTGACCGCACTGAGGTTTCCCTTTGCGGCGTGGAAATTGCTGTCCAGCCCGGGGAAATCGTAGCGGTGCTGGCTGCCAACGGAGCAGGCAAGACTACGCTGCTGCAGCATATAACCGGCATGCTCCGGCCGCTGGAGGGCAGTGTGCGGGTCTTTGGCCTGGACCCCTATGAGGATTTTGAAAAGGTGCGCACTCGTCTGGGCGTGGTTTTTCAAAATCCCGCAGAGCAGATTATCGGACCCACGGTAGGGGAGGATATTGCCTTTGGCCTGGGACACTTGAAATTGAGCAGACAGGAACAGGATGCCCGGGTGCAGGCAATTTCGCAGCGGCTGGGCATTGACCACCTCCGGGGCAAGGTCCCCCACTACCTCAGCGGCGGCGAAGTGAAAAAAGTCGCCCTGGCCGGAGCCCTGGTTACAGGGCCGGAATTGCTGGTGCTGGATGAGCCCTTTGC
>DIPE01000069.1:12630-12828 GCA_002427015.1 Firmicutes bacterium UBA5496 | reverse complement strand
AGGCCAGGGCCTGGCCCGGGGCATCGAGGCCGGGGAATGCCGGCAGCAGCGAGGGATGCACATTGATGATTGGCGGCATTTCCTCAATAAAATCCGGGGGCAACAGACGCATATAGCCTGCCAGCACCACCAGATCAGGGTTGGCTTGCTGCAGGACCTGGGCCGCTCTCCGGTGATAGCCCTCGCGCCCTTCTCCCG
>DIPE01000069.1:11962-12416 GCA_002427015.1 Firmicutes bacterium UBA5496 | reverse complement strand
AGGGCCTGGAGATTGGTGCCCTCACCGGAAGCCAGGACAACAAGTCGGTACTTAGTCACTGATAATCACCCGGCCGGAACCGGTGGTCAAGCGCCCGATTCTCCAGGTTTCGATGCCAGCTTGGCGGCAAAGGTCGATTACTGTATCTGCCTGGTCCGGGTCGGAAACCACGGTATACCCGATGCCCATATTAAAGGTGGCCAGCATCTCCTGCCGGGGCACTCCCCCCCGGGCAATGGTGGCAAAGACCGGGGGCAGCGGCCAGCTGCGCCCGTCGATAACAGTATCTAAATCTTTGGCAACGGTGCGGGCGACATTGCCGGGCAAACCGCCGCCGGTAATGTGAGCCATGGCCTTCACCCCCGGCAATTTAGCCAGATTTTGGGCCAGGGGAAGGTAGAGCCGGGTGGGCTGGAGCAGGGCCTGGCCCAGGGGAACGCCTGCGCAATCCATA
>DIPE01000069.1:3391-11862 GCA_002427015.1 Firmicutes bacterium UBA5496 | reverse complement strand
ATCTGGATGAGGTCCCGGTCAAGGAGCATCCGCACCAGGGAAAAACCGTTGCTGTGGACTCCGGAGCTGGCCAGGCCAAGGACCAGGTCCCCCGCCCGGCAGCGGCTGCCGTCAATGATCTTTTCTTCCTCAGCTACACCGACGGCAAAGCCGGCCACATCAAAGTCTCCGGGAGGGTAAAAACCGGGCATCTCAGCAGTTTCTCCTCCCAAAAGGGCGCAGTTGGCCTGGCGGCAGTAATCAGCGAATCCAGCCACCACTTCCCGGGCAATATTTGGCTCCAGTTTGCCTACCGCCAGGTAGTCCAACATGAACAGAGGCTGGGCGCCACAGGTGGCTAAGTCATTGAGACACATGGCCGCGGCATCTTTGCCGGCGGTCCTGGCCAGGCCTGCATCGATAAGCAGGCGCAGTTTGGTGCCGACCCCATCGGTGCAGGCTACCAGCACCGGTTTTTCATAGTCGCCGGGAAGAGCGAGAAATCCGGCGAATCCGCCAATCCCAGACAACACATGCCCGGTATTGGCTGCCCGGGCCAAAGCGCCGTAATCATCAATAAGGCTATCGGCAGCAGCTACATCAACGCCGCTTTCTTTGTAAGTAAGTCTTTCCACTAGTCTTCCCTCCTGACAGGGTGAGTGCCTTGAAAACAGCCAAGGCAAAGCTCACAGGCTTGAAAACCTGTCGCTGCTACCATGCTTTGACAGGACAGGTATTCCAGGCTATCGGCACCGACGTATTCCGCAATCTCCCGGGGGCTCATCCGGGCGGCAATCAACTCATCTTTAGTATCTATTCCCAGTCCGCAGCCGTGAGTAATGGGAGGCGAGGCAATCCGCAGGTGCACTTCCTTTGCCCCGGCCTGGCGCAGCATCTGCACTATCCGCAAGCTGGTAGTGCCCCGGATCAGTGAATCATCCACCAGGACCACCTTTTTGCCCGCAACCACCCCCCGAATGGGGTTGAGTTTGAGGGCCACTCCCCGGGCCCGCTGTTGCTGGCCGGGCTTGATAAAGGTCCGGCCCAGGTAACGGTTGCGAATCAAGCCCGTTTCATAGGGCAAACCCGCGGCTTCCGCATAGCCCGCCGCAGCGGAAAGGCTGGAATCAGGAATGCCGGTGACAATATCTGCATCCGCAGGCGCTTCTTTGGCCAGGGCCCGGCCCATCTCTCTGCGCACCATATGCACATTGCGGCCAGCAAAGACACTGTCCGGACGGGCAAAGTAGATATATTCAAAAATGCAAAAGGCCTGTTTCCGCGGCGGCAGGAGAGGAATGGATTCGATCCCGGCGCTGCTCAGGGAGACCATTTCTCCCGGTTCCACTTCGCGGATAAATTCAGCGCCGACAGTGTCCAAAGCGCAGGTTTCCGAAGCCGCCACCCAGCCCCCGTTGAGCTTGCCTAGAACAAGAGGACGGATGCCATGGGGATCGCGCATGGCCAGCAGGCGGTCGGGGGTGAGGATCAGCATGGCATATGCCCCCCGCACCTGGCCCAGGGCAGAAAGCAGGGCCCCATCCAAGTCCGTGGTTGTGGACCTGGCCAGCAAGTGGGCCACCACTTCGCTGTCAGTGCTGGTCTGGAAAATTGAACCCTGTTGTTCCAGCTGAGTGCGAATTTCCGGGGCGTTAACCAAGTTGCCGTTATGAGCAAGAGCCATGGGGCCCAGGCGGCCGCTGAAGGCCAGGGGCTGAGCGTTGACCAGGGTAGACTTGCCGGTGGTGGAATAGCGGACATGGCCGATGGCGGCACAAGCGTCAATTGCGCTGTAATCAAAGCCATGAAAGACATCCTCCACCAGCCCCATGCCCCGTTTATGCATCATCTCACCCTCATGGCACCAGCAGATGCCGGCGCTTTCCTGGCCCCGGTGCTGCAGGGCAATGAGGCCGATGACAGTGGTCTCCACAGCATTCTGCCCATGGGACCAAATGCCGAAGACCCCGCACTCTTCATAGATAAGCCTATTCACGGGAAAACACCTGGGGCAATATCCCGGCCCAGGCTTCCTCCAGCCTGGCCACGGGCAGCTGAATCAAATCACCGATGACAAACTCGCTGCCCCCGACGCTGCCCAGGATGCTTACAGGGACGCCTTCTTTAGCTGCTAAAGCTTTAAGGGCTGCAAGTTGCTCTTCCTCCACTGCGGCCACAACGGCGCCGGGGGATTCTGAGAAGAGCCAAAAATCCGGGCGCCCTTCTCCTGGCGCGGACACTTCTATTCCCAAGCCGCCCGCCAGGGCCATTTCCGCTAAAGTAACGGCGATGCCCCCTTCACTGACATCTTGAGCAGCCTTGATAATCCCTTGGTTTATTGCCGCCGGCAGCAGCCGGCATAAAGCCGCCTCCAACTCTAAATCCACCGTCGGGACTGCGCCAGCGCTGCTTCCCGCAGTTTGACGCAGATACTCGCTACCTCCGGGCAGAGGCTGGATTTTCCCAAGGAGGACAAGGGTATGTCCCTTTTCAGGCCCAATGGCGCAGGTCTTCTCCACATCATCCACTAAGCCAACCATGCTGATGACGGGAGTGGGATTGATGGCGACGCCGCCCCCTTCGTTATACAAGCTGACATTGCCGCTGACCACCGGGGTGCCAAGAGCCCGGCAAGCCTCGCCCATGCCTTTGATGGCTTCAGCCAAAGCCCAGTATTGCTCAGGATCTTCGGGGCTGGGGAAGTTCAGGCAGTTGGTGACGGCAGCCGGTTTGGCGCCGGTGCAAGCCACATTGCGGGCGGCCTCTGCCACCGCTCTCTTTGTCCCCTCCCGGGGGTTTAAGAAGCAGTAGGTGCTGTTGCAGTCCACCGCCGCGGCAATGCCCTTTTTGCTGCCGGGGAGGCGCAGAACGCCGGCGCTGCCCCCGGGACCCTGGACAGTGCTGCCGTCGGTCTGGTAATCAAACTGGCTCCAGAGGGCAGCCCGGCTGGAGATATTGGGGCTGGCCAGGAGACTCAGCAATGCCTCTTCATACTCAGGTTGGGGAAGGTTCTTCCAGGAGTCGTTAACAGGTGCAGGCTCAGGAGGCCGCCTGTCGGGATTGCGGCGAGGAACGCCGTTGGCCAAAGCGGCAGCAGGAATTCTGCCTACTTCTTGGCCCTCCCAGAGGAGCACCAGATCTTTTCCCTCTGTCACCTCACCGATATCTGCAGCTTCCAGACCATGGCGCTGGAAAACTTCCTGTACCTCCTTGACCCCGCCGGGCTTTACTATCACCAACATCCGCTCCTGAGATTCAGAAAGCAGCAAATCAACAGGAGAGATACCCTCTTCCTTGGTGGGAACCAGGGACAATTCCAGTTCGATGCCGCAGTCCCCCCGGAAGGCCATCTCGCAGCTGGATGAAGTGAGGCCGGCGGCGCCCATATCCTGAATGCCAACCACATCAGGATGCCCTGTTAGTTCAAGACATGCCTCCATCAGCTTTTTCCCGGCCTGGGGATCCCCAGGCTGCATTTCGGAAACGTCAGGAGAGGTTTCTTCCGCCAGCTCCGCCGAGGCAAAAGCTGCCCCGGCAATGCCTTCCCGACCGGTGCGGGCGCCAGCCGCCAATACCCGGTTGCCCAGTCCGGCGGCAGTGCCTTTTGTCAGGTGCTGCAAAGGCACTAAGCCAATGCACATGGCATTGACCAGGGGATTATTGTCATAACAAGGATCAAAATAGATTTCGCCGGCGACGGTTGGAACTTCCAGGCAATTGCCATAGTCGGCCATGCCGCTGACAATGCCCCGCAGCAGCCAGCGGTTGTGCTCAGAATCAAGGGTGCCCAGGCGCAGAGAGTTGAGAAGAGCAAAGGGCCTTGCCCCCATGCTGACCACGTCCCGGACGATGCCGCCCACACCGGTGGCTGCCCCCAGGAATGGTTCAACAGCAGAAGGATGGTTGTGGCTTTCAAGCTTAAAGGCTACGCCTAAGCCGTCCCCGGCATCAATGACTCCGGCGTTTTCACCGGGGCCCTGGACGACAATGGGCCCCTGGGTGGGGAGTTCCTTCAGCAAGTGCCGGGTATGTTTATAGCAGCAGTGTTCCGACCACATGACGCCAAAGAGGGCAAGCTCCAGCTCATTGGGTTCCCGCCCCATCTGCTCCAGGATTGCATGGTATTCTTCTTGGTTGAGACCATATTTTTGCCAAATCTTCATTTCCACTGTCTCCATTCCTTCGCTATTTTTCTACTGCCAAGAGACGCTGCAGCACTTCTCGGTAACCGGCCAAGACGTCGCCGCTGTCATTGCGAAAGCGGTCCTTGTCTAGACCAAAGGTGGTACCCGCCAGCCACAGCCTGCAGGTATCAGGGGAAATTTCATCAATGAGCAGCACCTTGCCCTGGGAGAGGCCAAATTCCAGTTTAAAGTCCGCCAGGTCCAGGCCCGCTTGGGCAAAGACTTTGGTGAGCACCCGATTTACTGCCAGAGCCTGGTCCACTATCTCTTGATATTGCTCCGGGGTGAGCAAGTCCAGCATGGCTATGTGTTCCCGGGTAAGCAGGGGGTCGTGGAGAGCGTCGTTTTTCCAAAAGAATTCTACCAGGGGCGGATCGATGACCAAATTCGGCGCCAGCCCCAGGCGCCGGCAGATACTGCCGGCAGTGCGGTTGCGCACCACCACCTCCAAGGGTAGCAACTGGGCCTTCCTGACCAGCATGGAGTTATCGTCGATGGCCCGGATAAAATGGCTGGGCACCCCGGCCTCGGCCAGACGGGCAAAGAGCAGCGACGAAATCTTGTTAAGCAGCTCACCCTTCCCAGGCAAATCCGCTTTTTTCAGGCCATCGCCGGCAGTGATCCGGTCGCTGAACTGGGCAATACAAACTTCCGGATCCTCAGTGGCCCAAATAGATTTAACCTTGCCTTCGTGTAACATTTCTCCCTTAATCATTCTTCCCCATCCTTTTTGTCGATGCCGGCCCGGTGGAGAATCATATCCACCCGGGCCAACAGGCGCTTATAGTTAAAGATTTCATCGAATTCTTCTTCTGAGAGAATTCCTGCCAACTCAGCTTGTTTTTCCAAGGCCTCTCGGAAATGGCCGCCCTCTTGCCATACGCCCATGGCGGCTTTCTGCACCAAATCGTAGGCCTGTTCCCGGGTCATCCCCTTGTCCACCAAAGCCAGGAGCACGGCGCCGGAATAGTTGAGGCCCCGGGCTAATTTAATGTTGGCTTCCATCTGCCGGGGGTAGACATGGAGGTCCGCAAGAACCCTGGTCAGTTTGTGCAGCATATAGTCCACCAGAATAGTGCTGTCTGGGAAAATTACCCGCTCCACCGAAGAATGGGAAATATCCCGCTCATGCCAAAGGGCTACATTCTCCAGGGCAGCCAGGCTGTTTCCCCGCAGGACCCGGGCCAGGCCGCACAATTGCTCGCAGGTTACAGGATTGCGCTTGTGGGGCATGGCGGAGGAACCTTTTTGCCCGGCATAGAATGGTTCTTCCGCTTCCCGGGTTTCGGTGCGCTGGAGATTGCGGATTTCCAGGGCCACCTTTTCAATGGAAGCGGCTATGAGGGCCAGGGCGCCAAGCAGGGCGGCATGCCGGTCCCGCTGCAGCACCTGAGTGGCCACCGGCGCCGGTTCCAAGCCCAGTTTGGCGCAGACATACTCCTCAATTTCCGGGGGGATGTTGGCAAAGCTGCCCACGGCTCCCGAAAGCTTGCCCACGGCAATATCCTTGCGGGCCTGGGCCAGCCGCCGGCGCTGGCGCAAAAACTCTTGATACCACAAGGCAAATTTCAGCCCCAGGGTGGTCAGTTCGGCATGGACTCCGTGGGTACGCCCCATCATTACTGTGTGCCGATATTTGTTGGCCTGGCCCTTGAGCACTGTTAGCAGCCCTGCCAATCCCTGATCGATGATGTCCACTGCCTGCACCAGCTGGCAGCTGGCGGCGGTGTCCACTACATCATAAGAAGTGAGACCGTAATGGACAAACCGGGATTCCGGCCCCAGGCTTTCGGAAACGCAGCGGGTAAAAGCCACCACATCATGGCGGGTGCTCGCTTCCAACTGGGCTATCCGTTGACAGTCGAACTTGGCGGAAGCCCGGATTTTTGCCACTTCCTCAGGAGGAATGCGGCCGAGACTGGCCCAAGCTTCACAGGCCAGGATTTCCACTTCCAGCCAAAGCTTATATTTATTTTCTTCAGTCCAAATCGCCGCCATTTCTGGACGGGAATAGCGTTCTATCATTATTCTGCCCCCAATTTTCCTTGCAGCTGCGCATCCTTGGCCAAGACCTTTTCCGTCTGGCGCCGCCGGTATTGAACAAGAGCTTTATCTATGTTGGGATGGGACAGGGCCAATATTTCCGCTGCCAGCAAAGCGGCGTTGCGGCCATTGTCAATGCCCACCGTAGCCACCGGCACTCCCGGAGGCATTTGCACCACCGAGTACAAGGCGTCCTGGCCCTGCAGAGGTCCCGCTGCCAGGGGCACCCCGATCACCGGGCGCCGGGTATATGCGGCAACCACTCCCGGCAAATGGGCCGCCAAACCTGCTGCAGCAATAAATACTTGAGTCCCTGCTGCTTCTGCCGCCTGCACAAACTCAGCGCAGGCCTCCGGCGTCCGATGGGCGGACAACACCCTGACACCTGCATGGATGCCAAATTCCCGCAGCAATTCCCAGGCCGCCTCCAACCGGGGCCAGTCCGAATCACTGCCCATGATAATCGCCACCTGCATGACAGCACCTCCAAAGTTAGTATTGCCCAAAATAAAAAGCCCAGAGCCGGTAGGTCACGTGAGAAACCTACCCGCCTGGGCTTTTATCCCTCCGGTGTAGCCGCAATAACCCGCGGCCTGTACCACTTGGACCCCCAAAGGGGAACCCTAGGTACACTTTCCCCGTAGTCAGGCAATTTACGGTTGCCTGGTAGAGCTTCCGGGCCATATCCCCGGAATTATACGGCCTCTTCAATTTACAACCCAATCATACCCCTGCGCCAAAAATAAGTCAAGGAACGGGGACGTACCTTTTTGTCGCAAATTCGACAAGAAGCCAAAACCACCAATTAGGCCCTGTTGACCTTATCCTTGGTTAGATTCAGCAGCTCAGCCAAGCTGCGTTCAGAAACATCGAAGTTATTCTTAAGGGCTGCTATCACTGCGTCTCGAGTTATTTTCTTTAGAAACTGCAAATCCCTGACTTCTAATCCGAATTCCCTTTCCAGAAACTCTTCGATGTTCCTCAGGATTTCCTCTGACCCTTCCCCATACTCCATAAAACTATCTTCATTGACGGCCTCGGTGTATTTCTTCAACGTTGCTGCATCGCCGTGTATTCCCAGCAATATGCTTTTATCCAGCATTGGTTCATCTGCCTGGCCAAGGTAGGTGCGGAAACTGCTCCAAAAGTACTTCTCGGGTTTTGAAGTAATCCCAGCCTTAACGGGGTTGTTATGAATGTATCTGGCGCAAGTTAACAGTTTATTCTCGGAGTCTATGGGCTCGCTGCGAAAGCGGTTTTGAAATAAGTGCCCCACTCTCCGGTATTTTGCATTGAAGTACATGGAATATCTGACGCCGATGCTTTGCATCACTACAGAAATGGAAGTTTTATTTTCCTTCATCAGCAAATGCACATGGTTGCTCATTAGGCAGTATGCATACAGGGCAAACTCGTATTTCTGCTTTGCCTTATCTAATCCTTCACAGTACCTGTATCTATCCCTATCATCATAGAACAGATCCATTTTATTGACGCCTCTTGTCATGACATGATAAATTCCTGAAGGACTGAGTTCCCTGGCACGCCGGGACATATTCTTCACCTCACTCAGGAATGACAATAGTTAGTCAAAAGCATATTGTCGAAAATGCGACAAAAAGGTACGTCCCCATAACAAAGCGACACCGGAGGTCACCCCCCGGTGTCGCTTTTTTAGAATATCCAGGATACTAATTGCGGGAAGAAGTGAATCAAGGAAATGCCTGCTAATACGTAGATGAACCAGTTGACTTCTTTGGCTTTTCCGGAGACCAGCTTGACTATCGGGTAGGAGATGAAGCCAATGGCGATGCCGCTGGCGATGCTGTAGGTAAAGGGCATGAAGGCGATGGTCAGGAAGGCTGGGAAGGCTTCAGTGAAGTCGTCAAAGTTGATGCCGGTAATTGCGCCCATCATCAGCACGCCGACGATAATCAAAGCAGGGGCGGTGGCCTGGCTGGGGATCATCAGGGCCAGAGGAGTGAAGAACAGGGCCAGCAGGAAGAGGATGCCGGTGACAACTGCAGTCATGCCGGTGCGGCCGCCTTCAGAGACCCCGGCGGTGCTTTCAACATAAGTGGTAACTGTGGAAGTACCCAGCAAAGCGCCGAAGACGGTGCCGAAAGCGTCTACCATCATGGCTTGCTTGATTTTTGGCAAGCGGCCCTTTTCATCCAGGAAACCTGCCCGGGCGCCGGTGCCCAGGACTGTGCCCATAGTGTCAAAGAGGTCAACGAAAACCAGGGTAAAAATAGTGATGAAGCC
>DIPE01000069.1:2330-3197 GCA_002427015.1 Firmicutes bacterium UBA5496 | reverse complement strand
GTGCCAGTGCCAAAGAACCAGCCGATAAAGGGAGCGCCGGCTTCATAGGCATCTGCGCTGGGGAAGAACCAGCCCAGGACGGTGGTGATCAAAATGCCAATGAGGATGCTGCCGCGCACCTTTGCGGCCATGAGGATGGCAGTAATTATCAGGCCCAGCATTGCCAGGAAGACAGGCGGCGAGACCAGGTTGCCCAAAGCTACAGTTGTAGCGGGGCTGGCGGTAATGATTCCCCCGTTGATGAAGCCTATAAGAGCGATAAACAAGCCGATACCTGCAGCTACTGCTTTTTTCAAGGAGCTGGGAATTGCCTTGTCCATCCAATCGACAATTCCGGTTACCGCCAAAATGAAGAAGACAATACCGGAGATGACCACTGCCCCCAAGGCTGCCTGCCAAGATGCTCCCAGGCCCAGAACTACAGTAAAGGCGAAGAAAGCATTGAGGCCCATGCCGCTGGCCAGGGCAAAGGGATAATTAGTTACAAGACCCATCAAAATTGTCGTAAACGCTGCGGAAAGAATAGTAGCCGTCATGATTGCTGCAAATGCATGTTGAGTAGTAATTGCTTTAGACAAAATATCAGGGTTGACAAAAATAATGTAGGCCATGGTCATAAAAGTGGTAATACCAGCGACGATTTCAGTCCGGGGATTTGTGCCATGCTCCTTTAGTTTAAAAACCTTTTCAAAAAAACCCATTCCTTTCCCTCCTAAATTGTAATAAAGATAAAAACCCAGGAAGGCAAGTTGACTAGACAACCTACCCGCCTGGATTTCTCCCATAGTTAAATACAGCATAATTTACCATGCTGTAAACACCTGGATGAAAAACCGGGTAAATCCTCGTAGTCAGACAATTTACGGT
>DIPE01000069.1:1967-2201 GCA_002427015.1 Firmicutes bacterium UBA5496 | reverse complement strand
ATATTCCCGATATTATACGAGACTGCTTTTTTTAGTTGGAACGCTACGTGAATAATCATAGACCATTGGTGCTAGGTGGTCAAGCTGTTTATCCGAATTAAGCCAGTTCTTGCTAGCGACCCTAGAATTATAATTCTACATATTTAGCCAAAATCCTGCTATTTAAACTGTATTTTATTTGGGCACTTTTAGTGACTACAATTTAACGTTGAATCTCAGTAACCAATTGGCAGG
>DIPE01000069.1:0-1880 GCA_002427015.1 Firmicutes bacterium UBA5496 | reverse complement strand
AATTGGCAGGCGCGGCCTCTCCTGCCCCCGACGCTGTAGCCTGCCGGGAGATTGGCAAAGTCGTAGGGGCCGGGTTATTGCCATGCCCTTACTTGGTTTCACGGCAGCAAGGGTCCCGGTGTCGCGGTTTATTTTGTATGGTTTAGTAACTTCCGATAACTCATGTCCATGCCCAAGGCTCCTAAGGGTGCAGTCACAATAATCGAAACCACTGCTATTGTCAGCACAAGCTGTCCGCATTCTAACCCCAACGCCAGCGGCACTGAGCCTATCGCCGCTTGCACTGTCGCTTTAGGCAGATAGGAAATCATGCAGAACATCTTTTCTTTCCTAGTAAACTTAGTCCCAATCAAGCACAAGTAGACACCGATCACGCGGAATACAAGCGCAATTAATATCAAAATGACTACTGTAATGCCAGCATTCACTGTATAACTAATATCAACAGCTGCTCCCACAAGAACAAATAATATAATTTCGGCAGCAATCCATAATTTCCCGAACTTCTCTGATAATCGCTTTGTGACAAATTTAATGCTTTTCGTCTGTATGGCAATAGCCATGCTCATTACAGCAAGCAATCCAGACATTGGTACAATGCCCTTGAGCCATGTTTCTATAGCAACCAACAGAAAAGAGAATCCAAGGACAATAATTACTTTTGTGCTGTTGCGTATATATCTTTTCTGATTATAACGACTTTCAAAAAACCGGGTAAGAGAGTACCCGCATAACCAGCCGACTCCAATGCCAACGACTATAGAAATCGGAATTTCTAGAAAGCTAAACATAGACACGCTATTTCCCTGGGCGAGTCCGATAAAAGTCGTAAAGAGCACAATCACAAAGACATCATCCAAGGATGCGCCTGCAAGGATTAATTGGGGGATACCCTTATCTGTTCCATAGCCTGCTTCCATCAAACCTACCATTTTCGGAACAACAACCGCAGGAGATACAGCGCCGAGCACCGAGCCCATGATGGCTGCCTCCAGGTAAGTCACATTGTCCAAAACCATTGGGGCAATCACAATAAATGATGCAATTTCGAAGACCGCAGGCAAAAACGCCATCAAGATCGCTGGTCGGCCTACTTTCCGCAGATCATTGAGATTCAGGGACAGCCCGGCCTTGAGCAAAATGATTATCAGCGCCAGTTCTCGAAGTTGGGCGGAAATTGCAAGAATTGAGCTGTCCAATAGATTGAGGGCATATGGTCCTATAATAACCCCCGTAATGAGCATGCCGATGATGCGCGGCAATCTAATTTTCTGGCAAATAGAGGCCATTGCCAAACCAATAAGAAAGATCAACGCCAGTGATGTTAACATGAAAGTCCCCCCATAAGACGCAAAAAGCTAATGCTTTCTGCGACTCAAAATCACAGAAGTCATCAGCTTAGTAAGCGGTTTAGGTTTCCCATGGGAGAACTTCATTCCCTATATATAAATACAGCATGTGAAATATATTGTCAAGATGCATTTTCATAACATCCATAACCTTTTCACATAGTAACGGCTTCCTGCCGGGCTGGCTCTATCTATACTCATGCTTGCAGGGGCGTTCTTAGCCCTAAAGCATCCCATCACTATACTTTTCGGCTGCAAGCAGCGCACCCTGAATTAAATGATGCTTTCTCCCCCCTACCCGAAAAAGGTAGGGGCTTTTCGTGCAAACTACCTAATTCGGGTGATTTATTTTTTTGAACCGACGATTAAAATATTAATGGCGGGATAGCCTGGAATTATACCCGTATTCAGCGGTTAGCATGCCAGCAAACCAATGCGGAGAACGTTTCCAAGCATAAAATTGGCGCTGGTATGTATTTTCCGTCTGCTGCAACAATACCCTTAATAGGTAAGTCCTACGGTAGGATGTCA
>DIPE01000039.1:3185-3421 GCA_002427015.1 Firmicutes bacterium UBA5496 | reverse complement strand
CTGCACTTGGTGGGGCCCCTGGGTTTCTCGGTTTCCGATACAGCCCTTAAGCGGGCGGGCCTGGATTATTGGCCGGACCTGGATGTCAGCATCTATACCGGCTGGGATGAATTCTGGAAGCAGCATCAGCACCGGCAGGTCTGGTGCTTTACCACCAAGGGCGCCCGGCGCCATGTGGATGTTGCCTGGCCTCAGGAGGCAATGATGCTTTTTGGCCGGGAGACGGCGGGGCTGCC
>DIPE01000039.1:461-3031 GCA_002427015.1 Firmicutes bacterium UBA5496 | reverse complement strand
CGCCTGCCCATGGGCAAGGGTTACCGCTCCTATAATTTAAGCAATTCTGTGGCTGTAGCCATTTTTGAATATCTGCGCCAGTGGGATTTTCCCGGCCTGGTGTAAAAGCGCAGGGAGGTGGGGGATTTGGGATACCGCACAGTGGCAGGACCGGCCGAAACGGAATTGATCATCAAGAAGTCCCGTTTCATCGGGCAAGTCTCCCCGGTTGCCAATGAAGAAGAGGCTGTGGCTTTTGTGGCGGAGATTAAGAAAAAGCACCGGGAAGCCACCCACAATTGCCATGCCTGGATTATCGACCCCCTGAATCAGCGGTCCAATGATGATGGCGAGCCTTCGGGCACCGCGGGGCGGCCCATGCTGGAGGTGCTGCGCCGGGAGGAGCTGGAACGGGTGGCGGTAGTTGTGACCCGCTACTTCGGAGGAATTCTCCTGGGCGCCGGCGGCCTGGTCCGGGCTTACAGCCAAAGCTGCAAAGCCGCCTTGGACGCGGCAGGCATAGGCAGGCAAATGCCCTGGCAGAAGCTGATCGCCCAATTGGATTACTCTCTCTTTGCAAGACTTGAAAATCAGCTGGCGGAAAGAGGGCTAAAGGTTTTGGACACTGCTTTTGCGGAAGCGGTTACTGTCACTCTCGGCCTGCCGGAAGGTTTGGTGGCGGAAATTGCCGACTGGCTGGTGAATTTTAGCGGGGGACAGGTGGTCTTGACCCCGGGGGAAAAGTATTCCTGTTTTGTCAGGGGAAATTGAAATTGGCCTTTTTGGAAAGGAGTCAGGATATGATTCGCTTTGGTCCCGCCGGGAACGGAAATTCCTTTTATGAGGCAGGGCACAAATCTTCTTTGGAGATACCGGAGTATCTTGCGGACGTTGGCCTCAATGCCTATGAGTACCAATGCGGGCGGGGGGTTAATGTCAAAGGAGAGTTTTGCCGGCAATTAGCGGCAAAGGCCAGGGAATACAAGATTTTTCTCAGCCTCCATGCCCCTTACTTTATCAATTTGGGCACCTCCGACCCCAAGGTAATGGAAAGCTCTCTAAGGCATATTGCCAAATCCTTGGCTGCCGCCAAGGATATGGAGGCCACCCGCATTGTCGTCCATCCGGGTTCGGTGGGTAAAAACAGCCGCAGTGAGGCCTTAGCCCGGGCGGAGAGGCTTTTGGCGCAAACAGCGGCGGAATTGATGCCCTCCTTTCCGGGAATCTCACTGTGCTTGGAAACCATGGGCAAGATCAACCAGCTGGGCACTTTGGACGAAGTCATCGGCCTTTGCAAACTGGACAAATGTTTCATGCCCACAATCGATTTTGGCCATCTCCATGCCAGGGATCTGGGGGCAATCAAAGGCCGGGATGAATTTGAAGAAGTCCTTGACCGCATTGCTTCCTCCCTGGGTGCGGAAGTGGTGCAAAACTTGCATGTGCACTTTAGCGCAATTGAGTTCGCCAGGGGAGGGGAAATTCGCCACCGGACCTTTGCCGAAAGGGAATACGGCCCCGATTTTGAGCCTCTGGCAGCAATCATCGCCCGGGATCGGTTGACGCCGGTTATTATCAGTGAATCTGCTGGCGCTCAAACCGAAGATGCCCTGGCGATGAAGGAACTGGTGCAGCGCTATCAAACTGGGGAAGGAGGAAGAGATGTTTAAGGGGATTTTCTTTGATTTGGACGGAACCCTGCTGCCCCTGGATTTGACCGAGATGATGAACAGCTATTTCCGGGCCCTGACAATCAAACTCTCTTCCCTGGTGGAACCTGTGGCCTTTATGAATGCCCTGATGGCAGGAGTGGAAAGAATGCTGTACAATGACGGGCAAGGGACCAATGAACAGGTATTTATGGAAGAGTTTTTCCGCCGCCTGGACAGGGACCCCCGGCAGTTGCTGCCGGTATTTGACGAATTTTATATTAATGAGTACAGGGAGCTGGGCAGGCAGGTAGCGCCAAGGCCGGAAGCTCGCCGGGCCTTGGACTTGGCTGCCGCTTCCGGCGCTCAAGTGGTTTTGGCTACTAACCCGGTTTTCCCGCGGCTTGCCCTGGAGGCCCGCCTGGAGTGGGCAGGGTTGGCGGGCTACCCCTTTGCGGCAATCACCAGCTATGAAAACAGTTGTTATTGCAAGCCCAATCCCGGCTATTATCTTGAAATTTTGCAGGCAACGGGTTTGCAGGGTCCTGACTGTCTCATGGTGGGCAATGATACTAAAGAAGATCTGGTGGCAGCGGAGCTGGGAATGAGCACCTTTCTCCTGGAAGACTTCCTCATCGACAGGGGTTCAGCGTATAAACCCACCTGGCGAGGGAGCTGGGAAGAACTTTTGAAAGTGTTGGGTGGATAATGGAGAATATAGAAAAAATGGTTTTAACCCGTCTGGCAGAAGATTTCTATCGGCCCATAGCCGCCCAGGAACTGGCAGCGGCCATGAAGTTGTCCCGGGACAAAGTGAATTTGGCTCTGTCGTCCCTGGCAGCAAAAAAAGTCCTCCTCCAGGAGGGGGAAGACTATAGCCTCAACCCTGAGGCCGATATTGT
This sequence comes from Firmicutes bacterium UBA5496, assembly GCA_002427015.1. Taxonomy (GTDB): domain Bacteria; phylum Bacillota; class Proteinivoracia; order UBA4975; family UBA4975; genus UBA4975. The sequence goes on along the minus strand of DIPE01000039.1, from coordinate 501 downwards.
GGCGGGCTTTTTTCAGTCCCATGTCCGGGGCTATGGCTTT
>DIPE01000039.1:0-187 GCA_002427015.1 Firmicutes bacterium UBA5496 | reverse complement strand
TAGGTTCTGTCCAGGACGGCAACAGAAAGATCATGATTCCCGCCCGGCACTCCAAGGGCGCCAAGGACGGGGACTGTGTCCTTGCCGCCGTTCCCGGTTGGGAGGGGCGGGTAATAAGCATATTAGACCAAGAGGACAGACCCTACCTGGACCTCCTGAATATTGCCGCCAGGAAGGGAATCCTGCC
>DIPE01000045.1:6595-8711 GCA_002427015.1 Firmicutes bacterium UBA5496 | reverse complement strand
GCGAAACTGGAGCAGGACAGCAAAATCGGGCTTGTAGCCACCAGCGATGAGGAGGGCTATCCCCATCTGACCTTTCTTTCTTCCCTGCAGGCAAAAGGTGAGGAGCAGATGACCTTCGGCCAGTTCTGCCAAGGGCTGAGCAAGGAATTCATCCGCAAGCGCCCGGAGATTGCCTTTCTCGTCATGAATGCCGACATGGAGCTTTGGCGGGGCAGAGCCCGCTTCACCCACACGGCCACATCCGGAGAGGATTACGAGATTTATAACAACAAGCCCCTATTTCGCTATAATTCCTATCTAGGCTTTAACACCATTTACTACATGGACCTGGTGGGCATTACCCCCAGAGAAAAGCTCAATCTGGCCAAGATTGGCGTCGGGGGAGTCCTCAGCCGCCTGGCAAAGCCCTTTGCGGTTAAAAGCGAGAAAAAGGCCCTGACCTCTATCGGGAAAAAGCTGTTTGCCGATTTCGCCGGGATTAAGTACCTGGCGTACATGGGAAAAGACGGCTGGCCTCATATTATCCCGATCATCCAGGCAGCCAATGCCGGCAGTGACCGGGTAGTCTTCTCGACAATCTCCTATGGCCGGGAATTAAGGTCCGTTCCCGCCGGGGCAAAGTGCGCTGTGCTGGCCCTCAATCTGCAAATGCAATCGGTGCTGGTTAAAGGAAAGTTTTCGGGGATTAAGCCGCGGGGAATTGTTCCCGCCGGGCTCCTTGAAATTGAACGGGTTTACAACTCTATGCCCCCAAAAGCTCAATACATCTACCCCACCGACAACCGCATCCAACCGGTAACAGAATATTAAAAAACACACCCTGCTTGCCTCGAGCAGGGTGTTTACGATTGCGGGCCGGGAGACCTTGTCGGGGCGGGAGACCCGCCCCCTACAACTGGGGTACCGTAGGGGGGGTGTCTCTGTCTAGTAGGGGAGGGGTCTCCCCTCCCGGGTCACTGTAAAGGGAGGGGTCCCCCCTCCCGGGTCCCTGCCTGGAAAGGGCGGCAAGGCTGTCTAGCCCCCCTCTCCGTGGCAGGATTAAATCTTCAGGGTCTTCCATTCCAGGAACAGCATCCAAAACCACTGGGCAATAAAGGCGGCGCTGACTATGTCGAAGATAGTGAAGACATCGAACTGGCCATAGAAGAAAGCCTGGTACATGATGCTGACCAGCAGGGCCAGGCCTGTAAGCAGGGAAGTGAGCCTCAAGGCTGCGCCCCTGTTTTTTGCGGCCAGGAGAATACTGAAGACAAGCAGAGTAATAGGCACCGCCAGTTCCACCAAGACAAAATATATATTGCTTCCCAACAGCTCCACCCACTCGGGATCGGAAAAGAATAGATAGACATTCCAGGCAGAGAGGATCAGCTGAAGGACTGAGCAGATCCCCAGAGCCCAAGCCCCTTTGGCCACAGATTGGGGCCGGAAAATTATCAAGGCGAACAAGATGATTAGGCCAATATACACCCATTTCATGCCGGAAAAGAGAATGAGGGCGATGCGGGTCCAGGGACTGCCTGCTTCCGCCAGACGTATGGCCAAAGTGACCAACTGAATCACAGAGAAGATTAAACCCATAACGGCGGCGCCCAAGGCGGTCTTGGTAATTGTTTGGATTTTCATAAGTCTTCCTCCTTATGGCGGGGCGGAAGACCCGCCCCCTACAATTGATGGCCTTACCGGGAGACCAGGTCTCGTTGGGGGGGCGTCCTGCCCCCTTTTCCATGGCGGGGCGGAAGACCCGCCCCCACAAATAGATGGTCTATCCGGAAGCCTGGGCGGACTCCGCCAGGGCTGTCATCTTGGCGAAAATCCCCGCCACCATCAGGGCATCGGCCATGGCCCGGTGATGGCCGGCGCTGTCGACGCCAAAGAAATTTGCCACCGTCACCAGTTGGCGGTTGGGCAAATGAGGCAGCAGTTTTTTTGCCATAGTCAGCGTATCCTGCCAGGCATTTGGCAAGGGCCTCTCCCCCGCCCGGGCCAGCTCGGCATTAATAAAGCTCCGGTCAAAGGGGGCATTATGGGCGAGAAGAACGCTGGCGCCGATAAATTCCCGGATGGCGGGAATTAATTCCTCAAAAAGCGGCGCAGCGGCCACCATTTCGTCATCGAT
>DIPE01000045.1:3751-6356 GCA_002427015.1 Firmicutes bacterium UBA5496 | reverse complement strand
CGGGAAGATAAGCCTGTGGTTTCTACGTCAACAGCGGTATAGGCCCGCCAGCTGGACAGGCCCCACTGCTCTTTCCGGCAGAGAAAGCGCTGGTCCTTTTGGAGCAGCTCGATTATTGGGCGCCCCCTGAAGCTTTGGCCAAATCCGTCAGCCAAGGCCCGGAGTTCCACGGCAACGGCAGGGCGTCCGGTTACCCCGAGGTAATGGTATATGAGATTTAACAGGACCTGCTGGCCCGGATCAGGTTTCAATCTGGTCACCCCTTTGGCAGGAGTATTTAATTTGCTTGGCGAAATACTAGCAGCGGGGAATACATCATAGGAGGTACAAAAGTGAAAGATATGCTACTTGCTTTGGTCAGCAACAAAGCTGCTGACTACCTGGAAATACGGGTTGAAGAATCCACCGTCTCCAATCTGCGCTTCCGGGGCCCGGTCCTGGAGGCCGTAAACTCCAGCATGCAGTATGGCGGCTGCATCCGCGCCCTGGTCAACGGCGGCTGGGGTTTCATTACATTCAACGACCTGAATAACCTGGAGGAAAAGGTAGCTCAGGCCATACATCAGGCAGAACTTGTGGGCGCCGCCGGCGGCGACGGCAGGCTGACGCCGGTGCCGGTGGTTCAGGATATTGTCCAGGTTCCTGTTCTTGAAGACCCCCGGCAGGTAAAACTGGCGGACAAAGTCGATCTCTTTAGGGGCTACAATGAAATTGTCCTCAGCCATGGCAAACAAATCGTCAGCTCCAGTATAAACTACTTTGACAAGTACAGCAAAATCTATTTTGCCAACTCCGAAGGAACATATATCCTCCAACATAAGCTGGACCTGGCCGGAGGCGTCTCCGCCATTGCCAGCGACGGCAGCACCACTCAAATGGGGCGGGTTGGATTTGGCAGCTCCACTGACTTCGGGGTGGCCCGCAATTTGGAAGAAAAAGTCCAGGCAGCCTGCGCCAAGGCAATAGACCTCCTGGCTGCCCCCTCGGTTCGGGGCGGTGAATATACCGTTATCGTCGATCCTGAACTGGCCGGCATCTTTGCCCATGAGGCCTTTGGTCACTTGAGCGAAAGCGACTTTGTCTATGAAAATCCCAACTTGCAGGCGGTAATGAAGCTGGGCACCAAGTTTGGCGGCGAGTTCCTCAATATCTTTGACACCGGCTTGGAGGTTGGCGCCCGGGGATACCTGAAATACGATGACGAGGGTGTGGCCACTGAAAAGACCCACCTGATTAAAGACGGAACCCTGGTAGGACGCCTCCATACCCGGGAAACGGCAGCCAAGCTGGGCGAACGGCCCACCGGCAACGCTCGGGCCCTGGACTACACCTTTGCCCCCATCTGCCGCATGCGCAACACCTGCATCGGCCAGGGAGAAGCCAGCTTTGAAGACATGCTCAAAGGGGTCAAGCTGGGCGTCTACGCCAAGGGCTCCTATGGCGGCGAAACCAACGGAGAAATGTTCACCTTCAGCGCCGATGAAGGCTATATGATCAGGGACGGTAAATTGGCTGAATTAGTCCGGGATGTAAATCTCACCGGCAATGTCTTTACCACCCTGGGCAATATTGACATGATCGGCAAGGACTTTACGCCCCATGAATCTCCTGGGGGCTGCGGCAAGGGCGGCCAGGTGCCCCTGCCCACCAGCGAATGGGCGCCGCATATGCGCATCCAAAATGTACTGATTGGGGGTAAGTAAATGCAGGACTTGATTGCCAAAGCAAAACAACAGGCCCAGCAAGCAGAATTATACCAGATTAATGTGACAGAAACACCTGTTCGCTATGAGAATAATAAACTTAAGGGCATTGATGCCAGCTCCAGGCAGATCAACGCCCTGCGCATCGTCAAGGATGGCAAGCTGGGATTCGCCACCAGCACCGGCGACAATTTGCAGCCGCTGCTGGAAATGGCTTTAGCCACCGCCCAGTTTGGCCGGGATTGGGACCTGCCGCTGCCGGGACCGGCGGCATTGCCCCAAGTGCAATTGACTCACCCCTCCACTGTCCTGGATACAGACACTCTGGTAGAAATGGGTGAAAAATTAGTCCGGTGCCTGGCCAAGTGCCACCCGGACCTTCTGGCCTCAGCGGATGTCAGCACCAGGCAGACGACAACCAAGCTCATCAATTCCCAGGGATTTGCCGGTGAATACAGCAAGAGCCTCTTCTCAATTATGGGCGGCGCTGAACTCACCGAAGGCAAGAACTTTCTCTCCCTCTATGCCGGCTATTTCTCCGGCAAGCGGGAGGATCAGCTGGAAAAGACCATCGAAAGCCTAGTCTCAAATTATGAACATGGCCGCACCAATGTGCCGGTTAAAAGCGGCAAGTACACTGTAATCTTCACCCCTCAGGGGTTGGGAGACATCATCAATCCCCTGCTGGAATGCGCCAACGGCCTGGCTGTGGAAAAGGGCTTCTCTCCCTGGAAAGATAAACTTGGGGAAAAGCTGTTTGCAGAGGAAATCTCCCTGTATGACGACGCCACCATCTCCTTCGCTCCTGCTAGCTGCCTCTTTGACGGCGAAGGCATCCCCGCCCAGCGCACTGCCATCATCGAAAAGGGCGTCATCAACAGCTTTATCCTCAACATGGTCAC
>DIPE01000045.1:0-3594 GCA_002427015.1 Firmicutes bacterium UBA5496 | reverse complement strand
GAACTGTCCGCTCCCGGCAACAGCAATGTGGTCCTGGAAATCGCCGGCGCCCAGCCCCTGGAACAGCTCCTGGGTTCAGTCCAGCAGGGCATTATCATCGACTCCCTCATGGGCGCCTGGGCCGGCAACCCCTACAGCGGCCAGGTCAACGGCAATATCGCCCTGGGCTTCCTCGTTGAAGACGGCCGCATCAAGGGCCGGGTTAAAGACTGCATGGTCTCAGTCAATGTCTTCGAGGCCTTCCGCCACCAAATCGAAGGGGCCAGCGCGGAAAAGGAATGGGCCTGGAACATGCTGGCGCCCCATCTTAAGCTGAGAGATATCTCTATCAGCGCAAAAAGCTAACCCTAGCAAACATTAAGCCCGGCCGTATTGTTCTGGCCGGGCTTAAATTTGGGACAAAAAGAACCGTCCCCACTGTCCCTATCTGTCAATAATTTAGCTGACACTGATTCTTCCTTGTGCTATAATTAACGATGTTAACAGCACAAAGGGGGTGCAAAATAATGGCCTATAAAATTGGCGAAGCCTGTGTCAAATGCGGCGCCTGTGCAAACACCTGCCCGGTTGGCGCCATCGAAGAAGGCGAAGACAGGTACATAATTGATCCCGATGTTTGCATCAGTTGTGGCGCTTGCGCCGATACCTGCCCTGTAGAAGCAATTGAAGAAGAGTAAGCACCGTCTCTCGGACCGGCAACGGTCCTTTTTTATTACCCCGGGGACGGGACTTTTCGTCGCGCGCAAATGAAACCCTCCTGATATTTAGGAGGGTTATTTTCTTACCTAGTCAATTTTGCTTTTTTGCGGGTTACTAAGATAATCGTCCCTGCCAGCAGCAATGCCAGTAAGCTCAGCCCCCCAATTATCCAAGGGAGATTAGCTGTCCAAAAAGAGTCAGCAGGGTCGCCATCTGACGGTTCAATTGGTTCTTCAGGCTCCGGCTCCTCGGGCTCCGGGTCGTCGCTGGGTTCCTCGGGTTCCGGGTCTTCCCCGGGCTCTTCTACCGGGTCCGCCAGGGTCAATGCATCCGCTGGCGCCTGCAACATCAGGCCCTCCCCAGCTATTACAAATACGCCCTGCCCCCAGGATACATCATAGAGCAAGCAGTTTACCCCAGAAGGGCTGATATACCAGCGGTAACCGTCCTCTGAAACCCGGATGACACCATCTGTTCCCACGGCGACAAAAATATCGCTGCCAAAGGCTATAGCATGCAGGCCAGCATCAGTTCTCGGATACCGCTCAGTCCAATTGATGCCATCAGGGGAGGAAAGCATACTGCCATCTCCCACAGCAACAAATAAGCCTTTCCCCCAAGTGATGCCGTATAAATTTGCCTTGATACCTGAGCGTTGGCGAGTCCAAGTTTTGCCGTCGGGGGAAGTATAGATAGCGCCCTGGTCTCCTACCGCGACAAACATTTCATTGGCCCAAGTGATGGCGTAAAGCCTGTTATCATCTATCTGCTGCTCATCCCATTGGCGGCCATCCGGGGAAGTATAAACGCATTGATAACCAACTGCTACAAACCTGTCATTACCCCAAGCCACATCTGCAAACTCAGTAAATGGCGTCTTCAAACTTGTCCATTTTTCCCCATCATAAATGTAGACATAGCTGTATTCATCTTCTAATTCGCTTACAGCTACGAACCGATCTTTACCCCAGGCTCCTCCGCTCTGCCAAGTCTGATACGTTTCAAACTCCTCTTGGGACCAATTAATGCCATCAGGAGATGAATACGCATGCGCTCCTAGGGCAATAAACTGCTCCTTACACCAGGTTACCGAGGTAATTTGTGAACAAGCGCCTAGTATGCGGGGTGTCCAAGAGATGCCATCAGCAGAGGTAAGAATTGCTCCCCAGCCAACCGCAACCATTTGCTCCCCGTTCCCGGCCACGGATGCAAGGGGAGCGGTCGGGACGGAATAGACCTTAGTCCAGTTCAATCCATCCGCCGAAGTATAGACACTCTCATAACCCACCCCGATAAAACGGGAACCATCCCACATAACGTCATCAAGTGAGCAGTCAATTAAGTGCTCTTGCCAGGTTAATCCATCAACTGAGGTATAGATTTTGTTCTCTTCGCCATAAATCTCTTCTTTAACGGCAAAAAACTGTCCATTCAGCCATCTTACTTTGTGTACTCTAGCTGGCATTTCATGCCTGGTCCAGTTTACGCCGTCTGGTGAAGTGAGCATAGTTTCAAAGCCCCCGGCGACGAAAGCGCCGTTCCCCCATTCCACATGCTGTAGCCATTCAGTACAATTGGAATTCTGCCGGGTCCACTTTTTGCCGTCAGGGGAAGTATATATTGCACCGCCGCCCCCTACAGCAACGAACTGGCCTTTTCCCCAGGCTACCCCGTAAAAAGCAGTGTCAACATTCTGCCCGGTCCAGTTTTTACCGTCGAGGGAGGTGAAAATCCGCTTGCTACCCACAGCCACAAACATGCTGCCATTCCATGTCACTCCACTCAGGTATGTATTTTCGGTAACAGCATGTTCCACTGTCCATTCTTGGCCATCAATTGAGGAGACAATCAGGCCGCCGCCGACGGCAACAAACATGCCATTGCCGTACACTACTTCTTCATATCGGGCATGCGGGCCAAAAGTTATGGTCCAGTCAGTGTTGCGGGCAGATGCGGGCAGGCTAAAAGCGCCCAGGCAAAACGTTATAACCAATAGAAAAGAAAAAATCTTCAGTCGTGTGGCCAAAGGTATCCGCTCCTTTGATTGCTAATAAGTTACCATATTCTACATAACTGAAAATATCCCTTCCTAAATTTATGCTGTACCGCCTGGGACAGAAAGAACCGTCCCCACCGTCCCGCAATATCAGGCTGATTCCACCTCTCCGTCCCGCATCCGCAGTACCGCATCGGCCTGGGCGGCGATTGCGGGGTCATGGGTGACGATGATGACGCAGCAGTTCTTTTCATGGGCAAGATCTTTTAAGAGCATTACGATATTGGCTCCGTTCTCGGTGTCCAGGTTGCAGGTGTGCTCGTCGGCCAGGATGACCTTAGGTTTAGCTACAATTGCCCGGGCAATGGCGATGCGCTGCTGTTCGCCGCCGCTGAGCATGGCGGGATAGCGCCTGAACACCTCATCACCAAGACCGATGCTCCGAATCATCTCGGCGGCCTGGGGTCTGGCCTCCTTGGCCTTAATTCCCCTCAACTCCAGGGGATACATGGCGTTCTCCAAGGGCGGTCAGTAAGGGGAAAAGGTTGTAGGCCTGACAGATCACCGCCACATCCTCCCGTCGGTACCTGTTCCGGTCCATGCGGTCTTGCCGCTGCCGCTCTTGCCCACCAGGGCATAGACCTTACCCTGCTGAAAGGCGCAGGAAACATTTTTAACTGCCTGTACAGTCTGATAGCGATTCTTGTAGACATAAGAGACATCGTCCAAGGATAGAATACTCCTCTTCAAAACCCCTCCACTAAGGTAGACACAATTCTATTCCGTCTTCAGCATTGCCATGACCGGTATCGACAGGACCCTAGTTATGGCTGCCGCCGCCCCGCCCATGAGGCAGGCAAATAACCCTACGCCGATAAAAAAATCTTGAAGGGAAATTA
>DIPE01000113.1:25647-25872 GCA_002427015.1 Firmicutes bacterium UBA5496 | reverse complement strand
GCGAATACCAGAGCAAGAAAGTATGCCGTCTACAGTATTATAGTTTTGGAGGTGTCTATCCACCTTTATTCTGCCTTAATATTCGATAAAAAGTAGAAAATCCCTGCAAAACAAATATATGTCGCCATCCCCCACCCTGGTTCTATGGCGTTTTTTTCCCCCGGCTAAACTGGTATAATTTAAGATCAAATACAGCCAGATCTAAAAAAATACTCCCGAAGGAGT
>DIPE01000113.1:20218-25630 GCA_002427015.1 Firmicutes bacterium UBA5496 | reverse complement strand
TCGAGTCCGGCCTCCGGCACCAAATAATATATAAGGATTTCCGAGTTTGGTTATTCTAAGCTCGGATTTTTTCTATTTTCAGCTAACGATTTACGATTAAATAATATAGTCGAATCAAAAAAAATACTCCCGAAGGAGTATTAAATCGCAAAGACATGCTTGCCAATAGCTGTAATAACTTGTCTGGAACGAATCCACTGGTTGGAGGCGGTAGCCGGGTTATAGTAGAAGATTGCGCCGCCGCTGGGATCAATACCTTCCAATGCCTTCTCTACTGCTTTGTAGGCTGTGCTATTGGGGGTCAGCCAGAATTGCCCGTCCTGAACAGCGGTAAAGGCAGATGGTTGGAAGATTACATCATTGATGGTGTCCGGGAAATTTCTGTGTTCAACTCTATTAAGGATTACTGCAGCGATTGCAACCTGACCTTGGAAAGGCTCGCCCCGGGCTTCGCTGTAGACGGCTCTGGCCAGGAGATCATATTCCTCCTCAGTCACCGCTACTTCCATTTCAATTGTTTCTTCTGCTACTGCTTTAACTTCCGCTTCATCGTTTTTTCCTTTTTCTTCTGATGCTTCAACGTAAGGTACTTGTTTTTCTTCAACGCTATTTTGGCTTTTTTTAATTTCTAGAGTTTTATCTTGTTTGCATTCCTGGGCAATAACCTGCGCCCAAGCAGTCAGCAACACTGCTATACAGAGAGCAAGAGCAATTGTCTCAGGAACTCGTTTAGTTTTTAGAATGCGCATGTTATCACCGCCTTTTTATGGGCAATAGTATACGATAAAAAATAAATTTGCACAAACAGCTTTATATGCTGTGCCGTAAAATAGCGGGAAGTTATTTTTATAATGGTGACGCAAAATCCCGCTTGCTTATTATTTAAGGACAATGGCTGATAAATCCTACACTGCAAGCTTTCAAAAAATAAAATTAGATTTGCAGAGGGATAAAAATGAACATATGCTTCTACGAAGAAAAACTACAGAGAAAATTCTTTGGTCTGACTCCGATAAATTACTGAATGAGTGCATAATAAACTCCTTAGAAATTGCTTCCTAAGGAGCAGCTTTTTTGTTTAGCCTGTCAACCCGACTGGGTTAAAATGAGTCCCTATTCCCGCCACAGTTCCCCCATGGTGATGCTGAGGCCGGGAAAATCCGGGTGGACAACGCTTTCCTCATCCATGCCGGCAGCCGCCAAGATATAGGCCCCGTCCCTGAGGGCCAGGCATTCCAGGGTCCTTTCATTAGGGTCTATCAACCAATAGTGCTGAATTCCCGCCTCCTCATAAATCTGCCATTTGCGCAACCGGTCTATGCGGCGGCTGGACTCGGATATTATTTCTATTGCCAGTAGGGGGGCGCCGTCTATTCTTGCTTCCTTGATAATTCCCCTTTGATCCCCAGATATGTAAAGGATATCCGGCTGGACTACAGTGTAATCACCTAAGGTCACGTCCAAGGGGGAGGCGAAGACTTCTCCCCGGGGGTCAGCTTGGCGGAAATGCACAGCCAGTAAGAGCAACAGCTCGCGGGAAACCCTTTGATGCACTACAAGCGGCGAGGGCTCCATTATTAGCTCCCCCGCCAGGACTTCATACCGGTATCCCGGTTTCGCTGGCAGTTCCAAGTAGTCCCGGTAAGTTAACTTTCCCGTTCCGGCAATGTAATCCGGAGCCTTTTCTCGGACTCCCGTCCCGGTTAGGGCGGCGATTACTTCCTGGAGGTTGTAGCGGTACTGCCTTTCCCCCAGGGTGACATAGGGGATTTTATTATTCCGGGTGTAGCGCCAGATAGTTTCAACCGAAAGCTCAAGGGCATCGGCTAGGGCCTGGGCGGTTACAAGATCCTTTGGGGTCATAGTGCTCACCTCAAAACCATATTATCTCCTTGACCAACTGGAGTCAAGCAAAGTTGGGCTAAGTTAAGCAGCCCTCCCTAAGGAAAGGTAGAGATTGTTCCTGCGCCTGAAAAACGTGGCAAGGATGAATTAGTCTATGCAGCAGAGATATTATCCAGAATGAATCTTTTTGGTGTTTTCCGTTTTATTTTTTATAATAAAGATAGAGTGAACAAGGGATGAAGGGCTATCTCGAAATACCTGAGATAGCCTCTTATTTTTGCGGTAAGACCTCGCCTGAGAGGACAGGTCCCGACATTTTGATATCTTCTGGGGTTAAGTTATATAATACCGGATGTCCTTGACATTGACGCTGCGTAAAGGTATAGACTGGATTTAGCAGGAGGCGATATCATGGAGTACACAGTGCACAGGCTTAGTCGCTTAGCGGGTGTCAGCGCCAGGACCTTGCGCTATTACGACCAAATTGGCTTGCTCCGGCCAGCCAGAATCAGCTCATCGGGCTATCGCATATATGGTCCGGCAGAAGTTGATTTGCTCCAGCAAATATTGTTTTTTCGGGAATTAGGTTTTCCCCTGGCCGAAATCCAGGAGGCAGTGACAGTCCCTGATTTTGACCAAGCCAAGGCGCTGCGGGAGCACCGTGAAAAGCTTCTTGAGAAAAGAGCGCAACTGGATGCATTAATCGTTAATGTGGATAAATCCATTGCGCATAAAGAAGGGAGAATTGCCATGTCGGACACTGATAAGTTCCTGGGTTTTAAGCAGAAGCTGGTTGAGGAGAATGAAAATAAATACGGTAAAGAAGCGCGGGCTAAATACGGGGACGAGTCAGTCAATAAATCCAATCAAAAAATCCTGAACATGACCCGGGAAGAATATGACGCAGTCACGAAGTTGAATGCGGAGTTGATGGAAACCTTAGCAGCTGCATACAAAACCGGTGATCCCCGCGGGGTGCTGGCCCAAAAGGCCGCGGATTTGCACCGCCAGTGGCTAAGTTACTATTGGCCGGCGTATAACAAAGAAGCTCACGCCGGCCTTGCCCAGATGTATGTGGACGACGAAAGATTCACGGCCTACTATGACAAGGAACAGCAGGGCCTAGCCGCCTTCTTGCGGGATGCAATACACATCTATACCGGCCAAACCAAATAAGAAAACTGCGCTAGCGGGACTCTCGCTGGCGCAGTTTTGTTAGGCTCTTCTACTCATTTATGTATAATACAGATTGTGCTCATAATCTGGGAGTGTGGAATCTTGTTACTTCACCAACCACACATAATCCTGCCTGCAATCAACAACATAGTCAACATACACCGTTTGATTCTTAACCTGATATAGTATCAAATACCTTTTCTCTACGACCAGCTTGTGATACTTGTTCAGTGGTATATGCTCCGCGTTAGAAAACGGAAACCGTTCTGGCATAGTTGTAAGGGAGCGGATGGCATCCATCAATTCATTCTTTATTTTGCGGGCAGCAGAGAGGCTTTTTTGTGCAAGAAACCGGACATGGCTCGCCAGCATCTGACGGGCGCGGTCAGACACAATCACCTTATACAGAGGCTTCTTTTCCATGTTCCACTTCGTCAATAATACTGTCTAAATATTTGTCCAGTTCATCTGGTGTAACTCCAACACGTCCTGCCAAACGGTCTTCCTCAACTGCCAACAGTTCTTCCCGCAGCTTTAGCATTTTCTCCCGGCGGGTAAACGACTCGATATCCATAACCACAAGATCGCCCTCACCGTTTTTAGTAAGATATACAGGTTCCCCTGAGGATTTGCACAACGCCGCAATTTCATTGTAATTTTGCCTGATGCTTGCGGAGGGTTTAATCTGCATGGTATCAGCTCCTCGTAGTAATATTCTAGTCATATTATACTCATTTCATGCTATAGAATCAACTGGCGATGTTATTTTCACTCCTATATAAGTGCTTTCAAGCCCCTGGCGCAGTTATGTTAGGAGTTCATCTGCAGGAATTGCCATTGCTGGCAGCGAATTCTTCCACAAAAGGGGGAGGATGAAATTGGGAGGAAGTAGCGTAAAAATTGGCAAGCGGACCTTTTTGTCCGCGGTTATCATCCTCGGTTGTTTGATTATTGCTGCCGGTGTCCTTACCTATCTGATTCCTGCCGGGGAGTTTCAGCGGGAATTTGTGGATGGCCGGGAGATTGTTGTTCCCGGGACATTCAAATATGTTGAAGCCCCAGGTTATCCTGTGTGGCGCTGGTTTACGGCGCCTTTTGAGGTCCTCTGGGGCCCGGACAGTATGATGGTAATCTCCATCATATTATTTATCCTGATTATCGGCGGGTCCTTTGCCGTCCTGGACCGGACCGGGGTATTGGCGGCGGGAATTAAAAAAATGGTGGCGGCGGTGGGAGGGCGAAAATACCTGCTGCTGTGCCTGATCACCTTGTTTTTCATGCTCTTTGGTTCGCTGCTGGGGATTCTGGAAGAGATTGTGCCCTTGGTTCCCTTAGCTGTGGCTTTGGCTTGGTCCCTGGGCTGGGATTCTCTGACGGGGTTAGGGATGAGCCTGTTGGCCACTGCCTTCGGTTTTTCTGCGGCCATTTCCAATCCTTTTACTATCGGCGTCGCCCAGCGAATTGCCGGTCTGCCGCCTTTTTCCGGGGCAGGTTACCGGGCAGCAGCCTTCTTCTTAGTGTATACAGTCCTGGTTGTATTTTTGCTGGTGCATGCGAAAAGAGTGGAGAAGAATCCCCGGGCTTCCTTGGTGTGGCAGGAAGATGCTGTGGCCCGAGGCGGCGACGCCGCAGCGGAATTAGAACAGGTTTCTGTCAAGCGGGGGCCCCTGCTGTGGTTCGCCGGCGCCTTGCTAGCGGTGCTGGGGACAATTATCTGCGCTTCCCTGATCCCCGGGTTGTCTGACTATACTATGCCCTTGGTTGCCCTACTGTTCCTGGCAGGAGGCCTGGGGGCCGGGCTTTTGGCGGGCCAGGGCTTGGGCGTGTGGCGAGCCTTTGGGCGGGGAGTGCTGGGAATACTGCCGGGTGTGCTACTGATCATGATGGCGATGAGTGTGAAGTTCATCATTTCCCAGGGGGGAATAATGGATACCGTGCTTTTCTATGCCGCCAATGCCATCTCCCGGACTTCCGCTGCCGGGGCTTCGCTCCTTACCTATGCAGTGGTCCTGGTCTTAAACTTCTTTATCGGTTCGGCAACCGCCAAGGCTTTTCTGGTCATGCCCCTGATTACACCCTTGGCTGACCTGGTGGGGATTACCCGGCAGGTGGCGGTGCTGGCCTTTGCCTTTGGCGACGGCTTCAGCAATGTCCTCTATCCCACTAACCCGATTCTGCTTATTGCTTTGGGCCTGACTGTTGTCAGCTATCCCAAATGGTTCCGCTGGGTAATAGGGCTGCAGCTGGGGGTGCTGGCCCTTACGGTGCTGTTGCTGCTGGCGGCGGTGGCAATAAATCTGGGACCATTTTAAGAGGAGGTGCCAGGATTGTACTTTAGCGATACGTATGCTGTTTCCCGTCTAAAGTTCCGGAGTTTGCTGGGGATGGTTC
>DIPE01000113.1:14923-19997 GCA_002427015.1 Firmicutes bacterium UBA5496 | reverse complement strand
CTGCAATTGCTGGCCCGGGAGTACATGGACAAATTGGACCCGGAACTTACCGGGCTTGTCCTGGTCCATGCAATTAATCCCTGGGGCATGGCAAATTTTCGGCGGGTAGATCAGGATAATATTGACCTGAACCGGAATTTCATCACTGATTGGTCTGAGTTTGAGGATGTAAACAAGGACTATCCCCGTTTGCGTTTTTTGTTGGAGCCGGGTGAATTGGGCCGGAATGGAAAGCAGTGGGCCTTTTACTTCCGGGTTGCCCGGGCCCTTATGCTGGCCGGCAGTGGCGGCATCAAACGCGCCCTGACCCTGGGCCAATACCAATTTGACAAGGGACTGTACTATGGGGGCTCAGATTACCAGCCTGTTACTCACCTGCTCATTGACCTTTACCGCAGGGCCTTGGAGGATTATAAGCATGTGGTGCATCTGGACATCCATACGGGCTATGGACCGGCTAAACGCATGACCATTGTCAACTCGCCTTTGGACCCCCGGGACACTGCGGGGCTGAAGGAAAAACTGAGCTATGATCTGATTGTCAAGGCTGATCCACAGGAGTTTTATACAATTCAAGGCGATATGGTCGACTACATGTGCTGGCTGGGCCAGCGATATCCGGAAACCCAGTTATATTCAACATGTTTTGAATTCGGCACTTCGGGTGAGTCTACCGGAGCCATGCTCAAGAGTTTGCGGGCGCTGATTGATGAGAATCGCCTGTGGCAGCACGGGGGGAGCGAACCCATCCGGGATGAGGCAATCCGGAAACGATTTATTGAGGCCTTTTACCCCAATTGCTCCATGTGGCGGCAGAGGGCAGTGGAAGATGCTCGGCGGGCCCTGACCGGAGTCCTTGACAACGAGGGACTAATATAGTCAGCGGGGCAGCGGCCCGCTATACCTGGGTACTGACGATGTTTTGGGGCAGACTACTAGCGGCGATCGGGATTTGAATCCAGCAAAGTACTAGCGATAGCGAATATTCCCACTACCTCGGTTCCGGCGAATCAGATATACTAAAGGCGGAAAGGATTGCTTAAATAGTCTAACTTGCGTCAGAGGATGTGAGCGTGTGAGACGGCTGGCAGTGTTTGTTGCACTTCTGTTGTTCTTTGCTGGCTGCAGCGGGGCGCAGCCGACCCAGGCCGAGCCAACAATCCCTGAGATTATTGGCATAACCATTGTCATTGACGGACAGAAACAGGCCATCAATGAGGGCAAGCTTTATCAGCTGGGAAACCGGCAGTATTTTGACCTCCAAGTCTCGGACAATGTCACTGAGGTGGAATTCTTGTTTGTCCCGGATTATGCTGACCAATCTCAAGCGCTGCTCAGCCGGGGCACTAAGATAGCTGACGGCGTATACAGTGTTGAAGGCGACTATTTCCTCTCTGGACAGGGTTATTTCCTGGTGTACAACCACAATATCGCTGTCCGCTCCGGCCGCTTTTCCCTGAGCGCGCCCAGTTGCTGACCGTAAAATCCTGGCCCAGGCTGGGCCAATGCTTGTTGCATATTGTCGTTCCTGGCAATGAACATATTTCTCATATTCTCCGTCTTAATGTCAGAAGATAAGAGCGGGAGGTATGGATATGAAAAAGATTTGCCTTGTTCTGGCGATTTTGCTGCTGCTTGGGGGCTGTAATGCCGTCAGGGTCAGCGAAGAGAGCCCCCTGCCGGTAGTGGGTTCCGCCGAGAATCTGATGAAGTTGCTGGAGACCCGGCAGCAAGTGTATGGGGGATTAGTCAAGTATCGCGTTGCAAATGATGCCATGGAAGCGACGGCAGCACAGGATTTGGGCCATTCCACTACTAATGTTCAGGTCCAGGGCGTTGATGAGGGGGATGTAGTCAAGACCGACGGCTCTTATTTGTATCACATAGCCGGGAACAAGGTCCTGATTACCCGGGCCTGGCCGGCATCCTCCCTGGAGATTGCCCGGGAAATCCAGGTAGATGGTTTTTTCCCCAGCACCCTCTATGTCGATGACAAATACCTGGTGATAATCGGGGGACAGACTGAGAAGAGTCCCGAGGCACCAGAGAACGCCGATTGCTGTTGGCCCTGGATGCCTACCAATACTCGGGTGATGGTCTATGACCTGGCGGATAAAGACAATATCCAGTTGTGCCGAGATTTTTCTCTGGACGGTTTTACCGTGACTTCCCGCAAAAAAGATAATTTCCTCTACCTGGTCAACAGCCAGTATACCTTCCGGATTATGGAAGATGGCAAACCGCAGCTTCCCTGGTATAAGGATTCTGAGGAAGGCGGCAAGGAGACTGTCATTGGCTACGATGAAATCTGTTACTTCCCGGACGGGGAAGTCAGCGATTATATTATGTTTGCCGCTTTGGACCTGGAAGGGGGCAAGCTGGAGGTAGACACCTACCTGGGCTGGGCGCAAAATATATACATGTCTCAGAATCACCTGTATATTGCCCTCACCGAGGGATTTAACGGCAATACCAGCATCTACAGGTTTGCCGTAGACGGAATCAAGATGGAGTATAAGGGCAAGGGCACAGTAAGTGGTTTCCCCCTCAATCAATTTGCCATGGATGAGCATAAGGGGCACTTCCGCATAGCCACTACCGAGCACAAGGAAGATGGGCCTGTCAACAATATCTATGTTTTAGATGAACAGATGAATGTGGCAGGGGAAATCAAGGGATTGGCACCCGGGGAGACTATCTATGCCGCAAGATTCATGGGGGACATGGGTTACTTGGTGACCTTTGAGATGATGGATCCCCTGTTTGCCATCGACCTGTCGAATCCTAAGAAGCCCAAGGTCCTGGGAGAACTGAAGATTCCCGGCTTTAGCAATTATCTGCATCCCCTAGATGATAAGCATCTGCTGGGTTTGGGCCAGGATACAGAAATCAATGAATTTGAGGGCCGGGAGTTTGTGGTCACCAAGGGGCTCAAGCTGGCCATCTTTGATGTCAGCGATGTCAACAACCCCCGGGAAGAGCATGTGGTAGTTCTTGGGGACAGCGGTTCCTGGTCGGAAGCCCTGTACGACCATAAGGCGGTTTTCTTCCATAAAGGAGTGCTGGCCATACCTGCCGGGATTACTAAGGGCAAAAACTGGGAGGCAAATTTGGTTTTTCAGGGTGCCCTGTTCTTTGACATTGATCTGGCAAAAGGGATTCAGGAGTTGGGCCGCATAGCTCATACTCCTCCCGAGGGCCAGGAAGAGGGGATATACTACTGGCCCGGGGCCAATATAAGAAGGATTGTCCAGATTGAGGATGTGTACTACACCATTTCCGACTCTCAGGTCATGGCCCACAATGCCGATACCTTTAACAAATTGGCTGAACTGGACCTGCCGGAAGTCATTCAAGAGAATCACTGGCGGTAAAGGAAAAGGAGCGCTGAGAATGCGCTCCTTTTTGTCAGTTTTTGAGGAACTTGAATTGTCTAGTGCCCCAAAAGGTTTTGCCGTAATCCAGGGTTATATTGCTGAAATAAGGCTTGTTGCGTTCGCTGAGGACAAAGGTTACACCTTGATCTGCCTTGATTACTTCATCATCCGGCTGAGCTGACTCTTCCAGAGCCAGTTGATACTGAGGACCGCCTCAGCCAGCAGTGACATGGAGGCGGATAAGACTGGTGTCCAGGCTCTTGCCCATGGATTCTACTGTGGATTTTAAGGCTTCTGCCGCAGCAGGAGTTAATTGGATCATATTATCACCTCTCCAGTAGGATATACCATATAGGGGTATATGGTATGTTAGGTAAATTATAACCCCGGTTTGAATCTTTGTCAAGCTTAATGTACGCCAAAACGGGGGGGACGGGGACGGGTGGTGGTTTTAACCCCTGCCAATTCTGAGAAAAGGCCGGCTACTTCATCCATGGGGTGCGCTCCCAGGAGCAGCAAGGTCTCCCCCGGGTCCATGCCCTCTATGGCCAGGCTGACCGCCTGCCGCAGGGTATCTTGAAAATGAACATCTGCCTTCAAGTCAGCCAATTCAGCGCGGAAGACTGCCTCCTCCTGGGGCTGGACTGTATCCAGGGGGCTGGCGGTATCCGTGCAGCTGGTGATGATCAGGCGCTGGGGCTTTATTTTCTTGGCCCAATGGGCCAAAGTGGATGCTATGGCTTGATTTATATGGACTCCCCGGCTGCCGCGGATGGCGTAAACCACCGAGACTCCGGGAGGATTTTCTGCAATTATCGCTTGGAACACCGCGTCCAGATTGGAGGGATTATGGGCGGCATCGTCAATAACTTTGTATTCATCATTATAGATAACCTCAAAACGGCGGAAAATCCCCTGATAATTTCCCAGCCCCGCGGTAATGGCAGCGGCATCAATGCCCAGGGCCAAGGCTGCTGTGGTCGCTAGCAGGGCGTTGGCCAGGTTGTGGCGGCCAGGGAGTTTCAGGAGAAATGTAATCTGCCCCGGCTGCGCCGGAATTCCGCTGGCGTTTACCTTAATGGTCACCATTCCCCCTGAATCCCGGGGCTGATAGTCTGCCAAAAATACATCC
This sequence comes from Firmicutes bacterium UBA5496, assembly GCA_002427015.1. Lineage (GTDB taxonomy): Bacteria > Bacillota > Proteinivoracia > UBA4975 > UBA4975 > UBA4975. The sequence goes on along the minus strand of DIPE01000113.1, from coordinate 15,488 downwards.
GCTTTCGGGTTGCCAAGGGAATAGCTGAGACGACGGGCTGCGGTGTCAGCGGCAATTCTCTCGCAGCCGGGGTCATCTGCATTCACCACTGCAAAGCCAACTGCCGGCAACATGTCAAAGAAGCGCTTTTTCGCCGCCCTATATTCGGCCATGCTTTGATGCAGGTCCAGGTGGTCAGGGCTAAAATTGGTGATTGCCCCAACTGTGAATTTAGTAAAGTCCACCCGGTGCATAACCATTGCATGGGAAGAGACCTCCATGGAGGCATGAGTGACCCCGGCGTCCGCCATATCTCGCAGCAGCCGCTGGCAGAGGATGCTGTCCGGGGTTGTATTGACGGTGGGGAGAATAATATCTTTTACCTTATTATACAAAGTGCCAATCAGGCCTGTGTTTAGGTTTGCGGTCTGAAAGATTGCCTCCAGCATAAAGGTGCTGGTGGTCTTGCCATTAGTGCCTGTAATCCCAGTCAGTTTCAATTCCCGGGAAGGATGGCCATAAAATTCAGCGGCCAATTTTGCCCCTGCCTGCCTGGTGTTTTTGACAATAATTTGCGGGATAGAAA
>DIPE01000113.1:13092-14841 GCA_002427015.1 Firmicutes bacterium UBA5496 | reverse complement strand
AATTTGCGGGACAGAGATTCCCGGGGTATAGCGCTGGGCCACAACCGCTATGGCTCCGGCTTTTACGGCGGCGGGAATATACTGATGGCCGTCAGCTTTGTATCCCGGCACAGCAATAAAAACTGCCCCGGGTTTGACATGCCTTGAATCGTTGGTTAAATCCAGGACAGGCTGTGGGGAAGCGACACCGGAATAAGCGATGGCTTGCAATAATCTGTCTAAAGTCATTCGTGGCATATAGTACCATCCTCATTAAATTCCTGTGTTTATAAATTTCCCTGGGGCTTAAAAAGCTATGCCGGCCAAATACAGGCAACCCGCTTACAGAAATTGGGGGGAGGAATCTCAGGCCGAAACAGCGAATCAAATCAGGACGACTCTGGAGGTGGCAGCATGGCAATAGTTGACTTTAAAAACGTATTTTTACAAAAAAAAGACGAGAAGGGCATGGCAGTTGAAATTCTCCGGGACTTGAGCTTTGCCGTTGAACCCGGGGTGGTGTATGCCCTGGCTGGTCCTTCGGGATCAGGGAAGAGCAGCGCCCTGCGCCTGATAAATCGTCTGGATGATTATAGCGACGGCCAGATTTATATTGACGGGCAAGAGGTAAAAGCTTGGGACATTAGAGAATTAAGGGCAAAGGTAGGCTTTATGTTTCAGGAGGCTGCCCTCTTTCAAGGCAGCGTCATGGAAAATGTGCTCTACGGACTTTGTCTGCGGGGATTGAAAAAATGCAATCATGAGGCAACCGCCCTGGGACTTCTAGAAAAAGTAGGGCTGCCTGCCGAACTGCTGCAGCGCAATGTTGAATCACTTTCTGGGGGGCAGAAGCAGCGGGTTAACCTGGCAAGAACCCTTGCCCTGGACCCGGATATTATCTTAATGGATGAGCCTACTTCCTCCCTGGACCCTGCAGCGGCCAACACAATTGAAAACTTGATTCAGGACCTCAATCAGCAGGGCAAGACATTTATCCTGGTCAGTCACAATTTTGAGCAGATAGAGCGGATTGCCGCAGCCTGTACGATTGTGCAGGATGGCCAGGGGATTTTTTCCGGCACGCCAACTGAATTATTTTCAAACCAGGATTTGGCCAATCTTCTGATGAATGGGAAGGGGGCAAGGGTTGATGAATGAGATAAGCACTGTCCAGGTTCTGCTGTCCCTGATCTTTGTTGCTGGCGCTTTGTATTTTTCTAACCTGTTCAAAGTCAAAATGGGCAAGGATATTCTCATTGCTGCGGTGCGGGCCTTTGTGCAGCTGCTGGCCATTGGCTATGTTTTAACCTTTATCTTTGATTTGGATTCGCCAATCACAATTATCCTGATGATGGTGGTGATGGCCGGAGCAGCTTCCTATAATGCGGGGAAAAGGGGAGCCAAGGTTCGGAATTCTTACCGCATCAGTTCTATTGCCATATTTGCCACTACTTTTATCACTATTTTGGTGCTGGCTGGATTTGGGATTATTCCCTTCAAGGCTCAATACATCATTCCGGTGTCAGGCATGGTCATCGGCAATGTCATGAACTCCGCATCCCTGGCGCTAATGCGGCTGGACGATGAACTCAAGGCAAACCGGCTAAAAGTAGAGGCCGCTTTATCCCTTGGCGCCAGTCCCCTTCAGGCGGCTTCGCCGGCCCTGAAAAAATCGGTGACCACTGCCATGGTCCCTGTGGTTGACAGGGCAAAGGTGGTAGGCCTGGTCAGCCTGCCCGGCGGGATGAGCGGCATGATTTTGGCAGGGGC
>DIPE01000113.1:6569-12877 GCA_002427015.1 Firmicutes bacterium UBA5496 | reverse complement strand
CAGCGTCAGCTCCTTATAGATTTAAATTGAACCGGGATATCCCGGTTTTTTGTTTTGTGAGAAGGAAAAACGCCTGGATTAGTCAAATACTTGCACAGGAGGTGTTTGCCATGGCCCGAATCATTCCTGAGCTCAATCCGGATTTAATCGAGAATGAAGGTGAGCGCCGGGTGTACATGGCTGCCCGGGACTTGCCTGAGGACTTTTCTGTGGTCTACGGCTATAAATTCTGTGACCAGGTTACCGGGGCGGTAATCTGGCAGGCTGACCTGGTCATTGTCCACCCGTTTAAGGGCTATATTGTCCTGAAAACTCATCTTGGGGAAGTGGGCTTTTTTAACGGGCGCTGGCACGAATTTGTTCAGGGCGGATACAGGGAAATGAAGCGGGACCCCCTGGATGAGGCCCGAGGGGCAGCCTATGCCCTTGCCCGCAGTTATAAGGAGAAGACCGGCTGGACCTTTCCCCTGGGCTTTGACTTCGGCCTCTGTTTCCCCCAGTGCAGCATTATTGAGGGACAGCTGCCGGGTGTTGTCAGACCGGCAAATCTCTTGGTCAGCCGGGATTTGGAGAACTTCACTGCCCGCATTGGCCAGATTTTTGCCAATCTGCGGACGGGACGGGATGCCGCTGCCTGCAATCGGCTGGTGGAGCATATTTTAACTGCCAACTTTCGCCTGTTCAACACCCTGGAGGAGCAGATTCGCTCTTTTGCCCACAGGGCTCAAGTGACATTCACTCAGGAGCAGGAGCGGATTCTGGAGGAGACCGAATTAAACAAGCGCATGGTTTTTTATGGCGCCGCCGGCACCGGCAAGACCATGATTGCAGTAGAAAAGGCCCGGCGGCTGGCGGAGGCGGGGAAAAAGACGATACTGACCTGCTTTAACAAAAACCTTGCGGGCCAGTTTCCCGCCCATGTGGAAAACCTCACTGCCCGCCATTTCCACGGCTTGCTGGAGCGGCTTACGGGACTCAGCTCCACCGAACAAAAGGATTATGACGACTATTTTGAACATACCCTGCCGGAAGCCGCTTACAATCTCTTTTCTCAGCTTCCCCAGGAGCAGAAATACGATGCCATAGTGGTGGACGAGGGCCAGGACTTTCGCCCTCATTGGTTTCGGTGCCTGCAGGCAATGATCAAGGATGAGGGAGAGTTTTATGTTTTTGCCGACAGCAGTCAAAATATCTTTCAGGTAGACCCATCCGGATTAGAGGCGCTGCCGGCCTCCCGGTTCCGGCTGACGGTAAATCTGCGCAATACGACTTCTGTCTGCCAGCGCTGGATAGCCCCCTTAAGCGGCGCTAATATGCGCCTGGGCCTTAAAGACGCCGGCGAAGTGCATTTCCATGCCTGGAGCACTGAGAGCCAGCAACTGCGGCTGCTGGAAAAAGAGGTGGCCCGGCTGCTGGCAAGAAAGATTCAGCCCCGCAGGATTACCATCCTCTCCCCTAACCGCAAGGAAAAAAGCTGCCTGGCTGGGGTGGACAATCTGGGGGGATTCCCTTTGGGGGAAGTGGGAGACCCCCGCCCTGATGCACTTAGGTTCAGCACCATCCGGTCCTTTAAGGGCCTGGAAGCTGATGTGGTCCTGCTCATGGGGGTTCGCCCCGACAGTCCCGTCTGCAGCCGCCCGGATTTATACGTAGGCGGGTCCAGGGCCAGATACATTCTGCACATCTTTCATCGCAACGACTGGAAGCTTGACAATTAAGGTTTGGCTTTAAATATAAGTTAAGGAGGTGAGAATCTTGGTTGAATCAAGATGCGGCTTGCTGTGCAGCCAGTGTTCCTTTAGAGAATCCGCCAATTGTCCCGGCTGTCTGCACACAGAAAAATTGTTTTGGGGAGAATGTCCCATAAAGAATTGTTGTGAAGACAGGGAAATTGACCACTGCGGCCAGTGCTCGGATTTTTGCTGTGCCCCCTTAAAGGAGTTTTCCTATGATAAGGAACATGGGGATGAGGGCGCCAGAATTGAACAGTGTAAAAAATGGTTTCAAGCGAAATAGGCTGTAGCCCTTGTTCCCTGGGTGATCTGTTTCTTGCATATTTCTCCAGAATTTGGTCATAACTATTTTCCCCACAGTTATCCAATTTTTTGGAGGTGGATGTATGTTTAAGAAGACCAGCATCTTCTTAGCAATTACTATTGCCCTAGTGGCAACCGGCTGCGAAACCAGAGAACCCAGTGGCTGCCTTGATCAGGCTTTGCTAGGGGAACCCGGCATGCTCAACCCCCTCTTGACGGGGGAGGAGTGTATTGTAACAGATTACATCTTTCAGGGCCTGGTTCGCTATGACGAACAGTTGCAGCTTGTGGGCCAGCTGGCAGAGAGCTGGGAGGTCAGCCCCGACAACCGTGAGTGGACATTCTTTCTGCGCCAGGATGTAAGCTGGCATGATGGGGAGCCCTTTACCGCTAATGACGTTGAATTTACCTTTGCCCTCCAGATTATTGACGAGAGCTTCCCCGGTCCAAGAGACTTGGACTTAGCACAGATTGAGGCAATTGAGGTCCTGGATGACTACAGCGTTAAATTTAGCTTGGCTCCAGACCATGAGCTCTCAATGTCTAAACTGTCACTGGGGATTTTGCCCAGGCATCTCTATGACCCCCAGGTTGCCCTAGGCCGGGACAAGGTGCCTATTCGCCAAATGGCAGAGCACCCCCGGAACTGGCGGCCTGTGGGCACCGGCCCCTATCGCTTTGAAGAATGGCAGAATCAGTGCATCATCTTGGAGCGCTATGAAAACTATTATGATGGGGACTGCCCCTATATCCAGACCATAAAGTTTTACTTCTATCCAGATTTTGACACTGCCCTATCCGATTTGGCTGCAGGCCGGGTGGATCTCTTGGAAGACATTTCCCCGGCGCAGATGGAGACAGCGCCTGACCTGAGCCAGACCCATGAATATTACACTTATCAGGAAATGGGCTGCCAAGTCCTGGCCTTTAACTTTCGTTCCCAGGCTTTTGGCTCCAATCGGGTGAATCCCTGGCTGGACCGCAAAGTCCGCCAGGCAGTGGCCTGTGCCATTGACCGGGAGAGAATAATTGCCCGGCTTCTGGGGGGCAGGGGTGTCCAGATAGACAGTATAGTGCCAACCCAATCCTGGGCCTATTCTCCGGATATTGTTGCTTATGACCAGGACCTGGCCCAGGCAGGACAACTTTTGGACCAGGCAGGCTGGCCGCTGAAACTGGACGGCTGGCGGTATCGTGAGGGCAAGAGGCTTTCCTTTCAGCTGACACTGCGGGAGGGCAACCCCTTCTATGAGAATGTCGCCGCTATGCTTAAGGAGGATCTGGCCCAGGTGGGCATTGAAGTCGAGCTTAATCCCCGTCCTTGGGGTGAGCTGCTCCTGGACTGCATGGATACCGGAGACTTTGAGATGGTGCTTTTGGGCCTTGGCCTTAATCCCGATCCTGAGGCCGCTTTCTTTTCCTCAGATTCCATCAGCCGGGGCATGAATTTCGGGGCGTATACAAGCCCTGCCATGGATGCCATTCTCAGTATGGATGCCGGGGCAGGCAATGCGGAAACCAGGAGGTTGGCTTATGCCGCGATGCAGAAGCTCATGTCCTATGAGCTTCCCCTGATCTTCCTGTTTTCACCTGCCCGCACAGCTATAGCCAGCAAAAATCTCAAGGGCATTGTCACTTCGCCCCTGGGGCTCTGCTGGCCGGAACGCTGGTATTTTGCCAAGGAAAATTAAAGTAAACTCCCTGCGGGGAGTTTTATTTTCGAACATTAGTTTGGTATAATGAGGCCAGGGGGTGAGGGGATGGATACTCCAATCATCCATGTGGATATGGACGCTTTTTTTGCCGCGGTGGAGATGAGGGACAATCCCCAGTACCGGGGCAAGCCGGTAATAATCGGCGGCGACCCCCGCCGGGATGTGCGCTCGGTGGTTTCCACCGCCAGTTATGAGGCCAGGGAATTTGGGGTTCATTCGGCCATGCCCTTGATGCAGGCCTACAGACTATGCCCCCAGGGCATCTTCCTCCGGGGCAACATGTCCCGGTATGGGGAAGTATCCCGGGAGATTATGGCAATCTTTGCTCGCTATACCCCTTTAGTGGAACCCCTGTCTGTAGATGAGGCATTTTTGGATGTCTCCGGCTGTGAAGGGCTTTTCGGCCCCCCGGAGGAGATTGCCGCCCGCATCCAGAAGGATATTGAGCAGGAACTGCAGCTGACAGCTTCAGTGGGAGTGGCGCCCAATAAGTTTTTGGCCAAACTGGCGTCGGATTTGCAAAAGCCCAGGGGCTTTACCGTCATCCGGCCCCAGGAGGTTGAGGCGGTGCTTACGCCCCTGCCGGTGGAAAAGCTGTGGGGGGTAGGGGAAAAGACTGCGGTTAAGCTCAGGAACATGGGCATCGATACCGTGGGCCAGCTGGCCAGTCTGCCGGAAAATCTGCTGAGGGCAGCCTTTGGCAAAATGGGGGCCGCTCTGCGGCATTTGGCCCGGGGTGAGGACTGCCGCACTGTGGAGCCCAGCCGGGCGGCCAAGTCCGTCAGCAGGGAGACCACTTTCCCCCGGGACGTAATAGATATGGACAGGCTGCGGGCGGTAATTTTGGAGCTGGCCGATGATGTGGCCTGCACCCTGCGGGCCAGTCAGTTTTTGGCGGGGACGGTGACCCTGAAACTGCGCTACGGAAATTTTGAGACCATTACCCGGCAGGGGCCATTGCCTGCTCCTGCCTGTCTGACCATGCCTATTTACAATAAAGCCCTGGAACTGCTGGCCAAGGTCAACCTTCAGGGCCGAGGCGTTCGCTTAATTGGGGTGGGGACCGGCGGGCTGATAAACAACCAGGGAAGCCGGCAGCTCAGCTTTTTTGAGGATCCGGGACTGGCCCGGGAAGAAAAAATCGCTGAGGCCATAGACAAGGTTTCCGCCCGCTATGGCAGCGGCGCCGTTAAGCGAGCCGCCCTCCTGAAAAAGGGCAAACCCTTCCAAAAACAATGAGGGCAGGACTTTCCTCCCCTCCTGGGATATAGTAAGATAAAAGTGCAGGAAACTGCGCTTTTCTGAAAGAAGGGGTGTTTAAATGACGGAGAAGTTAATGCTAATAGATGCCAACAGCTTGCTGTACAGGGCGTTTTTTGCGCTGCCGCCCCTGGAAAACAGCCAGGGACAGCCCACCGGGGCAGTATACGGACTGATTAATATGCTGATGAAACTGCTGGAGCAATACTCGGTGGACTATGCTGTGGCCGCCTTTGATCTGCCGGGACCTACCAAGCGCAGCCAGGAGTACAGCGAGTATAAGGCCAATCGGCCGCCTACGCCCTTTGAACTGCGCAGCCAGATGCAGATAGCCCGGGATGTGCTTCGAGCTCTGGGCATTGAGTGCATAGAGCTGGAAGGCTATGAAGCTGATGACCTTGTGGGGAGCATGGCGGCAAAAGCTTCCCAGGCGGGTTGTTTCAGCTGGATTGTCAGCGGCGACCGAGATATCCTCCAGGTTGTGGGGGAATCTACCCATGTGATTATGACCCAGAAGGGCATCAGCCAGACCGCGGTCTTTGATGAGGCGGCAGTGGCGGCAAAATATAATGTCAGTCCCCCCCAGATTGTGGACATCAAGGGACTGATGGGGGACAGCTCAGATAATATTCCCGGAGTGCCGGGAATCGGCGCAAAAACCGCCAGCAAGCTGATCTCCCAATACGGCAGCGTGGCCGGAGTCTATGAGAACCTTGACGAGCTCAAAGGAAAAGTGCGGGAGAACCTGGAGGTTTACCGGGAGCAGGCTTATTTAAGCCGGCGGCTGGCGGAAATCGACACCCAGGCCCCCCTGCCCCTGGAATGGCCGCCGGCCAGGCTCAAGCGCAATGACAAGGAATTATACAGATTATTTAAGGGCTTGGAATTTAACACCCTGCTGGAGCGGCTGGCCCTGGCAGATTACACTGAGGCCAAAGTAAAAATCATCACCAGCCCTCAACTGGACCGGGAAATTTTCAGCGGCCAAGAACTGGCGGTAATATTGCTGGAGGATGCGCTGGCTGTGGGCAATAAGGAAATCTCTTTGCTCTTTGCCGAAGACGGCTTTGCTGCCGCCTGCCAGGAACTGGAGGAGTACCTGGCCCGGGAGGCAACCCTCATCACCGATGATGCCAAAAAGATTTACCGCTTCGCCTTTGACCGGGAGATTGCCCTGCAGGCAGATGTGCACAGCTGTCAGCTGGCGGCTTATTTGCTCAAGCCCGGCAGCAATATGGACATTCCCAACCTGGTCCGGGCCTGGACGGAAACGGGCATCGACCGGGGGGAGCAAGGG
>DIPE01000113.1:6166-6489 GCA_002427015.1 Firmicutes bacterium UBA5496 | reverse complement strand
GAAACGGGCGTAGACCGGGGGGAGCAAGGGGAACAGGAGTATTTGGCGGCCCATGTCAGCCTGCTGCCTAAGCTCTGGCAGAGCCTGAAAGCTAATTTGCAGGAGACCCAGGCCTGGGATTTGTACCGGGAGATTGAACTGCCCCTCAGCCGGGTGCTGGCCAGGATGGAGCGCACCGGTATTGCCGTAGATGTCCGGGAGCTGGGGACAATAGGCGCTGAGCTGCAGGAAAAGATTGCCATCCTGGAAGAGCAAATCCATACAGCCGCGGGCTGCGAATTTAACATCAATTCTCCTAAGCAGCTGGGGGAAGTGCTCTTTGA
>DIPE01000113.1:5769-6008 GCA_002427015.1 Firmicutes bacterium UBA5496 | reverse complement strand
AAAACCAAGACCGGTTATTCCACGGATGCGGCAGTCCTTGACGCTATCAGCGACAGCCATGAAGCAGTGCCCCTGGTTTTGGAATACAGGCAGCTGGTCAAACTCCAGAGCACATATGTCCAGGGTCTGAAAGATGTATGGGATCAGGAGACTGGCAGGATATACACGAATTTTAATCAGATGGTGACCGCTACCGGCCGCCTCAGCAGCACCGAACCCAATCTGCAGAACATACCCAT
>DIPE01000113.1:2739-5677 GCA_002427015.1 Firmicutes bacterium UBA5496 | reverse complement strand
CCCAATCTGCAGAACATACCCATTCGCCTGGAGGAAGGGCGCAGGATTCGCAAGGCTTTTGTCCCCGGCGGCGGCTATCAGTGGCTGCTGGCTGCTGACTATTCGCAAATTGAATTGAGGGTGCTGGCCCATATTTCCGGCGACTCTACGTTGACTGAGGCCTTCCGCGGTGGCCAGGACATCCACCGGCGCACGGCGGCGGAAATTTTCGGGGTGGCCCTAGAGGATGTTACTGACAGCCAGCGCCAGGCGGCCAAGACCGTCAATTTTGGCCTGGTTTACGGGCAGACCGATTTCGGCCTGGCAAAATCCCTGGGGATTGCCAAGAAAGAGGCTGCCAGTTACATTGACGCATATTTTCACCGCTATCCCGGGGTCAAGGAATACATGGACAGTATAGTCGCCCAGGCCAGAAAAGACGGCTATGTCACCACCCTTTATAACCGGCGCCGCTACCTGCCGGAAATCGGCAGCCGCAATTTCCAACGCCGCTCCTTTGCCGAGCGCACTGCCATCAACACCCCTATCCAGGGGACGGCGGCAGATATCATCAAGCTGGCCATGGTGGAAGTGGAAAAACGCCTGGAGGTTGAGGGACTGGTGTCAAGAATGCTGCTGCAGGTCCATGACGAGCTGGTGCTGGAGACCACTTCCGAGGAACTGAAGCGGTTGGCCAAGCTGGTTGTTACAGCTATGGAGGAAGTTGTCCAGCTGAAGGTTCCCCTGATTGTGGACGTAAAAACCGGTTCCAACTGGTACAATATGGAGTCAATAAAGGACTGAAGAAGATGCCTGAACTGCCAGAAGTAGAGACAATTGTCAGCGACCTGGCCCCCCTGCTTACGGGGGCCAGAATCATCAGGGTGCAGGTTTGGGACCCTCGGTTAGTCCACTTTCCCGGGGCTGAAGATTTTAACCGCCGCCTTACCGGCAGGATTATCCGTGGTATGCGGCGGCGGGGCAAGTATGTAGTGATTGAGCCGGACCAGGGCCTTACCTGGTTGGTCCACCTGCGCATGACGGGAAGGCTGTTGACTAAGCTGGAGCCGGGGGAGCGTCACCTGCGGGCTCAGTTTACTATGGACAACGGAATTTGCCTCTCTTATTGTGATTTGCGCAGGTTTGGCGATATGTGGGCCTTTTTCCCTGGGGAGGAGGAGCACCTGGGTGGCTTTCAAACCCTGGGACCTGAACCCCTGGGAACGGAGTTTAATCCGGACTGGCTGCTGGCGGCCTTTGCCGACCGCAAGGCTGCGGTCAAGGCCCTGCTCCTCAATCAAAGGATTGTCGCCGGCCTGGGCAATATATATGCTGATGAGGCCCTCTTTTTAGCGGGCATCCATCCGGCCAGGCCAGGCTGTTCACTGACTCCAGTGGAATGCGGTACGTTGGCAGAGTCGGTGAAGACAGTAATCCGAGGGGCAATTTCCGGCCGGGGCACCACCTTCAGAGACTATCGCAGCGGCCTGGGCACCCGTGGCAATTATCAGCAGCGGCTGCAGGTCTATGGCAGGGCAGGAGAGCCTTGCGCCCGCTGCGGCGAGACACTGGAACGCATGCGGGTTGGAGGCAGGACCTCTGTGTTTTGCCCCCAGTGTCAGCTGCTGGGCCGGCAGACGCAAGAGGCTTAAAAGATCTGGAAAAGGCCGAATCCTTGGCAAAATCTTATGGAGAAGACACAGTTTTCAACTATGTGCATCCCAATAATATCGGCATGATTGCTTTCTTAAACAAACATGGATATACCGTGCTGAATCTGATTGAGATACGGAAACCTTTTTCGGGCGAGAAACTCTCAACGAGAATACGGGTTGGAGATAACCTATTTGACTATTGAGGATGATGATCATGATGCAAACTCAAAAATGGAGAGAGACAATAGACCCATTCTCACTGACATTTTCTGCTTTTCAACTGCAAGAGGTATTGGGATACCCTCATGCCGGTAATGATGTTTTTTATGTTGCGGGAATATTCGACGGAGATTTGTGTCAGGCATTTCTTAAAGTAGAAAGGCAAACCGGTGCCGATGTGGAAAATGATATACATACTCTCAAAACATTACCGTTTGATTTGAAACCAACCGTTTTGGAATATTCGCTTGCCGCACCGAGATATATCCTCACTCGTGAGGCGCAAGGTGAACGCCTTTCTGTAATACTTGGCGATAATGAGCAGCATCAGTCGTTACAATACTTAGAACACTACGGCTTCACACTGGCTCGTTTGCATAGGATTGACTATGATTGTCAGCCAGTAAAACATCGGAGATTTTTTGATATTCCGGATACTGATTTCTTTGATAAACACGGGTTACAAGCGGAAGAAGCGTTTTTGTGTAAGCACAAACCATTAAGTGTTAGTAATTGCTTTGTGCATGGAGATTTTCACTATGCAAATATTATTTGGGAAGAAAAGCACATTGCAGCCATTCTTGATTACGAACTTTCTGGCTATGGCATAGGTGAATTTGATATGGCATGGGCAGTGTTCCTTCGTCCAGGGCAAAAGTTTCTAGATACCACAGAAGAAATTGATTGCTTCCTGCGTGGCTATACTAAACTACTTAATTATTCGCCAGATGCGTTTTGGTATTATTATGTTTTGATTGCGGTGCGCTTCTATCCAATGGGAGATAATGCATACCAAGAAAAAGTTATGCAGTTAATAGAGGTTGCTATGAAACGATACTACGAAGGCTTTCGATGAGATATAATTAATTGGAGCAGCAATATTCATTTATATCGGTTCGGTAGATCAATTCACTTTGGGATCTTTGTGGAGCAGTAAATATCTTAATTAACACCTGCGGGTGTTTTTTTTTCTGCCCGGCAAAGGCATCCTGGAATTAGCCCTTTATCTTCCCGGCAGCTCTGATATAATTAGTTAAGTGTGAAAGGAGGGCGCCTGTGGAACCAGTAGTCATTGGCCTAACCGG
>DIPE01000113.1:0-2622 GCA_002427015.1 Firmicutes bacterium UBA5496 | reverse complement strand
GCCTGCGGCAAGTCTACGGTGGCCAGGATATTAAAAAACAAGAATGCAATAATTATTGATGCCGACCTGGAATCCAAGAAGCAGATGCAGGCAGGCAGCCCCATATGGTCAAAATTGATAAATGAGTTCGGCCGGGAAATACTCAATCCCGATACTTCTATAAACCGCCGCCGCTTGGGCAACATGGTTTTTGGCGATAAAGATAAATTGACCAAACTTAACTCTATTGTCCATCCGGGGGTAATTGAACATGTTGCCGGAAAAATCCGCCACTACAAGGCTCAAGGCCGCTGGCCGGCAATAGTCCTGGATGCGCCCCTTCTTTATGAGGTGGGGGCGGAAAAATTAGTCGATGTTACTTGGGTGGTGGCAGTTGACCGTCAGACCCAAATTAATCGTCTGCTGGCCCGGGACAAGATTACTCACGAACAGGCCGTCCAGCGCATTGAGGCTCAGATGCCTTTAGAGGAAAAGGTGGCGCGGGCAAATGCGGTTATCAATAATATCGGCAGCCGCAGGGCAACCCGGGAATTGGTGAATGATTTATGGAATCAGTATGTTGAAAGAGGATGAAGATGAAATTTAAGCTGCTTCCCAGGCTTGTGGCCTTGCTGGTTCTGGCCGTTTTGGTCAGTTTGCTCCTTGAGCTGCCCTTTTTTTGGCGCCAATTCTATCCCATTCGCTATAAGAAATTTATTGTGGAACAAGCTGCAGCAAATAATCTGGACATGGCCTTGGTCACCGCCGTGATAAAAGTGGAAAGCAATTTTCGCTCTGACGCCGTTTCCAAGGCTAACGCCCGCGGTCTCATGCAGCTTCGCCCCAATACCGCTAAGGAAGTAGCGCAGGGGCTGGGCCACATAGTTGATGACGCTTTCCCGGAGAAACTCTTTGATCCCGAATATAATATAACTTTGGGCACCCGTTACCTTGCAGCCATGCTTAAGCAGTTTGGCGGCGATGAGATTCTGGCCCTGGCGGCCTATAATGCCGGTCCCACTAAGCTGCGTTCCTGGCTTGATAAAGGAATCTGGGATGGCACCTGGAAAAACCGCCGGCAGATTCCCTATCCTGAGACGAGAAACTACCTGGACAAGGTCCGGCAGGCAAAAGAGAGATACCGCAAACTCTATAAAAACGACTGATCCCGAGAGATTTTCCCGATAGAGGTGAGTACTATGACTGCGCTGCTTACGGTCAAGGACTTGAAGACATATTTTCATACGGCAAAAGGCATTATTCCCGCTGTAGACGGGGTAGATTTTACCGTTTCCCAGGGGGAAACCCTGGGGCTGGTGGGGGAATCGGGCTGCGGCAAGAGCGTCACTGCCTTGTCAATAATGGGCCTGGTGCCATCGCCCCCAGGAAAGACCAGCGGGCAAATCCTCTTTGACAACCGGGATGTCCTGTCCCTCTCAGAAAGAGAAATGCGCCAGCTCCGGGGCAATGAAATGGCCATGATTTTTCAGGAACCCATGTCCGCTCTGAACCCGGTCCTGACCATTGGCGAGCAAATCGCCGAAGCTATCAGGCTGCATCAGGATATCAAGGACAGAGATGTGGAAGAGCGGACCATAGATATGCTGCAGCTGGTGGGCATTCCTCTGCCGGAACGGCGCCTGCGGGATTATCCCCATCAGCTCTCCGGAGGCATGCGGCAGCGGGTGCTGATTGCCATGGCCCTGTCCTGCTATCCGAAACTGCTCTTTGCTGATGAGCCCAGCACTGCCCTGGATGTCACTATCCAGGCCCAGATTCTCGAATTGCTGAAAAAGCTGCGCACAGATTTTAATACGGCCATTGTCCTTATCTCTCATGATCTCGGCGTAATTGCCGAAATGGCCGACCGAGTAATCGTGATGTATGCCGGGAAATTTGTAGAAGAGGCTTCTGTCTATGACCTCTTTCACAATCCCTTGCACCCGTATACCGAAGGTCTGTTAATGTCTGTCCCCAGACTGGACAAGCCAAAAAAACGCCTGCAGCCAATCAAGGGCGCAGTGCCCGATCTCCTAGACCTGCCCGGGGGCTGCAGCTTTCATCCCCGCTGCCCCTATGCCCTGGAAATTTGCCGGCAGCAGGCGCCGCAACTCAAAAGCCTGGAGGCTGGCCGCAGAGTCAGCTGCTGGCTGCGTTAGGAGGGTTAGTATGCTTGTAACCCCGCTGCTTCAGGTCAAGGACCTGAAAAAATACTATCCTGTGAAACAGTCTGCTTTTTCCCGGGCCAAGGTCTTTGCCAAAGCTGTGGATGGAATTAGCTTTGACATCGCCTGGGGCGAAACCCTTGGCCTGGTGGGTGAATCCGGCTGCGGCAAGACAACTGCCGCTAAGACCATTCTCCGTTTGGAAAAGGCAAGTTCAGGCACTGTCATTTTTGATGGAATCAATCTTATGGAACTGGACAAGGCGGAAATGCGCCAGGTGCGCCGGGAGCTGCAAGTAGTGTTTCAGGACCCCTATTCCTCGCTTAATCCTCGGATGACAGTGAAAGACATAGTGGCTGAACCCTTAATCGTGCATAAAGAGGCCAGGGGAAAAGAGCTTGAAGGAAAAGTGGCGGAACTCTTGGATATTGTCGGCCTCAGCCCCAGCTGCAGCCAGCGCTATCCCCATGAATTCAGC
>DIPE01000024.1 GCA_002427015.1 Firmicutes bacterium UBA5496 | reverse complement strand
ACCATCAAGGATTTCGGCCTGCCCTGGCATCCGGAATACCTTGAAACTTATTTATCCTGCTTCATCAAAAGCCATTTTGTTTTTCCGGGAGCGGAAGGACTGTTAGCGCGCCTGAGCAAAACCGTCAAGCTGGGGTTAATCTCCAACTCCTATCTGATAGAAGAGCAGAAATTGCGGATTGAGGGCTCGGGATTAGGCAAATATTTCGCCGACATTGTCATCTGCGCCGAAACAGGTTTTTACAAACCAGCTGCCGCGGCTTTTTTTCAGCTGGTTGGTAAGCACGGCCTGCTCCCTGGCCAGTGCCTCTTTGTAGGCGACTCAGAAAAACATGACATCCAAGGCGCAAAGGGCGCCGGCCTTATGAGCGCAAGAATTGTCCACGGCAGGAAAAGAACAATAAAAACAGAGGCGGACTACCTCTGCTTTGGCTTCCCGGAATTAACCCAGTTATTATCTGCACTTGTGGGGAAAAAACTTAATGTATAAGAAAACACCGGCCGTAGCCGGCGTTCAATTTAAAGCTTAGCCACAATCTGGTAGAGGACTCTGCAGGCCTCGGCATCAAGCTCTTTTGCTTCGACAATCAGCTTAACCAGCTCCGCCCGCACCGCAGGGCGGGCCAATGCCCTGGCCTGGTCTTCACCCCGCTGCCAGCTGCCCAAGACTTCGCTCATTTTTTCAGCGACCGCTGCCTCTTCTTTAAAAAGCTTCGCTGCCCTTAAACATTCAGCGCTCATCCGTTTATCCTCTTCAGCAGCCAACTCCAGGTACTTTGCCCCATAATAGCGGCCTTCCGCAATCATGTCCATAGCATCCCCCTGACACATCAGGCGTTCAAAAAGCAGGGGCAAAACCGCATTTTCCGGAAATTGACTATCCTCGGACAAGGCCTTCGCCCATTCGGCATAAGCTTTCTGACCACCGGCATAATCGCCGATTCGCTCCCTTGTCATCACCGCAATTGCGTTTTCCAGCACTTCCTTGGTCCCAGCCTTGGTTCCTTTTTCTTCGCTTACAGACATGACAGCAAGGGTATTGGGATTTTCCCACCAGCTGGCACAGGAAAAATACCCGGTTTGATCAATAGTGACATCCTTGGCAAACTCAGGATTATCCTGGAAGAAGTTCCACCCCAGCAGAATCTCTCCGTCCTCGCGGTAACCGGTGATGATACAGGCCTCCGGGGGCCCGATAATACCCAGGGCGATCACAGGACGGCCCTGATCTATTTCTGTTCGAATCAAGTTGATGAAGTCAGCTTTGCTTACCTGGGGGGTCCTGTTTAAGATTCGGTAAGAGCGGCCTGCAGCAATAAAGGAACGTTCAAAGGCCTCCAAGGGATTATCATAAATCCGAAGCAGGTCTACGTTGCCGCCGTCCCAGCAGGCAGTATTCCACCTGAGCCGAAAAGCCGCCCCGGAAACCGCCATGAGATATGCGTAGCTGATATCCTGCCCCAGGTAGTTGAGGCAGGCCTTGAGACAGGCAGGAAAGGGAGTGCATTCTCCCGATTTGTATTCTACCTTAGGCACGCCGTGCAATATGCAGCTATAATCGTTTTTTACAATTTTCATATTCAATACCTCCTTTGGGATTGAGTCAGTGCCGCTGATCCCCGGACCGTATGTTCCGGCAGAAAGCTTGATTCTGCCTACCCCGCGGCTTTCTTTGCGGAAGTTTCTGGGCGCAGACCCGGTTACCCGCTTAAAGGCCCGGGTAAAAGTATCATAATTGTCAAAGCCGTAATCCAGGGCAATATCCAGGATATTTCGTGGGGTATGGGCAATTTCAAAAGCCGCGTTGGCAATTTTCCTGGACAGAACATACTTGGCCAGACTAATGCCAGTGGTTTGCGCGAACACTGCCCGGGTATGGGGTAAAGAAAATCCAGTGATCTTTTCTAATTCTGAACTGTCCACATGGGTTTTCAGCCTGTTTTCCACATAGGAAATAACCGCCTGAATGAACAGGAAATATTGCATTCCATCACCGCCTATTTTCTTCCGGAAGTTACTCCCATTATAATATAACCTCCTTTATCCGACTCGCCGTTTTTGAGGATAAAAAAACGCCGGCCTGGTGCCGGCATTTCTCTTGACACTTAAATGTTCTGCCGTTTTCGGTTCTTTCCGGAAAAATCTCGGCTCAGGCACTTATACTTTGCCCCCAGCTTCGCCTGCAGAATCGAGCGCAACCTCATAGCAACCTCAGGGGAAATGGTATCCTTGGCAAGAAGGTAGGCCTGACGCTTAGTCAGGTACATAAAGAACATGTCATCTGTCTCAAAAGCGCTGTCCAGAGCCTCGTACTTGGTCTCGGATTTGCCGGAGTATTTTGCCCCTTTGGCATCAAGCTGGACATAGTCAGTAAAGAGCTGCAGGGTCAAAGGCACTTCGTACATATTCCGAGCGTATTTGTATAATATCCTGGGATAAACCCAGTTGAGATACAGTAGCAGCAATAAGCCCAGGATGAGAATACCCATTAAACGCAGCATACTTTCATTGAAACCAACAGTCAAAAAATAGATTGATCCGGACAAGATTCCCACAGCGATTAAGATATAGGCCAGGATAAAAACATACCGGCGCAATCCTCTTTGGTTATGAAACCTGAAAAATTTTAAGAACAAAGGGTAATCAATTTCATAGTTGGACACGCCAAAAGGTGTTTCCATTGCTTTTCCTCCTGCATAGTTTTTTTCGTAGCATGCTGTAACTCGTGATTAAATGAAATAACTAACCCCCTAGGAATTGATAATCGCAATCAGAGCCAGCCGCAGCCCCTCGCTAATGGCGGCAATGGGCATCGACGGGGCCGGTGGAGAGAGATTTACAACCTGCGCCGGGTCATAGGGCACATGAATAAATCCTCCCTGCATTTGCGGATAAAGAGTATCAATCCAGTAAAGCAGATGGTACAGGACATCATTGCAGACATAAGTGCCGGCAGTGTAGGACAATGCCGCGGGAACGCCGTTCTCCCGCAAAAACTGGACAATGGCCTTGGTGGGAAGGTTGCTGAAATAAGCTGTCTTGCCCTGGACGCTGATAGTTTCATCATTCGGGCAGTTGCCCTCATTATCGGCAATCCGGGCATCCTGTAAATTAATTGCCACTCTTTCCACCGAGATAACCGGCCCGCCCCCTGCCTGACCAATACAGAGGACTGCATCAGGGTTATGAGCGTTAATTAGAGCTTGCAACACCTGGGCGCCCTTACGGAAAACCGTGGGCAATTCTGCCTTGATGATGGCCGTGCCTGCAATTGTACTCGGCAGCAGCTTGACCGCCTCATAGGCCGGATTGATCTTTTCGCCGCCAAAGGGCGCAAATCCAGTGACTAGAATTTTCACAGGCACTCCTCCCCATTCTAAGAGCTCTGACTACATTTTAGCACTAAACTTTATTCCCTTCAAAAGGCAGAACACTCAGCATGCTAATATATTTTTGCCCACAGGTTCTTTACTGCTATAATGAGGATGTGATTAAAGGATTATTAGAGGAGTGATCAGCGTGGACAAGGTTGTTGAGCGGTTTTTAAAGTATGTGCAGATTAATACACAATCGGTTCAGGAAGTGGAGACCTGCCCCAGCACAGAAAATCAGCTGGCTTTAGGCGAGACACTGGTTAAGGAACTGAGGGAAATCGGCCTGGCCGATGTGTCCATGGACGCAAAGGGCTATGTAATGGCAACACTGCCCTCAAATCTGGACAGAGAAGTGAAAACCATCGGTTTTATCGCCCATATGGACACCAGCCCCGATGCCTCCGGGGAAAACGTGTGCCCAACTTTGGTCGAGAACTATGGCGGCGGTGATATCCTCCTCAACCGAGAAAAGAATATAATCCTATCTCCCAAGGATTTCCCGGATTTGCTGGACTATGCGGGAGAGACCCTGATTGTCACCGACGGGACTACCCTGCTGGGAGCAGATGACAAGGCTGGGATTGCAGAAATCATCACCGCCATGGAATACTTAGCTGCTCATCCCGAAATAGAGCATGGAGAAATCAAAGTGGCCTTCACTCCTGATGAAGAGATTGGCCGCGGGGCAGATTTCTTTGACGTGGCAAAATTCAACGCGGATTATGCTTATACTGTCGACGGCGGCCCCCTTGGCGAACTGGAATATGAAAACTTTAATGCCGCTAGTGCGAAACTAACCATTCGGGGAAGAAACGTGCACCCGGGCACCGCCAAAAATATCATGATCAACTCGATGCTGATTGCCATGGAGTTTAATTCCCTGCTGCCTCTGGCGGAAAGACCGGAGTATACCGAGCATTACGAAGGTTTCATTCATCTGACCGATATCCGCGGCGATGTTGAAGAGACCGAACTCCATTATATTATCAGGGATCACTCCAAAGAACTCTTCGCCCAGAAAAAGCAAGTAATCCAGGAAGCCGTCAACTTCCTTAATATAAAGTACGGCCCCGATACAGTGGAGCTGCAGTTAACTGACTCATACTACAATATGAAAGAGAAAATTGAGCCGGTAATCGAGATTGTCGAACTGGCGAAAAAGGCCATGGAAGAAGCCGAGGTCACGCCTAAAATTGCCCCGATCCGGGGAGGCACTGACGGCGCAAGGCTATCCTTCATGGGACTGCCCTGCCCCAACCTCTTTACCGGCGGCCATAACTTTCATGGAAGATTTGAATATATTCCCATAGACTCAATGAAAAAAGCCGTGGCTGTCATCCTGAAAATAATTGAACTAAATAGCAGGTAATCTAAGAAAAAAGCGCCCTCAGGCGCTTTTTTGATGTTCCGCCGCCACCTTAGCTTCATCTATATGGGGATGTATGGACAGGTCGGAACCAGCACCCCGCCAAATAGATCCCATCCCCCAATTCTCCACACTTTTGAAGTTGCTGTTCCAATTGGCGCTTGGTAACTGTAAATACAATCATCTCTCAAACCAATTAATCAATGAGCTCAATACCATGCTCGATAAACCGAATCGACTTTTCCTTTAATAGTCTGCCCACAGCCTTTTTAAAGGAACCTTTGCTCATACCTAGTTGCGTGTATATTTCTTCTGGGGTGCTTTTATCATTGAGGTAAAGAACACCCTCCTTTTCTTTTAACTTTGCCATTATTAAACCTGCATCCCTGTCTATCTGGATAAAAGGCCGTTCCTTCAGGCTTAGGTCCAGCTTTCCATCTTCTCTTACCCTGGCCACCCTTGCCTTTACTATGTCACCATAATTGAAACTGCCGACCAGCTCACTTTTGGGAATCAGGGCATTAAATTTCCGGTCTACTGCAACCAAGGCCCCTAAATCATTTTCCATATCATAGATAATCCCTGTAACCCATTCATCCATTTTATATGCCGAATCAGTTCTGAGAAAATCATATATGCGCATAGTGGCACACAAGCGGTCACTGTTGTCAACATACAAACCTACCAGGTATTCTTTGCCCTCCCGGACCCGGGAAGTTTGCTCCCGATAGGGCAAAAACAAGTCCTTTGGCAGCCCCCAATCCAGGAATGCCCCAACCTCAGCAACTTCTTTAACCCTAAGGAAGGCAACCTCGTCCAGGGTGATTTTTGGCCTCTGAGTCGTGGCTGTGAGCCTGCCCTCTGAATCCCTGTACACAAAGACCTCTATTTCATCTGCTTCTTTGAGCCCAGATGACATCAGACTTTTTGGCAGCAAAACTTCCTCTGCCGGATTATCCCGAGAACTTAGTTGCACACCTGTCGGAGATTTCCTGACAACCTCAAGTGTTTGCATTTCACCTAATCTGATCATTTTCTTACTCCTTCTGCGATTTTCAGGCTAATATCCTCAGCATAGAGAGTGTCACTCTATCATCAATCCAATAAATAACCCTAATTTAATAATATCACATTCGTACGTATTTGATTCTCCTGACCAAGAGGTCAGATATTTTTGAGTACCAAATCGGGAAAACAACCCTTTGCCCTACCCGGGTTTATTATTCAAAAAAAAATTAGTGTTTAATATTGACATTTACCATGCTCAGGGGGCATAATATAAGTATCAAATAATGAACGGGTGTTTTGTTATGCAAGTGCCGAAACCAAAAGTCCGCAAGAAAATACTTGATTCTGCCATCGATGAATTCCTTGTGGCAGGTTACCGCCGAGCATCTATGCGCAACATCGCCCAGCAAGCGGGGATTACTGTAGGCAATATCTATGCCTACTTTTCCGGCAAGGACGATCTCTTCGAAACCATCATCTCCCCGGTGCTGGAGTCAGTCAACAAGCTGGTCAAGATGGAAACAGTAGGTTCCACCCCCAGCATTGATTTATTTGCCGAAACCATCACCGCAGTATTCCTGGCCAACAAGAAACAATTCCTCATTCTCATGCGCAACAGCGCCCCCAAATTTGCCAACGTCCGGGTGCAGCTGACAGCATTGGTCCGAGAGAGACTGATCATTGACCTGCTGCCCAAGCTTCCTGCCCAGGCTCAGGATCCCCTCCTGGCAGAGGCCCTGGCTGTTGCAGTGATTGAAGGCCTCCTCAACATATTTCGCCGTTACGGCGGCGATGATGAACGCCTCCATCACCTGGTGGATGAGTTCCTGAAGAGTATCTTTAACAACATCGACACACGCTTTATCTAGAGGAGGTCGCATAATTGGATAAAATAGTTGCTTGGCTGATCAAATACAGAAAAATCGTCTATATCTTCTTTTTGGCGTTACTGGCAGTGAGCCTGTTTCTCATCCCCCGGGTCAGGGTCAATTATGACCTGGCTCATTATCTTCCCGAGGAATCCAAGACTAAGCAGGCTATTGATGTGCTGGAAACAGAATTTGGCTACCCCGGTATGGCTGATGTAATGGTAGCGAATGTTTCCATCCCGGAGGCCATTGCCGCTAAAGAAACAATCCTGGCAGTGGCAGGAGTCAAGAATGTCATCTGGCTGGACGACATTACCAACGTCCTTCAGCCCCTCTCCTTTATCTCCCAGGAACTGCTGGACCAATACTATAAAGGAAACAACGCCCTCTTTCAGGTGGAATTTGCCGGCTCCAATTACAGCCAAACCACCACTGCCGCCCTGGAGGGCATTCGGGAGCAACTGGGGGACAAAGTCAGCATTGCCGGAGCGGCGGAGGATACCCGCTACATGCAGACTGTGCTGGCCAGCGAGATCTTCCAAATCATGATTGTTGTCGTCCCCTTGTGCATAATTATCCTGATGTTCGCCTCTCATTCCTGGATTGAGCCCTTTCTCTACCTTGCGGTTATCGGAGTATCCATTCTCCTGAACATGGGCAGCAACATCGTCTTTCCCAGCATTTCCTTCATCACCCATGCCATGGCGGCGGTGCTGCAGCTTGCCATTTCCATGGATTACTCCCTCTTCATCTGCCACCGGTATACCGAGGAAAGGAGCAACGGCCTGGAGCCACTGCCGGCGGTTTTGGCCGCTGCCAAGAAGTCAGTCAAATCCATTTCCGCCAGCAGCACCACTACCATTGCCGGTTTCCTGGCTTTGATCTTTATGCAGTACTCCATCGGCGCAGACATCGGACTGGTGCTGGCCAAAGGCATTCTCATCAGCTACCTGACAGTCCTAATATTAATGCCTCTGCTTCTTTACTCTTGCCGCAACCTCATCGAAAAGAGCAAGCACAGGCAATTCCTCCCCAGTTTCAAGAAATTTGGCCATTCCGTTGTTAAACTGCGCTACTTGATTATTGCCCTGGTTCTGATAGTGGCCATCCCCTCTTTTCTCGCCCAGAGAAACAATACCTACCTCTATGGAGACACTTCCGGCAGTTCCGGGGCCGGTGAATATGCCCAACAGCGCCAGCGCATCGATGACCTGTTCGGGACATCCAACCCAGTGATGCTGCTGGTGCCCAACGCTGATCTTAATGGGGAAATTGCCCTCTGCGCCGAACTGAAGGCCAGCCCCTATATAAAAAATGTAACTGCTCTAGTCACCGTGGCTGACCCCGCGATCCCCAGGGAGTTTCTGCCCCAGGCAGTGCGAGATAATTTCCTCTCCCAGGATTACAGCAGAATAATTGTCAACCTGGCTGTGGCGGGAGAAAGCCCGGAAACTTTTGCCGCTGTTGAATTCATTGAATCTGCCGCCCAGAAATACTATCCGGACAAATGGCTGGCGGCGGGAACGGCCACCAGCGTGGCCGACATCAAATCCACAGTAGAAACCGATAACCTCATCGTCAGCATCTTTTCCCTGGCTGCTGTGGGAATTATCATCCTCCTGACCTTCCGTTCCCTCACCCTGCCAATCCTGCTGGTGGCTGTCATCCAGATCGCCATTTGGATCAACATGGGGGTCCCGTATTTTACAGGCTCCAGTCTGGTTTTCATCGGCTACCTGGTAATCAAGTCCCTGCAGTTGGGGGCGACCATCGACTATGCCATTCTCTTGACCAATCGCTATATGGATTTCCGTTTGCAGCACCTGCCCAGAGAAGCGGCGGCGCTGGCCCTGAGAGCCTCCGGCGGTTCAGTGCTCACCTCCGCCTTGATCCTCTCCCTGGCAGGATACGCTGAGGGACTAATGTCGAAAATTGATGCCATCAGCACAATTGGCATGCTTCTGGGTCGAGGAGCAGCCCTCTCGGGGATCTTGGTCCTGACTTTGCTGCCGGTGCTGCTGATGGTCTTTGACCCAGTCATCATGAGTACCACTTTAGGAACCAAACTAATTCGCCATAAGGAAAAAAGGAGCGCATGATATGAAAAAGCTTACCAGCCTGTTGCTGTCTATGATCTTGATCTTGACCCTGACTGCAGCCTCAGCAGTATCTCAAGCCAATGAGGAACAGGCCTTAATCAAAGACGAGACAGTGTACGCCAATCTCAACGCCGACGGCAGCATAGGGCAAATATATGTTGTCAACCGCATTGAGACCCCCGAAAAAGGCGTATACACAGATTATGGCTACTACACTTCAGTCCTCAATCTCTCCGGTTCTCAGCAGCCTGGCATTGCCGCTGATGAGATCCGCTGGCAAAAAGCAGATGAAGTCCTTTACTACCAGGGCCAGCTGGCCCAGGGAGAACTGCCCTTTACCTATGCCCTTGATTACAAGCTGAATGGTGTCAGCGTCACTCCCCAAGAAGTAATAGGCAAGTCCGGCACCATCGCCATTGCCATTGCTGTCCGGCCCAACGAAAAGGCCAAGGCCTATTTCCGGGGAAATTATGTAGCGCAGATTCAAATTCCCCTTAACCTGGAAACTGCATCCAACATCCTGGCTTCCGGGGCTGTTTCTGTTATCACCGGCAAGACTGCCAATCTGGCTTATACTGTTCTTCCGGGGCAAAAAGCCAGCTTTACCCTGAAGTTTGATACCGATAAATTTGAACTGGACCCCATTACCTTTGCCTGCACTCCCTTTGACACCAGCAGCTTCCTCAGTGGTGACACCGCTGAGATAAAAAGCGGTCTCAGCCAATTGACTGGCGGCCTGGATCAGCTGGTGGCAGGAAGCAATAAACTGAAAAAGGGCCTCACAGAGCTTAATTCCGGTATAGGCCGACTATCCACCGGGGCCAGCGAACTGGCCGCAGGAATTTCAAAAATTGCTGAAAGCGGTGCCCAGGGCTTGCAACAGGGTGCCCTGGAACTGGACGACGGCGTCGGCCAACTGGCCCAGGGGTCTGCAGGACTGGCAGCAGGAGCCTCAGACCTGGCGGAGGGCATTAGCGGCTACACTGCCGCCGCCGGGCAGATCCATGAAAACGCCCAGCTGCTAAACACAGGCCTTGCCCAGCTTGGCAGCGAAGGGGAGAGCCTATCCACAGGTTATCAGCAATTGACAGCGGGACTTAGCGGCGCATTCGCTGAGTTGCCGGCCCAATTGGCAGCCCTGAAGCTGACCCCTGAACAGCAGCAAGCCCTTGGCCAAATTCTTGGAGGCATGGCTGCAGAACTCGAAACCCAAATGTCCGGGTTCGGCCAGGGCCTGCAGGAATATACAGCCGGTGTCAGCCAGTCTGCCCAGGGCGTGGGCGAACTGACTTTGGGTCTGGAAGCCTTTGCCGGCCAGGGCCAGAACCTGAATGCTGGCGCAAGCCAGCTGGCCTCCGGCAACGCGGGCTTCAGCCAGGGCCTGGCGGATTTAAAGGCCGGCAGCAGCAGTCTAGCCGCAGGCCTTACCATCTTTGCCGATCAAAGCCAAGATTTCGATTCAGGCGCCCTCAATCTCTCCGCAGGAGCAAACGCTCTGGCAGAGGGTCTGCAAGAAATGGCCAACCGCACCGGCCGCCTGCCTGGGGATGTCCAGTCCCTAATCGATGGTCAGAGCCAAATAAAAGAAGGTTTCCTCGAGGCAGGGGGAATTCTCGCTGACTTTGAACTGCCGGAAGGCAAGGAGCAACCGGTATCCTTTGTCTCCGACAAAGTAACCCCCCGCTCGGTCCAGTTTATCGCCAGCACCCCGGCCCTGAAAGTGAAAACCGAAGAGGCAAAGGAGCCCGCTGAATCCACTGAGAAAGCAAGTTTCTTCACCCGCCTGCTCAAACTCTTTAAAATTAACGACTAAAGCCCTGTGCAAGGGCTTTTTTTTACACCGGGTCAGCAAAAAAATCATCCCTTTGACCTATATAATATAGGCCTGAAGGCCGATTACTCCTTTGCTTCCGTCAGGTAAGATGAAGTTAAAGGGGGATTTCCTATGCTTGAAAGAATAATTGAAACTATGGAACCTACCGAATCACCCAGGAAGCCCTGGCCAATGGACTAAAACACGCCTATTATCCCTGCAGGAAATTACCTCCAGGCAGAGAAGTATCAGTACAGGAGGTGTATTTAATGGCATATCATGAACCGGAATTGACCGGCAAAGTAAGACTGTGCACAGAAAAAGGGACACTAAACCCCGAAGCTGTTGGCTGGT
>DIPE01000052.1 GCA_002427015.1 Firmicutes bacterium UBA5496 | reverse complement strand
ACGAGTTGGCGGGAACCCAGGTTGATTGTCTTGGGCGGCCTGGCTTTGCTAGCCGTGCAGTTACTGCTCGTGTACACGGCAGGGAAAGCAGCCTATAACAAATAACCAGGTCTTTCCCTAATCCATAATTGGCGAGGGGTAGGATTCTAGTTTGGCTAATAATGGCCAGTTTAATGTATCGCACAGTTTTTCTATCTTGTAAATAACTCGTTAGTATGACCAGCCTTAGCCGGGCATACAAATAGTAATAATAATTAAACGTGTTAGGAAAAAAATCCATATAAATATACTTAATGTATTGTAGCCATAAAAAGTGTTTTCTGAACTGAAAAGAAGGAATTTGCACAATATTGTGGAAGTTAATTATAATAATAACAAACAAATTATCCGGCGTTTCTAACCAATGGCTATGAAGGAGGGCTGGAAGTGGGCATGGCGACACCGGAAGATGCTGAAGATGCTTAAGTGAAGATGCTTAAGTATAACTAATCATGGTGGCTATCATATTTGCTCGGGATAGTATCACACAAGGAGGCACTAAAAGTTATGGAAGTATTAAAGGTCTCAGCAAAATCCAATCCGAATTCTGTAGCTGGAGCTTTAGCAGGAGTTATAAGGGAACATGGGAAAGCTGAAATGCAATCTATTGGAGCAGGAGCTCTTAATCAAGCCATTAAAGCATTGGCTATCGCCAGGGGGTTTGTCGCTCCCAGCGGCGTAGACCTTGTTTGTATTCCAGCCTTTGTTGATATTCAGATTGACGGAGAAGAAAGAACGGGAATAAAATTAATAATAGGGCCTCGTTGAAAACTCTATTTCTTGGCTAAGCAGCAGCCCAAAATACTCGCAATTCTAAGTAAAGCCTGGGATTTGCAACTAACTAGCGACTACTATGCACTATAGCTGCAAGTGCCATATTTCGCGAATTTTGCTGAACAGGAGGGGTATTTATGGGAATAAGCGATATGAAAGAAGCTAAAACAAAAGAAAAAAGCAGACGAATAATTACGTTAAGCGTGAATAAAGAGGAACGCGAAGTTCCCGTACATGACAATGAAACATTGCTGGAGGTTTTGCGCACCAAACTGCATCTTACCGGCACAAAAGAAGGCTGCGGCACAGGAGAGTGCGGTTCCTGTACGGTCCTGTTGGACGGCCAACCGGTGCTGGCCTGCCTGATGCTCGCTATTGAAGCGCAAGGAAAAAAGATCACAACCATAGAAGGCATTGCGATCAACGGGCAATTGAGCCCCGTGCAGCAGGCCTTCATCGACCACGGTGCCGTCCAGTGCGGCTTTTGTACACCTGGTATGGTTCTTTCAGCCACAGCCTTGCTGGCCAACAATACTAGCCCTACCCGACCGGAGATTCAGAAGGCACTGGAGGGCAATCTTTGCCGGTGCACGGGTTACAACAAGATCGTTGAGGCTATTGAAAGTGTGAGGAACAAAGCATGAAAGATACTTTGATTGGAAAGAGTGTACCGCGCATCGACGGTCCGGCTAAAGTAACCGGAGAGGCTAAATATACGGTAGATATCCAAATACCCGGCATGCTCTGCGCAAAAATACTCAGAAGCCCCCTGCCCCATGCCAAGATCCTCAGCATTGACACGTCCAAAGCATTGAAAATACCGGGCGTAAAGGCCGTAATCACCGGCCGGGATGCCTGGGACGTGCGACACGGCTTTGTGGAAACTCCCCGTTACCCTGCCGACCAATATGTCCTGGCTAATGACAGGGTACGCTATGTTGGTGAAGAGGTGGCTGCCGTAGCAGCTGTAGATGAGGCAACAGCTATGAGGGCGATTAACGCTATAGACGTCACCTACGAGGAACTGCCTGCGGTTTTTGAGCCTTTTGAAGCCATGCAGCCGGAGGCACCGGAAATACATCCGGTGGAAATTCCTGATTTAATTGGCGATTTTAAAAATATCGGAGGACAGTGCTCCAGGAGCTTCGGGGATTTGGATGCCGCCTTCGCCAAGGCATACCTGGTACGCAAAGACCGTTTTGATGCTCAGCTGAGAACGCACTGCTACCTTGAACCTCAGGCAACTGTAGCCCATTACGATCAAGGGGGCACCTTGCATGTCTGGACCTCAAGCATGGGAGGGTTTAGAAAGCGCTGGCACCTTTCCCGCACTCTGAAAATGCCCGCCAACCGTATCCAGGTGCATAAAGCCTGGGTGGGAGGAGCCTTCGGCGGCAAAATTGATCTTTTCTCGCATGAATTCTGCACTTCCCTTCTGTCGATCAAAACAGGAAGCCCTGTGCGCTATGTGGCGGAAAGAGAGGAAATATTTTCGTATTACCGGCACAGCCAGCCCTTGATTATTGATCTGGAAACTGCCGTAGACAAGGACGGCCTGATCCTGGGGCAAAAAGTCCGCTGCTATGATAACGGCGGCGCTTATCGTGGCAGCAGTGTGGTCATGGTCTTTCTCTCCTGGGGCTTTGTAGTGCTGCCCTACCGTATTCCCGCCCTTGATTATATCGGTTACGCCGTTTATACCAATAATCCCGTGCGCTCACCCCAGCGCGGCCACGGAGCGCCCAAGATCCGCTATGCCGTTGAATCCCAGCTGGATATGATCGCGGAGGAACTTGGCCTGGATCCCATCACTATCCGGCTGCGTAATGCCAGAAAACCCGGCGAAGTACTGCCCAACGGTGACAGTATCAAAAACGCGGGTCTGCTGGAATGCATTCAACAGGCTGCGGATAAAACCGATTTTGTTAACAAATACGCCAAAAACAGGTCTTTGCAGATGGCTTCCGGCAATATCAAGCGCGGCATCGGCATGGGCGTAAGCGCATATTTCACCGGCAGCTTGATTTATCCCAATAATTCCGCCGCCATAATCAAGTTTAATGATGACGGGACAGCTCATCTCCTGACCGGAGCCACTGATATCGGCCAGGGAGCTGAAACTGTATTGGCCCAAATCGCCGCCCATGAGCTCGGTTTGCAGATGGAGGATATCCAGGTTATTGCCGCCGATACCGGTACCACTCCGGTGGATATCGGCTCATGGATTAGCGGCCTGACCATGGTTACCGGTAACGCGGTAAAGAAAGCGGCCGAGGACGCAAGGCGGCAGCTCATCGCCGCCGGATCAAAACTGCTGCAGGCTGCTCCGGAGGAACTGGTCTTGCAAAACAAAAGGATCTTTATCAAAGGGACGGATACATCTGTTCCCTTCGACAAAGCCATCGCCCTCCATATCGAGGAGCAGCAAGGGGATCCAATTGTAGGCAAAGGTTCCCGCAGGGGCCACGAAAAGGCGGAAATAGGTCCCAGCCTGAAGAACGCCAGGGGGGCCTGGAGCGATAGTTACGCCTTTGATGCCCAGGTGGCTGAAGTGGAAGTAGATATCAGGACAGGTCAGATGAAGGTTATCAATGCCCTCACAGCCCATGACTGTGGTTTTGCCATTAACCCGATCCTGGTGGAGGGCCAAATCGACGGCCAGGTTTCCATGGCTGTGGGCCAGGCGATGGCAGAAGAAGTGATCATGAACAAGGGTGTTACCCTCAACCCCTCCCTACTTGATTACAAACTCCCCACGGCCCATGAAATGGTTGAATCCGGACACCTGGAAATAACCACCGAAAGTTATGAACCGGATCAGGCCTTTATTACCAAAGAGGTGGGTGAAGGTCTGGTTTCCGGGATTCTCGTTGCCATATGCAATGCCGTGGCCAACGCCACCGGGGAATGGCCCAAAGAACTGCCCATAAAAATCACCATCGCAGAGGAGGACTGGAGATGATACTCCCTCATTTTACGCACCATACCCCCGGCACCGTACAGGATTGCATTAAAATACTGACCGAGGCAGAATATAAACCCCAAATCCTGGCGGGAGGCAGCGATCTGCTTGTCAGAATGAAGCTGGGCCTGACAACCCCCGGCGAGCTTGTATCCCTATCCAATATGGATGAATTGCAAGAAATTTCATGCGACCCCAAAAGAGGGCTGACCATCGGAGCAGGGGTTACCCTTGCCCGCCTTGTCTCTGATCCCCTGGTAAATGAAAAATGCCCCGTTATTGCCAGGGCAGCAGATCTTGTAGCCACCAAACAGGTTAGGAATATTGCCACCCTGGGCGGCAATATACTGCAGAACACCCGGTGCCGCTATTATAATCGTTCAGCCGAGTGGGGCAAAGCGGTTGCTCCTTGTTACAAACGTGGCGGTGAGCTCTGCCACGTTATTGCAGGCAAGCGCTGCTTTGCGGTATATCAGGGCGATTTGGCGCCCGTATTAATTGCCCTGCAGGCAACTGTCAGACTGCTCTCCAAGGAAAAAGACATAGAGGTTGACTTGGAGTCCCTGTACTCTAAGGACGGCGCCGCACCTTTTAATGATCTTAAAGGCCGGTTGCTTGAGCAGATCACCATACCTGCCCCTTCACTGACCTGCCGCTCCGATTACAAAAAGTACCGGTTGCGCGAGGGGATAGATTTTCCTTTAGCCGGAGTTGCCGTTACGCTAAAAGAAAAACATGGCTTTGTGGAGGACCTGCGTGTATGCCTTACGGGGGTAGCCTCCCGTCCTGTATTGCTGACTTTCAACGGAGAAACTGCCGTCGGTAAGCCCTTAAACCAGAACCTGATAAAAGAAGTTGGGCAAATGGTCTATGCTGCCGCCCGGCCTCTTCCTAATCTGGAAGGGGAGCCGTCCAGACGCCGGGCTATGACCCGTATCTTAACCGAGGATATATTAACCTCGTTTATGTAGGGCATAGAACGGAGAACCGTCCCCTGTTCGCGCCCCCTGTTCGGGAACCGTCCCCTGTTCGCCCTGTTCATGTCGTATAAGGCTCAACCTTTCGCTATATCAGTGGCAGGTTGGCCTTTTTTCGCGCAAACTTCCGATTGAACCCTTTGAGAACCGTCCCNNTAACCGAGGATATATTAACCTCGCTCCAATACAAAGAAAATGGAGCGAGGTGCTTTGATGAGCAATAGTATCCATATTACAGCAAATAAAATAATAGTGGTTGCCCATAAACATCGTTATAACGGGCAACCACCTGTTTCACTACTGGAGCCGGCAAGAGGACTTGAACCCCCAACAAGCGGATTACGATTCCTAGTTTGTTTCAGCCGATCTTTTATTATAAGCGATCAAAAGCGGCGATAATGATGATAACAAGGGTTTTTTAAAAAATACATATGGCAAGAGAGACTACATATTAATTAATTTTAAATGGTTTTTTCAATAACTTTGACACAACATTTGACACAAA
>DIPE01000061.1:960-4224 GCA_002427015.1 Firmicutes bacterium UBA5496 | reverse complement strand
TTCCTGAGCTTTCTTAAGCACGGGAATCAGCACTCCGCCCATTCCCTTATACTCTTCAAGTATCTCTGTCAGTTTTGCGTCTTGACAATTGCCTCCACAGCAACAATTACCCATTGGTTATTCCCCTTTCCAGTTGACATTAGATCGCGTGAAAAGTTTCACTAATCTGAATTACAATAGCTAAAAAAATCACAAACCTACTAAGAATATATCCTGGTTTTCCCCGTTTGTCAACAGCGTACAGCCCCTCCCAAGAAGAAGGGGCTGTACGCTGAAAGCCTATACTACTGAAGGTTCCCGCAGCAGTTCGCCTTTTTCAAAACGTTCGAGAGAAAGAGGTGAAATATCCATATGGGGCTGCCTGCCGCTGATGAGCTCAGCCATCAGCCTGCCGGTGACGGGACCGAGCATAAAGCCATGACCGCTAAAGCCAACTGCATTATAGAAGCCCTGGAGCTGGGGGACTTCTCCGAGAATAGGCTGTGCATCAGGAGACATATTATACAAGCCTGCCCACTGCCGCACCACTCTCAGCTCTGCCAAGGGGGGCAGGAGAGGCAGAATCTTGGCCGCCATTTCCTCTAGAAAATGCCAGGTTGAAGTGATGACATGCTCCTTGAGCTCATTGGGGTCGCCAAAACCCATGATAAAACTGCCATGGGGCGCCTGCTGGCAATAAATGCCGTGATGCAGGGAAATAACCATGGGTCCCTGGACAGGGGCCACAGCTTCGGTAACCAGGATCTGATGGCGCTCGGGATGAGTGGGCAGCTTCACACCGGCCATAGCGGCAACCTCCCGAGAATAACCGCCGGCGGCATTCAAGACTCTATTTGTAAAAATCTTGCCTTTGGTTGTTTCTACAGCCACGACCCTGCCCTTTTCCACATCGATGCCGGTGACCTCGGTGAACGTCAATATTCGCACCCCAAGGCGTCTGGCAGCTTCGGCGTAAGAATTAGTTGTAATAAAGGGGTTAATGTGTCCATCAGTGGGGCAGAAGGTGGCAGCCAGCAGTCCCTCGGTATTTAAATAGGGGACAATCTCCCTGGCTTCTTCTGAAGTAATGAGTTCTACCTCAATTCCCAGGGACTTTTGCAGGGCCACATTCTTTTTGTACTGTTCCACCATTTTTTCGGAATAGGCCAGCATCAGGTAGCCCTCTTGCTTGAACTCAATATCCAGGCCCGTGTCCAGTTCTTCATTCAGAGTTTCATAAGCCTTGATGCTCTCCTTGGAGAGGAGGACGTTCATCTTTAAGCCCCACTGCTGACGAACGCCGGCGCCGCAGCGGCCGGTAGAGCCGCTGGCAAGGAAATCTTTTTCAATTACGACAATATCGGTGACACCCAGTTTGGCCAGGTAATAAGCGGTAGCGCAGCCGGAGATGCCGCCGCCAATGATCACTACTTCCGCGGTATTCTTACTCATGGTCTTCCCTCCCCTTCTCCAGCGTGCCCAGTTTGATGCCCTTTACAGGGGGACGGGTTTTGGCCGGCAAAATCTCAGCAAGATCCTTGCCGGTCATTGCGGCAATTTCCCGCGCCAGCAGCGGCAGGCAGGTCCTTCCCTGACAGGGGCCCATGCCGCACCGGCTGATTCGCTTTATTTCTTCCAGGGTAGTGTAGCCGGCGGCAATGAGTTTGCGCACGTCCTCCCGAGTCAGATCTTCACAACGGCAGATGATTGTATCTTTATCTTCCATTCTCTTCACCCCCGAGTTTAATACCTCTGACCCGGTTGACAAAATCAAGAGGAACTTTGAGGCCGATGACAGCTGTGCGATCCTGATTCTTGGCAGTACGCACTTCTACCACTTCGGCAGGGCACAGCTCTTTGCCGTCCCGGCCGACCCCGGCTACAACAGCGCCCTTTGTCGGCAAAGGAAGGTATTCCCAGGGAATCAGGATTTTGCCGAATCCCGGGCAAAAGCCCTCATCCACAACAAAAATGGCCAGGCCGGGGCAACGGGAAATGCAAATTCCGCAGCCGTTGCAGCGATCATAATCAACGCAGGGAATGTTGTTGATGTCTTCGCCGATAGTAACAGCATTATTGGGGCAGGCGCCCTCACAGGGGTTGCAAGGAATCTTCTGGTAACATTCGATCACCACATAAGGACCGGATTTGCGTCTGTTAACATCGGGAAGCTTGGCCTCCCAATCGCTCTTTTGCGCTATACCTGATGATTTAAGCATTGCAGCATCCCCCTTCCAGTTTGGCAATGCCGGCACGAATTTTGGCCCCCACGGGACCACGGCGCAGTGAATCCAGGCTGGCCTGGCAGCTGGCAATAATCTTTCCGGCCTCGGTGCTGTCCGCACCCAACTGGGCAGCGGCAGCAGCCCCGGCCAAGCGCCCTTCCACCATGGCAACGCTGGCCTCTTCCACCCCGGCTGTGTCGCCGGCTACATAGATCCAGTCAATGCTGGTCTTGAGCTGCTTATCTCTGAATGGCACATCACCACCCAGTTCGGGGATGAACTTCCGCCTGCACCCTATCTGGCTGAGCAGATCCAGCACCGGTGACAGGCCGACTGCCAAACACACTACATCTACCTCTAATTCTTTCTCAGTGCCGGGAATAACCTGCCAGTCTTCATCCAGCTGGGCAATGACTGCGGACTGGACTGAGTCTGTGCCTTTGGCTTCGACAATGGTATGGCGGGTGAGAATAGGAACCCCCCCCCGGGCGAGTTTAGAAGCGTGAACCAGGTAGGCGCCAATATTGGGAGCTGCCTCAACCACCGCCGCCACATGAATGCCGGCCTGAAGCAGCTGATAACTGACGATGATGCCGATATTGCCGGCTCCTATCATCAAAACCCTTTTGCCGGGAACTACTCCGTATTGATTCATCAGGGTCTGAACGGCGCCGGCTCCGTATACCCCCGGAAGGTCATTGCCGGGAAAAGCGAGAAATTTTTCACTGGCTCCCGTGGCAAAAACCACCCGCTGAGGTTTAATTTTAAAATAATGGTCTTCGCCGGTGACTGCTGTCAGCACTCCGTCCTCATAACAGCCAATGATGGTGGTGTTGCTCATGATTTTGACCTTATCCTGGTTTTCCAGAAGCAGGTTGGGAATATCAATGCCCCGGACACCGGCATGATGTTCCCGAGAACCAAAGAACTTGTGGGTCTGCTTGACCAATTGCCCCCCTAGTTTCAAGCCTTCATCTGCCAGCAAAACTTCAATCCCCAGTGAGGCGGCAGCGCTGGCAGCAGCCAGACCGGCGGGTCCTCCGCCAACAACCAGAAGCTG
>DIPE01000061.1:0-738 GCA_002427015.1 Firmicutes bacterium UBA5496 | reverse complement strand
ATGGCACAAAAAAAGCCCCGGGGACGTTTGTTGCGCCTGCTGTGACTAAGGACCATAATGCCGTTGGCGTGAAGGGCAGATGCAATTGTGTCTCCCTGGCGCCCTTCCAGCTTCCGGCCTTCAAAAGTAAAGTTGATCACAGGCTTGTCCTCGAACTTCAGGATTGGGTGTTCACTGATTCGATTCAAGTCATTCTCCCCCTAAGAATTTTATGAAAGCATTGTTAAATAATTCGATTTTGACTAGCAGTATTCCTGCCTCCCCTGACGAAATAAAAAAAGGGACAGGGGGGACGGTTCTTTCTGTCCCATCTTCTGTCCCCGAAATGTTAGATTATATCCGGATCGATTCCGCTCTCCTCCCCACCGGGAATGCTCAGGGGTTTGAGGGCAGGTCCGTCGACGATTGAGCCGTCGGGGGAAAAGCGGGAGCCGTGACAGGGGCAATCCCAGGTGCTTTCAGCGCTGTTCCACTTGAGCTCGCAGCCAAAGTGGGTGCAGGTTATATCAACCTTATGCAATTTGTCCTCAGTATCCCGATAAACGCCAATTTTTGTTCCTTTTCCTGACACTACCTTTGCTTCCCCTGGCTGGACCTGGCCCTGATCGGCGCCGGCCAATTTCCCGACAACCAACTCCTTGGCCACATCGGCATTAATGCTAATGAGTTTGCCTGTGGACTTGAGGCTCAATCCCCTCTGGGGGCTGAAGACATCCTGCCAGGGGCTGCTGCCCCAAA
>DIPE01000078.1:2429-5760 GCA_002427015.1 Firmicutes bacterium UBA5496 | reverse complement strand
GCAGGTTTTGCCTGCTTTTTTTTTATAAATTGATATTTATCATGTTCGCCCCTGATTTTTTCCTCCATAATTAAGACAGAAAATATTAAAGGAGAGATTGAACCTATGAAAAAGACCATCACTTTATTGGGAGTAGAGGGCTGCCCCACCTGCGCCCGCCTTGACGCCCGCGTCCGAGAGGCCCTGGAATCTCTTTCGGGAGAAATCCAGGTGGAAAAGGTCACCAACCCCGAAAAAATAATGGAGGATAATGCGGGCGGCCTACCCGCAGTAATCGTCGACGGTATCGTCAAGGCCGTCCGCCGCGTCCCCGAAATCGAGGAGCTGATAGTATGGCTTTCGTAAATGTCACTGCCCGCCTGGAACAGCTGACCTGTCCCGACTGCGCCAATATGATCGCCAATGTTGTGGGCAAGCTGAAAGGAGTGGAACAAGCGGAAGTCCGTTACGCCACCAGCAAGCTGTTGGTCCGCTTCGACGAAAGCCTTATCACCTGGGAAGCAATCGAAAAAACAGTGGCCAAACTGGGTTATCAGGTGCGGAGCAAAGTGCAGCAGGAGGGATAATTATGAGACCTGAACATTGGCAGCTGTGGCTGCGCAAAAAGAAAAAACTGCTGATTATCATCGTTTCCGGCGCCCTGATTATTCTCGGCTGGCTAATGGGTTACTTCTCTCCCCTGGCCCGGGCCATCTTAATGACAGCCGCTGCCCTGGCAGCAGGATTCCCCATCGCCCAGACTGCTTGGTATGCCTTGCGGGCCCGGGCCATCAGCATTCAGCTCCTGGTCACCATTGCCGCCCTTGGCGGCATCCTCATCGGCGACCAATGGGAAGCGGCGGCGGTCACCTTCCTCTTTGCCCTTGGAGAGTTTCTGGAAGCCAGGACCCTGGCCAAGACCCGGGATGCCATTGGGCAGCTGCTGGACCTGGCCCCAGCCGCCGCTACAGTTCTCCGGGATGGCCAGGAAATAGAAGTAGACCCCAGCCAGGTCGGGGCGGGAGAATTGGTTCTGGTCCGCTCCGGAGGGAAAATCCCGGTGGACGGCAGCGTCATAAAAGGCAGCGCTTCAGTCAATCAGGCTGCCATCACCGGGGAATCGATTCCCGTGGAAGTCACCTCCGGCAGCCAGGTTTTCAGCAGCTCCATTGTGGAAGCAGGGTACTTGGAAATTCAGGCGCAGCGGGTTGGAGAAGACACTACCTTCGCTCGCATCCTGCACATGGTGGAAGAGGCCCAGGAACGCAAGGCCCCCACGCAAAAGTTTATTGAGACGTTTTCCCGCTGGTACACCCCCGCAATTATTGCCCTTGCTGCCCTCACCGGCCTCTTTACCCGCAATCTCCATACTGCCCTCACTCTCTTAGTCATCGGCTGCCCGGGAGCCCTGGTCATTTCCACCCCTATTTCCATGGTAGCCGGCATCGGCAACGCCGCAAAATTCGGGGTCCTGGTCAAGGGAGGCGAATTCCTGGAGAAGGCGGGCAAAGTAACCCTTATAGCCTTTGACAAGACCGGCACCCTTACCACAGGAAAGACTGAAGTGACTGCAATCACCGCCCTGTCGGGAGATGAAGAAGAAGTCCTCCGCCTGGCAGCAGCTGTAGAAAAGGGCTCTGAACACCATATCGGCAGTGCCATCCTGGGCAGGGCCTCACGCTTACCCCTCCCAGACGCTGAAGACATCCAGGTATTTGCCGGCGGCGGCATCAGCGGCCAGGTGGAAGGGAAAAGGATCCTAGTCGGGAACAGAAGGCTGCTGGAACAGCACAATATTATCCTGCCCCCCGAGAGCGAAGAGTGGCTGACAGCCCGGGAAGAAATGGGCGAAACTCCCGTCCCCGTGGCTGCAGAGGGCAAGGTCATTGGCGCCATCGCCATCGCCGATACCCTCAGGTCAGAGGCCAGGGAAACAGCCGCTAAACTGCAGCAAATGGGGAAAAAGCTGGTCATGCTCACCGGCGACAATCCCCGCACCGCAGGGACGATCGCCCGCCAGCTGGGTTTAGATGAATTCCAGGCCAACTTGCTGCCCGAAGATAAAGTCGAAGCAATCAAATCCTTCCAAGCCCAGGGGCAGATCGTCGCCATGGTGGGAGACGGCATCAACGACACCCCCGCCCTGGCTGCAGCTGATTTGGGCATTGCCATGGGGGCGGCGGGCACCGACGCCGCCATCGAAACCGCCGACCTCACCCTGATGAGCGATGATTTGGACCGCCTCAGCGGCGCCTTGGGCCTGGGCCGGGCAACTCTCGCCAATATCCGCCAGAATGTCATTTTTGCTGTTGCCGTGGTCTTGTTGCTGGTGGCAGGGGTCCTGGGGCAAAAGGTGTTTTTAGCCACAGGCATGCTCGCCCATGAAGCCAGCGTCATGCTGGTCATCCTCAACGCCATGCGCCTGCGGGCCTGGAAACCCAATACCCGCTGAGGTATATATTAAAAGCGCTCTCACTTAAGAGAAGCGCTTTTTAATATAAGTTTCTTAGCTGAGTTTGCGGTGACTGGTCGAAGATTTGCCAGCAACGAGCTTCAGTCTATCGGCGGCAAAGAAATAATAATCTCAGAGAATTCCCTGAAGTCCCCCAGATGTTTTTCGATTATAGTTTGCAGAATCTTGACATTCAGACTCTGGTAATCGTGGATAGCGATGTTTCTAAACCCGACCATAGCTTTCAGGCGCTGAGCCAAATCATCACTGATGATGCCAGCCTGGGATAGCAAGGCAAAAGCTTCCCTGCTGTTCTGGGGGATTCCTAAATTTCTACGGGAAACTATGTGCATCGCTAAACTGATGCAGGCCTCGCAAGCCCGCTGTACATTCAAAATAACCGCATCCGCCTGGTAATATTCTCGAGGTTGAGGGGCTCACCAGCATATTCCGCATCGATTCGTTCTAAACACCGGCGTATAGTTTGCAGCTTATTTAGTACTACATCAGTCATAAATGGTCCCCCTCTCCTTGATTCGGTCCAATACCGGCTTGCGGCGTTCATTTAACAAAGCATAGTCCTCAAGGACATTAGTTTCAAACCAGTACCTGCGCTGGCGATCCCTTTCAAATATTATTTTGCGCGACCTGACAATTTCAGCTCTAAAGACTTCGGAAGCCTTGCTCAAATCTACCAGGTCC
The DNA here is from genome assembly GCA_002427015.1 of Firmicutes bacterium UBA5496. Lineage (GTDB taxonomy): Bacteria > Bacillota > Proteinivoracia > UBA4975 > UBA4975 > UBA4975. The sequence continues at coordinate 2,627 of DIPE01000078.1, read as the reverse complement.
ACTTCCCGCCCAAGCTTATCTGCCAATGCCTGAGCAGTCATAAACACCTCATAATCACTGTTAACTACATCGCTGCAAAAAGCAAGATCAAAATCACTGTCAGTTCTCATTCTTCCTGTGCTGGCAGACCCAAACAGGTACACCAGCCAGGGCGAAAGCCTTTGAATCATTATATCCCTGATAACATCAATATTCGGG
>DIPE01000078.1:0-2214 GCA_002427015.1 Firmicutes bacterium UBA5496 | reverse complement strand
TTAAGGCTAAAAACTAATCCTCCCCGTCCCGGTGGATCTCGATCCATTTGCCGATGAGACAACCCCGTTCCCCTTCATATTTATAGATGTAATACCCCGCCTCAAGATCCAAAAGGGTTCTGGTGACCTCCTGCCCGTTTTCCCCGCTGCTGTGGGTTTCGACTATTGCATAGGCGCAATCTGGCTGCAGGTGGATGGCATCCGGAATGTTTTCTGGCGTGATCTCGGTTGTGCGGATGATTTCATCCCGGCTGTTCACTTCCTTAATAATTTCCTTCACCGGTTTGCTTACAACTTCTGCGCTTAGTTCTACAGATGTCTTGGAAGTGGTTTCTTCACCGTTCTCAGTTACTGTCGTCGTTTCAAACAAGGTAGTTTTATATGCAGCCCCCTTGGAGATGAATAACCCTGTTTCGCCGGGAAGCATATATATTTTGCCGTCTTTAGTCTGGTATACGGGATTCATATGCAATATAACTTCCCCCGGCTCAACAACGTAAATTTTGCCGGTAATAGTTATTTCCGTATCCAAATAAGCTGTTGCCGGATTCATTATTTCGGGTCCCATAATACTTGTCTTATAATTTGCACTTTCGTCGGCGCCCAAAACAATTGCTGTAAAGAACGGAATGCCATCAATGCCTTCGAATTCGAAGGTAGTGGATTTATACCCATCATCGTCCACCTGCTTCGCTGTTGCATAAAAACGCGGTTCCGAATCGGGATTATTTATTCCATCATAGGTTTTTTCGGCTGAGAAATAATATAGGGGGTCAAAGGTAATGTAAACCCCAACAAATTTATCTCCAGTCAAACTCTCTTCCCCTACATCTTCCCGGGCCAACTGACAGCCGCTAATGCTGGCGCAAAGCAAGACAGCGCAAACCAGCCAAACTAACTTCTTAGGCATTAATCATCACCCTCCAGATTCCCATCAAATTTTAAGAGGTCGCCCACATCACATTTTAAATAGTAGCAAATCTTGTTGATTGTGCTGAAGCGCACACCTTTGGCCTTGCCAGAGCGCAAAATGGATAAATTGGCCTCAGTTATGTCCACCAGCGCGCATAATTCCTTGGAGGTCATATTCCTTTCCTTCAGCACCTCGGACAGATAAACTTGTATCGCCATTTTTCCACCCCTAGATAAACAGTTGATTGTCCTTGTGCAGTCGGCTGCTGTCCGCAAAGTATTGAGCCAGCAAAAGCATAATCAGCATCAGCGCCAGCGGAACAAAAGGCACCTGGACCGAGAAATGGGAAGTATGCAATGACTTGCTGAAAATCAGTTGCAATAGATTTGTAGCAATAGAACAAATTACAGTCACTGCCACTGTCATTTTACTGAAAGCCCCCAGCCTGCCGGCAGCAGTAACTGCTTCTTCGCCATATCTATCCTGTTTTAATGCTTCAGTAAGCTTAATGGCCAAAATAAGCAGCCAAACGCTGAGGAAAACCGGGATTTGCTGCAAAACAAAGCGGATAACAATAAATGTATTGGTCATGGCCAAGGAAACAGCAGGGTCGGTATTCGCGAGTTTTACCTCCTGAATATTGCCGATTATCCCCAGCAAGGCTAGGTAAAACACGCTGAATACCAGGGCGGCGGCACTAAGAGCAAAAATCAGCTGCAGCCATTTCAGCATTTCAGCTGCCTTGCTGTGGCTAATCCGGCGCAGCAGCCTGAAAATAAGATAGCCAATGAGGAGGGAATAAAAGGTCCCGCCGATAACGGCCTTCCCCATTCCGCTCATGCCGCCCAGAACAATCACTTTGCTGATCAAGGCAGGGTTTACCATGAGATACATCATGAAGAACAGCAGAGCGCTGAGGGCCACGAGCAAGGAATCCTCCAAATGGGCTTTCTTCTTCCTTACACGCCAAAACAAGAGCAATAATGGAGCTAGCCCAAGGGCTGCATAAAGCAGGATTGCCGCTATGTTGCCAAAGGCCCCTGCCAGAGACAGGGCCCGCAGTAGGCCGCCAATCTGTGCAAAAGGAAAGGACATTAACCCAGCAACTGCGCTCCCGGAAAGCCCGGGACCGTAAACGGCCGCAATAATGCTCAGCAGCGCCCCTATGCTTAGCACAATGATCAGGGTTTTAATTTTCATGTTCTATCGCCCCCTAATTATCGTAATACAATAATTACACTTCCAATATAGCAAGAATATTATCGTTTGTCAATAATAATAATGTTCAATTTCCGGCAAGC
>DIPE01000013.1:6794-7500 GCA_002427015.1 Firmicutes bacterium UBA5496 | reverse complement strand
CGATATATGCCCCAGGAAACAGGCGCATTATAGCTTAACCATTGGTTCTGCGGGAACAAACAGAGGACAACCCGAATAACTGCCAGTCCATAGATGGCAAAAGTAAGGATTTTTCTGTTGCTGATTTTATATCTTTGACGCCAGATATGGTACAGAAGCAGATAGAAAATCGTCATGGTTACTGAGGTAATGAGTTTGCCTACACCTAAAGCAGCGGCATTGGCCTTCAGCCCTGTTGTCCACAGAGCGTAGGCGCGGGGGACTAGATGAAAGGCATCGCCTGAGCCCAAAAGCACGGACATGCAGCCGAAGAGAAAGGTCTGCCTGCTACATTTCGCGTTTTTCATCATTATTATGCCTACTGTGATAACTCCTGCAAGATACGCTGCATCGAAAAGTGTTTCCATAATTGCCTGCATAGTTTTTCCCTCCGATAGTATGAGAATATGGCTGCGTCCTCTAGCATTCGGCAGTTGCAAAGCCGATAAACCAGGAAAATCCGTATAATCTAACAATATCATATTGGGGGTTTCGAGTATCGAAATCCTATAGTTTGCCAGTAACCCAGTGACTTACTACAAATTCATCAACTCCGAGTTGCACTAGCTAGCTTTTGGCTATACGAAATGCCGATCTCACCAGTTGCGAATCCAGCCAGTAAGGTTTCAACACTGTTCAAAGCACGGCCCTCGAACCCAGCAGATTC
>DIPE01000013.1:5304-6716 GCA_002427015.1 Firmicutes bacterium UBA5496 | reverse complement strand
ATTAAGAAACAGGTTCTTGGACGCCAAGATATGGGGGTAGTGCAAACATCGCCGCTAATTGGACTATACAGAATCATTAGCTGTCCCCAGCGGTTTTACGTGCAATTGGAACATTCTTATACGGGCCTGGACTTTTTTTATGACTCATAATCCTTCCCTCAGTCCGGTTAATCTTAACATAGCGGTCAGTGCGAGGGTTCTTAACCTGAACAACAGCTTGCTTCGAGGCCATAACCAACCTTCCTCCTTAACCTCAAAAATTAGTTTGCTGTAGGGCAAATTCTTAACTGACCATCAGATAGAATATAGCATTAATAGTTTAAGACGTCACTATATCAATAGTATTGTTTTATTTCCCCTACGTGGGAGTATCTTTATTCCGCTGCTTTAAAGTTATAGATGGGCCGGATTGTCTCGAGAATCTCCACTGTATCGCCGATATTTTCGACAATCTCTGCCATGGGCTTGTAGGCCAGGGGGCATTCATCCAAGGTAGCCTTATTGACGGAGGTTGTAAAAATGCCCTCCATGGTCTCTTTATATGCGGTCATAGTCAAAGCTTGTTTTGCCTCGGTTCTGCTCATTATCCGCCCGGCGCCGTGGGGAGCCGAATAGTTCCATTCTGGATTGCCCTTGCCAATGCAGATAAGGCTGCCGTCCCGCATGTTGAGGGGAATCAGGAGCTTCTCCCCTGTTTGCGCGGAAACGGCCCCTTTTCTAAGAATCATGTTCTCTGTATCGATGTAATTGTGGATAGTAGTGAATCGCTCCACTGCGTCCAATTTCATGTTCTTAATAATCTCCTCAACTATGGCCTGACGGTTGAGCGCTGCAAACCGCTGTATTATTTTCATGTCGTGGATATAGTCATGGAACAGCTGACCCGTTACATAGGCCAGAGAGCTGGGGATAGCAGGAGAAAGGCTTCTTAATGACTTATTGGCCTCCCTCTGATAGAGGCTGGCCACCTCATGGCCCAGATGGCGGCTGCCGGAGTGGACCACCAGGTAGAGATTGCCCTGATTGTCCATATTTATCTCGATAAAATGATTGCCGCCCCCTAAAGTGCCGATGCTGCGCCGGGCCCTGGCCAGCTTGACTCGGTCTTTGCACTTAAGCTGAGTCAGGTCAATGTCAGCGTTGAACTTATGCTCTTTATCCCGGATGTTAAACCCGGAGGGTATTTTATTGTATATGAGTTTGTCTAATTTCTGCGATTCCAGCCGGCGATTGGACAGCTTAATGACCTCCATGCCGCAGCCAATATCTACTCCGACGAGGTTAGGGACAATTTTGTCTCCAATGGTCATTGTAGTGCCAATAGTGCAGCCGGCGCCGCTGTGGACATCGGGCATTACCCTGATTTTGCTGCCCCGGACAAACTCCTGATTACATAAAGTTTGAATTTGCTT
>DIPE01000013.1:0-5086 GCA_002427015.1 Firmicutes bacterium UBA5496 | reverse complement strand
TTCCTGGCCTAAATTTCGTTTATCCCCTCTGGGCACAAGTCTCAGTTAATTCCTGCGTATCTGATTATACCATGTTTTTCTGGCATGTAATGCGCTGATGGCGCTATCCTTTCTTCTTTCACCTGTATGGATTATAATAGTAATAATCTTGACTGAGTTTCAGCGCAAATGCTGGCAGAGGGTCCAACGGTATTGGAATGCCTGGAATATTAAAAAGGGTGGCGAAATAATGGTAAAAATTATTACTGACAGCGCCTGTGATTTGCCCCAGGACTTGATTGAGAAAAATGATATTGAGGTAATCCCTCTCCTGGTGCAGTTGGATGGCAAGGAATTGGTTGATGGCAAGGATATCTGCCCAGAGCAGGTTTATTCGGCAATCCGGGCAGGTAAAATACCCCGCACCAGCCAGACTCCGGCCCAGATATTTAAGCAGGTGTTTAAGAAGTTCATCGACCTGGGCCAGCGCTGCCTTTATATTGCCTTCTCCTCCAAGCTTTCAGGCACATGCCAGACAGGGATGATGGTTGCCCAGGACTTGAATGAAGAGAATGCGGGCGGATTCATTGAGGTGGTAGACACCCTTTGCGGCTCCATGGGCCAGGGCCTGCTGGTGCTGGAGGCCGCCAGAATGGCTAAAGACGGCAGGACGGTTCCCGAAATCGCCCACAGGATTAGGCGGCAAGCTCCCCATATGGAACACCTCTTTACTGTTGACGATCTGGATTATCTGTATCGGGGGGGCAGAGTCAGCAGGACCAGCGCCTTCGTTGGCAGCCTGCTGAAAATAAAGCCCCTGCTCCATGTCAAAGAAGGCCAGATGATCCCCTTCCAAAAGGTGCGGGGCAAAAACAAGGCTATCATGAGACTGGTTGAGATTATGGGTGAACAATGTTCAAAACTTGGACAGACAATTGGCATTAGCCACGCTGACGACCCTGAAGCTGCCATGTTCTTAAAAAACTTAATCGAAAAGACATTTGGCTATAAAGATATTGTCGTTAATGTAGTTGGCAGCGTCCTTGGCTGTCATATTGGCTTAGGGGGAGTGGCCGTGTTTTTTCTCAATAACTCCTATCAGCCTGCATGACCTGCTAGCTTTAATACTGCTTAGTATCCAGACAGACTGCCTTAGACAGTCTGTCTTTTTGTCCAAAAAAAGGACTGTCTGGAGACAGCCCTGGGTTAATTGCGCTTCTATTTATTGGCGATTCCCGAAGGAACATGGCCTGTTGGCACTTTGCCCGCTGCCGCCAAGCAGTAACTCTGCTGGTCATCAAAAAAGATATGGGGCCTGAATTTGGCGAGAATGGGTTCCTTGTCCAATCCACCCAGGAAAAAGGCCTCATCCACGGTGACGCCCCAGGAACGCAAGGTATTGATGGCTCGTTTGTGGGAAGGAGCCTGCCTGGCAGTAACCAGGGCAATGCGGATGGGCTGTTCTCCCCTGGCCTGGTACATGGTCTGCAATCTGTTGAGGGCTTCGAGAAAACCCTTGAAGGGACCAGGCATCAGGGGGACATCGCTCTTCTCCACCTCATGGCGGGTAAAGTCCTCCAAGCCCTTTGTCTTGTAAACAATCTCAGCCTCATCGCTAAACAGCACTGCATCGCCGTCAAAGGCAATGCGAATCTCTGTGGACTCGTCATCTTCATATCCCGGTCCCGTCAGCAATGTGGCGCTTGCCTTCCCATTCTGCAGAGCCAAACTGACATCATCGGGATTGGCGGACAAAAACAGATCGGCCTGGAAAGCAGGCAGGTAATTGTAAGGCGAGCGGCTGGAGGTAAAGGCTGCCCTAGTTATATTCAGCTTGTGATGCTGGATTGAGTTAAACACCCTGAGGCCGGTATTGGCGTCATTTCTGGAGATGAGGACAACCTCCACAACCTCCTTGCCCGTTAAGGGATTTCTCAGGGCCAGGAGTCTCCGGATCAGCGGGAAGGCCACACCCGGCAGCAGGGGCTCATTCTCATGGTTAATCTGGTACTCTATGTACCGCTCCAGGCCTTCTTCTTCAAAGACCCGGTTGCTCTCCTCCAGGTCAAACAGGGCCCGGGAAGATATGGCGACAACTAATTTGTCATCTAAGGTTTGCGGCATTGCTCCACCCCCCTTTGCTTAGATAGTATCATAATTCCGTGCCAATTGACCATATAAAATAAGGCTGCCTTCGCAGCCTTTTGCTTTAGATGAGCCTTTCTCCGCATTCTCCGCAGAATCTGGTGCCGGCAGGACTAAGGGTGCCGCAATTTTCGCATTCAATCATGCTGAGATTGGCGCCGCAGTTGTTGCAAAATTTGCCTTCCCCGGCGGGCTTGCCGCATTTTGGGCAAATGGTGGTGCGGCTGTCGATTTTGCCGGTAAATACCCTGGTCTCTTCAGCCTGTTCCCGGATTTCATCCATCATTCTGCTGGCACGGGCGGCAACGACTTCGACATTTTCCCGGGGGGCGTCTTCTACACAGAGACCGGCCTGCTCGTTCCAGTCGTTTTCGCAGACATAGCGCCGGCATTTGGGGCAGCGGATGAAGTGGCCTTTGGCCTCATTTTGCGCCAGTTCAAAGGCCTTCTCATATTCCTTGTGCCATTCGGGGGTCATGCCTTCGTGGCGCTCACTGAGGACATCTGCCCCCCGCTCCAGGCTGCCGCCCAGGCCATACTGACCGGTCAGGTTTGTGGCGGCGCCTATCAGGCCCCCAAGTCCCCTAAGCAATTTCCCTTTCTTGTATGTGGAAGAGGGGATGAATTTGCTCTTGTATCCTTCGTGGCAAAGGTCGCAATAGAAGGTGAACTGAAAACCTGCCTCGGTGCTGTTATCTTCATAATTACTGGTAAAGGAATGCAAGGTCATATGGTTTTCCTCCTGTTTTGTTATTTTAGCGGTGTCCCGCATTTAATACATACGTCCCCAGGCAGCTGAGAATGCTTGCATTTTTTGTTGGGACAGGTTACTGTCAGGGAAGCTTTACAATGAATACAGGCAGTCTCTAAAGGGGTCTTCTTTCCGCAAGCGGGACAAGTGACTTGCAGCTGTTGGCCGCAATGGCTGCAGGCAAGCCAGTTTTTTTCTACAGGGCTCCGGCATTGGGGACAGCACAGGGGACCTGTGGGGTTTGCCTTGCCGCAAAAAGGACAGACATTGGCATCATTGGGGACCAACTCGTCGCAGTAGCGGCAGGGATGCTTGTAACCAACCATGCTCAACCTCCATTCTCTATTTCTTCCGAATTCTCTTCAGGGGTATCCATATCGCTTTTGGCCCAGACTTTCTTGTCATCGGCAGCGGCCAGATTAAAGCTCAGCAAATCCTTTACATCCTGCTCCCATTGCTCCGGCTCCCGGTGAAAGATTCTGCCTGCAAAGCGCTCCCTCAGCATTTGCAGCTCGGGGATTCGGTTTACTGCCAGCCGGTACTTTTGATATTTTGGCTGGAGCAGTTTTTCATCCGCAAGATAAACGGGTTCCCGGCGGAAATTGATTGCCAGCATGCAACGATTAATCTCAGTCAGCAAGCTGTCCACCTGGACTGCCAGCTCCTGGGGTTTTATTTTTGCGAACTCTGACCTGGGCGCAATTTTAAAGAAATAGGTTGCTCTGCCCCTGTCAGGTCCGGAAGAAGCCTCCATGGCAATTAGATTCTTTTCCGGGAGAGGAATGAGAAACCAGATGTATTCTGTGCCGGCCTGAGCCACCAGTTCTCGCTTAAAGCCGATGCACTGCCCCTTGCTGCGGGTGGCAGCACTGAGAAATTCGTATTCCTGCTTAATGCCGGCGGCATCCAATTGCAATTCTAGGCTCTTCCAAATACCGGGATCGATTTTGTCCAGCGCTCCCCTTTTTGCCGCCCGGCCCTCCCCCATCAGCTGGGCAGCTTGCTGAATAGCAGTTGCGCCTACAGCGGGGGCCAGTTCCCGCAGCAAGCCCTGGGCTTTGGCCATCAGCTCATTCCTGGCCTCAGAAAGCAGCTGGGAAAAGGGGGTAAACTCTCGGCCCATTTTACGCAAGCGGTAATCTCCGGCTTCGCTCTTTATAGTCAGGGAATAACCTTCTTCACTGACACCGGTAATATAGCTCAGGGGTAAGCGAATGGGCTCAGCGTATTCAGGGATTATTAAGAGGGCAGTGTCACAGAGGCGCAGCTCACAATTGCCAAGTTCTTCCTCCCCCCCGTCAGCCAACCCAGTGCAAGTGGCGGCGACTCCTGCCCGCCGAACCTTCTCCTGCATGAGCAAATCTGTGAGAATGAGCTCATTGCGCTGAAAGATGAGGATGCGGACAAAGTCAGAATACTGTCTGCCCAAGTGAAAGAGGCGCAATTCCCCTGCCTCAACAGCCAGGATAACTTGATAGTCATGAGCTTGCACTTGGGAAATATCCCGGTAAGAATATGTAAGCGCATTGCCATGTTTGGGCAGCAGCTCCAAGGCAGCATCGGTCAGCCGCGCCTGGGCTTCGCCCGCTCCTACTCGGGAGAAATCAAAATTAACTCCGCATTCCAGCAGGACTTGAGGCTGTTTCATCTCCACTGGACTCCCCCCCAAGATTCTAAATTTACAATGTATATTCGCCAGTTATGTGCATTTACCTTTTTCAGGGGGAAAATTATTATTTTCTAGGTGCAAACTTAAATTTGGTCCCAAGAAAGCCCTGGCTGGTTGCTGCAGCCAGGGCTTTAATTTTGCTTCAGGATACTTCCAAATCGCCAATATAGTCCTCTTTTTCATCCACAACTTTCTGTTTCCAGCGCCCAGACAAAAACAAGAAGAAGGCAAAGACACAGGTGAGCAAGTTGCTGCCGACCATGGCAAACCAGACGGACTTCTCCGCCAGGGGCGTAAAGTATTTAAACAGGATAATCATGGGCAGGCGCAGGGCCCATAGCCTGCCGGTGGTTACAAGCATAGCCATAAGGGTATGCCCTGAACCCTGGAAACAGCCGACAAAAGCCTGAAAAATTCCCATCAACGGAATGGAGGCGGAGATTAGACGCAGATAGTAGGTCCCCTGTTCCAGCACAACTGGATGCTGGGAAAAGATCTTGATAATATGCGGAGCAGCAAAGAACATGGCAACCGCGCCTGAG
>DIPE01000014.1:13700-17906 GCA_002427015.1 Firmicutes bacterium UBA5496 | reverse complement strand
CAAGGCTATTTGCCTGAAAAGACGTTAAGGGCGATCGCGGACTATTTTCATACGCCTTATAGCGAAGTGTATGGAGTAGCAACCTTTTATGCCCAATTCCGTTTAATCCCCAGTGGCCAAAATGTCATTAAAGTGTGTACGGGAACAGCATGCCATGTGCGGGGAGGTCAAAAGATTTTGGACAGAGTGTGCAGTGAATTAAATATTAAACCTGGTGAGACTTCTGCAGACGGCAAATTTTCTCTCGAACCCGTAGCATGTCTCGGCGCCTGTGGCTTGGCACCAGTTATGATGATTAACGACAGCACTTTCGGCAGACTTACGCCGGCTAAGGTGTCCGAGATCTTGGCCAAATACTAGACAGGGGGAGTAAAATTGATTATTAAGACTGCTGAGGACTTAAAGAAGGTTAAAGAAGAAGCTCTGGATGAAGCAACAGCAAGAATCAATGATGGCACCCAAATTATGGTTGGCATGGGTACATGCGGCATAGCAGCTGGAGCAAGAGAAGTAATGGCAAAGATTATGGAAGAAGTTGGGAAGAGAAATCTTAAAGTCGCCATTACTTGGACAGGCTGTATCGGCATGTGTGAAAAAGAAGTCTTGGTGGATGTAATCAGACCCGACTCCAAGAGGATAACCTACGGTAATGTTACTCCCCAAGTAGTGCAAAGGATTATTACTGAACATGTAATCAACGGCAATATTGTTGAAGATTACGTTGTCGGCAAATTGGACAAGTAGTTAATAGGATTGGAGGGGAGAAAAATGCAAATTTATCGTGGTCATGTGCTGGTTTGCACTGGTACTGGTTGCGTTTCTTCAGGAAGTCGAAAAGTAAAGGCGGAAATGGAAAAGCAGCTGGAAGCCTTTAAATTGGAGCAGGAAATCAAAGTTGTCGAAACCGGATGCCATGGATTTTGTGAGATGGGCCCGATAGTGATAGTTTATCCGGAAGGAATCTTTTACTGTCAGGTAAAACCTGAGGATGTCAAAGAAATAGTTGAAGAACATTTGCTCAAGGGCAGGCCTGTAAAACGGTTGATGTTCAAAGATCGGATCACCGAAGAAATGGTTCCTCATTACAATGATATTGATTTTTACAAAAAACAAAACAGAATCGTCCTGAGAAACTGCGGATTTATCAATCCCGAGAATATTAAAGAGTATATTGCCAGGGGCGGTTATGAAGCTCTCGCTAAAGCCTTAACGGAGATGACTCCTGAGCAAGTAATCGAAGAAGTCAAGGCTTCAGGGCTCAGAGGCCGTGGCGGCGGCGGTTTTCCCACCGGTTTGAAATGGGGGTTCGCCAGAGCGGCCAAAGGTGATAAGAAATATGTCATCTGCAATGCTGACGAAGGGGACCCGGGCGCTTTTATGGACCGGAGCATTTTGGAAGGAGACCCCCATGCTCTGATCGAAGGAATGGCTATAGCCGGCTATGCCATTGGCGCTGATGAGGGCTATATTTATGTTAGAGCTGAATATCCTTTGGCAATAAAGAGGCTGAAGATTGCCATCGCCCAGGCCCATGAGATGGGCTTGCTGGGAGAAGATATTTTTGGTTCGGGCTTTAACTTTAAGTTGAATATTAAAGAGGGTGCAGGCGCCTTTGTCTGCGGCGAAGAAACTGCTTTAATTGCCTCAATTGAAGGAAGAAGAGGAGAACCAAGGGTGCGGCCGCCATTTCCTGCGAATAAGGGTTTGTGGGGCAAACCCTCCAATGTAAATAATGTTGAGACTTTTGCTAATGTGTCCAGGATAATCGTCAATGGCAGCCAATGGTTTGCCAGCATGGGAACGGAAAAGAGCAAGGGCACCAAGGTATTTGCCTTGACGGGAAAAGTTAAAAATACCGGCTTGGCTGAAGTTACCATGGGCCTTACTCTCCGGGAAATCATCTTCGACATCGGCGGCGGTATTATTAATAACAAAAAATTCAAGGCCGTCCAGATTGGCGGTCCCTCCGGGGGTTGCATCCCGGAACAACTTCTGGACTTGCCCATTGATTATGATTCTTTGATTCAGGCCGGCGCCATGATGGGTTCCGGCGGCTTGGTGGTTATGGACGAAGATACCTGCATGGTTGAGCTGGCCAGGTTCTTCCTGAACTTTACCCAGTTAGAGTCTTGCGGCAAATGTACGCCATGCCGTGAAGGCACCAAGATCATGTTGGATATCTTAGAGAGAATTACAAAGGGTGAGGGCAAAGAGGGGGATATTGAACTGCTGGAATCTCTGGCAGTAACTATAAAGTCCACGGCCTTGTGTGGCTTGGGACAGACAGCGCCCAACCCTGTGCTTGCCACATTGAGATATTTCCGGGATGAATATGAAGCTCATATTAAGGAAAAGAGATGCCCTGCGGGCGTATGTTCTGCCCTGGCCAGCTACACCATCTTGGAAGACAAGTGCAAGGGCTGCACAGCCTGCGCCCGGGTCTGCCCCGTGCAGGCCATCAGCGGCGAAGTCAAAAAGCCCCATAAGATTGACAACTCTAAATGTATCAGATGCGGCGCCTGCATGGAAACCTGCAAGTTCAGCGCTATTATAAAGAAATAGCGAAAGGAGGAGAGGGAAAATGACTAAGAGTATTAACATTGCCATAAACGGACAGAAACTGACGGTGCCTGAAGGTACCACAATTTTGGAAGCTGCGAAACAGATAGGCATAGAAATTCCTACCTTGTGCCATCTTAAAGATACCAATGAAATTGGCGTCTGCAGGGTCTGCGTTGTCGAAGTAAAGGGAGCAAAGAACTTGGTGCCTTCCTGTATTACCAAAGTAACCGAGGGTATGGAAATTATTACAAATTCCCCAAAGGCCAGAAACGCCAGAGAAATGGTGATGAATTTAATTCTTGCCACTCATCCCAAGGATTGTTTGACTTGTGACAGGAACGGGGATTGTGAACTGAGGACCTTGGCAGACAAAATGGGCATCAAGAAGATTGACTTTGGTGCTCCTGTTAAGGACCTGCCCTTAGATGATTCCAACTCTGCTATTATTAGAGATCCTTCAAAATGTATTCTTTGCCGCAGATGCGTCAGCGTCTGCAATGAAGTCCAGAAAGTTTCTGCAATTGGTCTGATAAACCGGGGTATCGGGACCACTGTTGGGACAGCTTTTAATCGCGGTTTGGCTGATTCGCCCTGTGTTTTCTGCGGTCAGTGTGTTAATGTATGCCCCACCGGCGCTTTGACTGAAAGGTTTAGCATCAGAGAAGTTTGGCAGGCATTACATGATCCTGACAAGCATGTGGTCATTCAGACAGCTCCGGCTATCCGGGTTTCCCTAGGTGAAGAATTAGGGGAAGAACCGGGTACAATCGTCACCGGCAAAATGGTCGGCGCTTTGCGCAAGGTTGGCTTTGACAAGGTTTTTGACACTGTCTTTACAGCCGACTTGACTATTATGGAAGAAGGCCATGAATTCCTCCAGCGCTTGACTGAAAAGGGCAAACTGCCCCTGCTCACTTCCTGCAGCCCCGGGTGGGTAAAATATGTTGAGACTTTTTATCCGGAGTTCCTGGAAAACGTTTCTTCCTGCAAATCTCCTCAGCAGATGTTTGGAGCGGTAATTAAGACCTACTATGCTGAAAAATATAAGATTGATCCCGCTAAAATTTACGCTGTCTCGGCGATGCCCTGCACAGCGAAAAAGTTTGAGGCCAACAGGCCGGAAATGAACAGTTCCGGATATCAAGATGTGGATGCAGTCTTGACAACAAGGGAATTAGGTATGCTGATCAAAGAGGCTGGCATCGATTGGGAAAGCGTGGAAGAGTCTCAATTTGACCAGCCCTTTGGCGAAGGCACCGGCGCCGGCCTTGTTTTCGGTTCCTCCGGGGGGGTCATGGAAGCTGCCCTGAGAACTCTGAGTGAAGTTGTCACCGGCAAGGAATTAAAGAATCTGGACTTCAAAGCTGTCCGCGGACTTGAAGGCATAAAAGAAGCGGAAGTAACCTTAAATGGCCAGACTCTCAGGGTGGCAGTTGCAAACGGTTTGTCCAACGCCCGAAAGATTCTCGAGGGCTTAAAGAATAAAGAACTGGATTACCACTTCGTTGAAATTATGGCCTGTCCCAGCGGTTGCATTGGCGGCGGCGGGCAGCCACGGCCCTCAACACCGGATACCAAACAAAAGCGGATGGAAGCCATATACAGGGCAGATAAGGGCCTGCCCCGGCGTAAATCCCATGAAAA
>DIPE01000014.1:13417-13604 GCA_002427015.1 Firmicutes bacterium UBA5496 | reverse complement strand
CCCCGGCGTAAATCCCATGAAAATCCAGCTATTCAGGAGCTCTATAAGGAGTTTCTTGAGAAACCCCTGGGAGAAAAGTCCCATCATTTATTGCATACCAGTTATACTGTCCGCAAGAATTAGAGGAGCTGTATACATGAGAAATAAATACCTGCAGAAGATTGTCCTGACCGCTCTCTTTATTGCC
>DIPE01000014.1:12898-13304 GCA_002427015.1 Firmicutes bacterium UBA5496 | reverse complement strand
TCCTGACCGCTCTCTTTATTGCCCTGACCATTGCAATACAGATGTTGGGATTTCCCCAGCCGGTTACAGGGCCCCTGGTAAACTGCATGCTGCTGCTGTCAGCTCTCTTTGCCGGTCCCATTGTCGGCATACTGGTGGGGCTGGTCACCCCTTGGATCGCATTTTTGCGCGGGATACTGGCGGCGCCCTTGGCTCCAATGATTCCCTTTATCATGCTAAGTAACGGAGTCTATGTCCTCTGCTTTTACCTGGGCCGCAAGCTTCTGGGTAAAAAGGTCCTGGGCTCAGCTGTTGGCATTATCGGGGGAGCAGCAGTAAAGTTTCTCCTTTTAAGCGGGGCTGTGAACTTTTTGGTCAGGGTGCCTGACAAAATTGCCAAGGCAATGCAATTTCCCCAGCTGCTTAC
>DIPE01000014.1:12516-12690 GCA_002427015.1 Firmicutes bacterium UBA5496 | reverse complement strand
TTTTTTTTATGTACCATAGCAATATGTTATGACAAGGAAAATTCTGCATATACTATGGTATAATAACTATTAACTTTCAAAGCATTGTCAATATATTCAAAAGGAGGGCGTAGAGTGGAGAACTGCTGTTGTGGAGAATCTAAACTTTCAGGCATTCTTGCTCGTTACAAGGGA
>DIPE01000014.1:9511-12452 GCA_002427015.1 Firmicutes bacterium UBA5496 | reverse complement strand
GGAGAATCTAAACTTTCAGGTATTCTTGCTCGTTACAAGGGACAAGATGGAGCGCTAATTAAAGCGCTGCAGGACGCCCAGGGGCTTTATGGCTACCTGCCGGAAGAAGTTCTCGTATGCATAGCGGATTACCTGGGGCAGCCATATTCTGAAGTTTATGGCGTAGCGACATTCTATGCCCAATTCCGGCTCCAGCCCCGGGGCGAAAACCTGATCAGGGTGTGCACGGGCACGGTCTGTCATATTATGGGCGGCCCCCAAGTCCTGGCCAAGATTACCGAAGAACTTAATATCTCCCTGGGGGAGACAACGGAGGATGGCCAATTTACTTTGGGGTCTGCAGTTTGTTTTGGCGCTTGCAGCCAGGCCCCGGTAATGATGGTCAATGATGATATTTATGGCCGGGTGACTCCAGAAAGAATAGGGGCTATTTTAGCCAAGTATTGTGCAAGGGTTTAGCAGCCAAGACCTTTCTTTTGTGAAATTCATCTTCCCAAATTAGCCTTTGTCAGCAGAGGCTTTTTTTTGCTATATCTCTATCTCTCTTTGGCAAGCCGTGGTAAAATATAATTATTATTTGGTTTATTTCAAGAATTGTGAGAGCGGGGGATTATGTGAAAATAAAATGTCTGTGGGCGGTAATTTTGCTATTGCTTCTGGCCTTGGGGGCTTGCGGCGTGAAGGCAACTATTCCGGAAGTGCTTGTGGACGGAGAAAAACTGACATTTTCGGAAGATCCCGAAAAGATAGAGGGGAAGGTTTTAGTGCCCGGCCAGGAAATATTGCTGGCATTGTTCGGGAACCCGATATGGGATGCCCAAACTCAGACATTGGGCATTGAGGACGGCAATCTTACCTTTATCCTCCAGGCAGGAAACCCCATCGCCAATATCAATAACCAGCCCCATGACATGAAAATTGCCCCGAAAATGAAGGGTGAGCAACTGCTGATACCCCTGGAGCTGGTGGTGGAAGTCTTGGGGTTGAAGATGGAGACAAAAAAGTCTGTCATCACTATCATCACCGCTGGCAGCAAGGCAGAACCCGCCCCCCCCAACCCCCTGGTGGGCTTGTGGTCATCAACTCAATACTTTGGAGAGGTTGTTGATGCTGTTACTGGCCTGCCGGTTCAATCAGCCTACAGCGGGGAATGGTACTTGTTCCGGGAGGATGGCACCTTCCGCTATGTTATTGTGGGCGCGGGGCAATTTATCAGCGGCACCGTTGTTGATGAGGGGAAATATCGGCTTAAGGGGAGTGAAATTGAATTATTCAGGATTAAGAGAAACTGGTTCCCTGATTCCAATCATCCCAGGGAACAGGAGCCTGCATATCGGGACAAGGCGGTGGAAGACCGAAGCGTCCCGGTCAGCTTTCAGACTGAACCAGGGGAAATAAAGATTGACGGCAGTCTCTTTTACTGCAATCCTTGAGCTTGACATGATTCCAGGGTTGCTGTATTATATCAACAACTCTATATGTAAGAAAGGCTATGATGGAGAGGAGTAGGATGTCCCGCCGCATCAGAGAGGAGAACCCCAGGCTGCAAGTTCTCCCGGAACAGGCATCTGAAGGTCGCTTCGGAGCTGCGCCCCAAGGCGCCGGGTCATTGGCCCGTTATTTCAGGAGATTCCAAGTTCCTTTGGAAATTAAGGTGGTACCGCGAGCATTCGCCCTTATGGGTGAATGCTCTTTTAGTTTAAGGAGGGTTTTTTATGGAGAACAAGATGAGCACTGCGTATTCGCCGGGTGAAATTGAGCCGAGAATTCGCAAATACTGGCAGGGCAAATTCGTTGCCCCTGATTCTCCGGAAGGAGAGACTTTTTCAATTGTCATGCCGCCGCCCAATGTCACCGGCGCTCTGCATATGGGGCATGCCCTGGACAGCACTCTGCAGGACGTCTTAGTCCGCTGGAAGCGCATGCAGGGCATTGCCAGCCTATGGCTGCCCGGCACCGACCATGCCGGCATCGCCACCCAGATTAAGGTGGAAGAGAAGCTGCGGGAAGAAGGCTTAAGTCGCCATGATCTTGGCCGGGAAGAGTTTGTCTCCCAGGTGTGGAAATGGAAAGAAAAGTATCACGCCCGGATTGTAGCCCAGTTTCAGGAGATGGGAATTTCCTGCGACTGGTCCCGGGAACGCTTTACCCTGGACGAGGGCTGTTCCCGGGCGGTGCGGGAAGTGTTTGTGCGCCTGTATGAAAAGGGCCTGATTTATCAAGGGGAATACATTGTCAACTGGTGCCCCCGCTGTCAGACTGCCCTCTCGGATATTGAAGTGGAACATGAGGAAGCAGAGTCCTCCCTTTGGTATCTCAGATATCCCTTGGCTGACGGTAGCGGCCATGTGGTAGTGGCTACTACCCGGCCGGAAACAATGTTGGGAGACACTGCCGTGGCGGTTAATCCTCAGGACGACCGCTATGCAGGGTTGGTAGGCAAAGAGATCAGGCTGCCCCTGACGGGACGCTTGGCGCCGATTATTGCCGATGATTATGTGGACCCTGAATTTGGCACCGGGGCGGTAAAAGTTACTCCCGCTCATGACCCCAATGATTATGAAATGGGCTTGCGCCATCAGCTGCCCCTGGTGACAGTTATTGATACAAAGGGCAAGATGACTGCTGAGGCCGGCAAATATGCGGGAATGGACCGCTATCAGTGTCGCAAGGCCCTAGTGGCAGATTTAGCTGCCCAGGGCGCTCTTGTCAAGACTGAGGCTCATGTCCACGCCAGCGGCCACTGCCAGCGCTGTGCCACCGTGGTAGAACCCCTGGTGTCCAAACAGTGGTTTGTGAAAATGAAGCCTCTGGCCCAGCCGGCAATTGAGGCTGTGCGCCGGGGAGATGTGCAATTTGTGCCCCGCCGCTTTGAACGGATATATTTCAACTGGCTGGAAAATATCCGGGACTGGTGTATTTCCCGGCAGCTGTGGTGGGG
>DIPE01000014.1:9215-9416 GCA_002427015.1 Firmicutes bacterium UBA5496 | reverse complement strand
CCCGGCAGCTGTGGTGGGGGCACAGGATACCTGCCTGGCACTGCCAGTGCGGCGAGACCATTGTGGCCAGGGAGGATCCCCTGTGCTGTCCAAAGTGCGGCGGTAAACTGGTTCAGGACCCGGATGTGCTTGACACTTGGTTCAGTTCTGCCCTCTGGCCCTTTTCCACTATGGGCTGGCCCGGGGATACCGAAGATTTCA
>DIPE01000014.1:0-9012 GCA_002427015.1 Firmicutes bacterium UBA5496 | reverse complement strand
GGGGCGCAAGATGAGCAAGTCCCTGGGCAACGGCATTGATCCCTTGGATATTATCAAAGATTACGGCGCCGATACTCTGCGTTTTACCTTGCTTACCGGCGCTGCTCCGGGCAATGACATCCGCTTTCAATTGGAAAAAGTGGAGGCTAGCCGCAACTTTGCCAACAAGATTTGGAATGCCGCGCGTTTTGTGCTTATGAATCTTGAGGGAGACACCGAACCGATAATTCAAGATAAACTGGATATTCCCTCCCGCTGGATTCTGGAGAGGTTCAATGTTGCCGTTGCCAGTGTCACCGCTAATTTGGAGAAATATGAACTGGGGGAAGCTGCCCGGGCAATCTATGATTTTCTTTGGAATGAGTTTTGTGACTGGTACATTGAGGCGGCGAAATTGGGCCTGGCAGGAGATTCAGGCACGCGAAAAATGACCCAGGCCGTGCTGAAAAAAGTGCTAATGGGTTCTTTGCAGCTGCTGCACCCGATTATGCCTTTCATCACTGAGGAAATCTGGCAACAACTGGAGACAGGATCCATTGCCCTGTCCTCCTGGCCTAAGACTGATGGCGCTTATGATGGCAGACAATTTGAGACA
Organism: Firmicutes bacterium UBA5496; assembly: GCA_002427015.1. Classification (GTDB taxonomy): domain Bacteria; phylum Bacillota; class Proteinivoracia; order UBA4975; family UBA4975; genus UBA4975. Next base: position 8,417 of record DIPE01000014.1, on the reverse strand, counting down.
GTAATGGAACTGGTGTGGGCGGTGCGCAACATCCGCAGCGAACTAAATTTAAGCCCCGGCAAAAAAATACCCGCCTGGCTCTATGTGGATGCGGACAAGGGATATAGTGAGCTATCACCTTTAGTCTGCCATCTGGCCCGGGCCAGCGAATTCAAGGTAATGGTCCAGGAAACGAAACCCACAGAGGCTGTGGGCAGGACTCTTGGCTTTGGGGAGCTTATGGTTCCCCTGAAAGAGGTTATTGATATCAAGCAGGAAATACAGCGTCTGGAAAAGGAAAGGGCCAGGCTGGACAAAGAAGTAGAGCGGCTTGAAAAGAAACTGGCCAATTCCGGATTTATGAGCAAGGCTCCTCAAAGTGTAATTGACACTGAAAGGGAAAAGCTTGGGGATTACCAAGGGAAACGGGAGCAGGTCCTGGAGCGGCTGAATCAGCTGCAAAGAGCCGGAAGCCATTGATGCATAAAGCTCTTGCCTGGCTGGATGGGCTGCCAAGATTCAGCGTGCTGAAATTTAACCTGTATCGGGCCTGGCTGCTGTTAAACCATTTGGTGCCGGAATATCGTGATTTTGAAGTATTTTTTATCGCCGGCAGCAAAGGCAAAGGCACTGTTGCCTCTACTTTGGCTGCCATCCTCACCCAGGCCGGAATTACCACCGGCCTGGTGACCTCTCCCCATTTGCTCAGCCTTACCGAAAGGGTTAATTTTCAGGGCAGAGATATTGATGAGGAGACCCTGGGGGCATATGTGGCAGATATTAGGGCAAATTTGCCGGCACTCACCCAGGAAAAAGGCACCTGGATTTTTGGCGAGATTATTTTAGCGGCGGCCCTCATGTGGTTTCGGGACTTGGGAGCAAGGACAATTGTCTTGGAAGCGGGGCTGGGGGGAAGGCTGGACGCCGGCAATCTCTTCCGGCGCCCCCTGGCCACCTGCATCACCACTGTGGCCCTGGAACACCAAGGCATTTTAGGAGATACCCTGGCGAAAATAGCCTGGGAAAAAGCAGGCATAATCAAGCCCGCAACTCCCCTGGTTACAGCTGCCAGCGGGGAGGCCTTGACAGTGCTGAGGCAGAGAGCTAGCCGCCTGGGGGCTCCGGTCTTATCCTATCCCAGTGATTTTGCCTGGCAGGAGAGGGGAAAACTTGAACTGAGGCTGCCGGAGAAGACACTGTCATTAGCGACAGAGTTCACAACCGATGCCCACAAGGCAAATACAGCCATGGCCGCCTGCCTGGCGACTTTTCATCCCAGGATAAGCGATAAGGCAATTATAGAAGGCATCAAGAGGGCGCCCCGGCTGCCGGGACGCTTTGAAGTCATGCCGGGAAGACCTGTTTTTATCCTGGATGTGGCCCATACCCCTGAGTCCGTTGCCAACCTGCTGGCGGCCATTGCTGAGAAATACCCCAGGGCAAAATTAGCATTAGTTGCCGGGTTTTTGGCAGATAAGCAGGTCACAGAAATGCTGGCGCTCATGCTTGCGGCGACTGAGCAGGTGTACCTGGCCCCCGTCCTGGACCCGCGCAGTTATGACCCCAGGGGCTTAGCCGGTGGACTCCAGGTTGATTCTATCTGCGCAGGCATTATTGCGGCACTGCCCCAGGCAGATGTGGTCTGCGTCACAGGTTCCTTTGCTGCTGTCCGGGAGGCCAGGGGTTTTGAAACTTAAGGATAAAAAAAATACATTGCCTTGATGCCGGAATATGGTATAATGATTGTGAGCGATTGGGTTCTTTTCGCATAAATTACTGGGCGGAGGCCCATATATAAAGCCCTTGGACGTGAAATGTTTCACATAATGGAAGGAGACAGAATGCATTGAATCTGTATGATGTAGCCTCAAAACTTGATGCCACTATCTTGACGCCCAAACTGGATCTTTCCCGACAAGTTTATTGCGCCTACGGCGCTGATCTTCTCAGCGACGTGTTGGCCTTCACACGGCCGTCTACACTTTTGCTGTCTGGTTTAATCAACATTCAGGTGGTGCGCACAGCGGAAATGGCTGAATTAGGTGGAATAGTTGTGGTCAGAGGCAAGCCAGTGCATCACTCCCTGCAGGAATTAGCCTGCGCCTGCAAAATTCCCTTGCTGTGGACAGAATTAACCATGTTCGAGAGTTGCGGGCGTCTCTATCAGTCTGGAATAAAGCCCTGCATCAAGGATGCGGGATGTGATTGCCATGTCTGCCCCTCTGTGTAAAAAAGAGTTCTATATTCAGAAATTTGATTTTGAACATGCGGGCAAGGCTGCCAGCGATGCGCGCAAGCTTTTGATGGATTATGGGTTTGACCAGCAAATTGTGCGCAGGGTTGCAATTGCAGCCTATGAAGCGGAGATGAATATGGTAATCCATGGCTATGGGGGCACCCTGATCCTGGAAATCAATTTTGAATATATTCAGCTTGTGGCTGAAGATAATGGCCCCGGCATTTCAGATTTAAAGCTGGCCATGCAGGAGGGGTTTTCCACAGCCAGTGATGAAATCCGGGAAATCGGTTTCGGCGCCGGTATGGGGTTGCCCAATATAAAAAGGTGCGTAAATTTCCTGGGCATAGAAACTAAGCCCGGGCGAGGTACGGTGGTTACTATGCGAGTGAACTTGGGGCCGGATGCCCTATGAATAAAATAGATATGTCTCTCACTGAGCCTGCAAGCGCAAACACTGTTGGGGAAGTCTGTTTTCACGGCTGTATTGTCTGCGATGTCCTTAGCTTCACAATTGCCCACGCTGAAAAGGGACAGATCTGGATAACCCATCATACTCACCCAAATATTATCGCGGTAGCCGTATTAAAGGAACTGGCAGCTGTAATTGTCGCCGGCGGGGGAAAGCCCGATCCGGAAACAGTCAGGCGGGCCGAAGAAGAGAAAATTCCCTTTTATGTTTCTTCCCGCCAGGCCTACGATCTTGTCAAGTGGATTGCCTCCCATGATACCCATGGGGAGGAAATTCCGAGAGCAGGGGTTTGCGACAATGAATGATTTTTCTCTGCATATTCTTGATCTGGCGGAAAACTCTCTAAACGCAGGGGCCGATGACATCATCATCTCCCTGGTAATCAAAAACGGCAAGAAGATTCTCGTCATCGCCGATAACGGCGCCGGACTAAGGGGCATTGAACCCCGGAAGGTTCTCAGCCCCTTTTATACTACCCGCACCACCCGCCGGGTAGGTTTTGGCCTGGGGCTGCTGGAACAGCTCACCCGCCTTTGTGAAGGCTGGGTAAAGGTGGTGCCCGCAAGACCCCATGGGCTCATTGTCGTAAGCGTCTTCACCGCCGGCCACTGGGATCTTCCTCCTGACGGCGATATGGCTTCTTCAGTGATTACACTCCTCATGACCAACCCCCAGTGTCGTTTCCGCATAAACTATGGGGAAAACAACCCCATTCATATTGACAGCAACAAGCTTTCAGGCTTAGACTTTAGCGAAAAAATCCGCAGGCTCCAAGGGCTCTTTTTGGCAGCTGAATAAGTGAAGTGCATTCGCACCCGGGCGGATGCTTTTTTGCTTTTGTCCTAGCCTTGGGAAAGCTATTGTCATTGACAGCGGAGTTTGCTAGAATAGGTTAGCATTGCCCGGAAGGGTGGGACTAAAGTGGCCGACAAAGTAATTAAGTTCAGCGAGGGTTCAAAGCTGTATTTCGAGCTGGGGAATTACTATTATTATAAAAACAATCTGGACAAGGCTCTGACTTATTATGAACGGGCGCTGGCAATTGATCCAGCCAATCCCGTAAATCATTTTAACCTGGCTTGTCTGCTCAGCGAGTTGGGCAATTACCAAAAATCCACTTCGATATTCAAGCGCATTATTAAAGAGATGGACAGCGGTTTAAGCGAAAGCTGGTTTTGGCTGGCGATGAATTCCGGCCAGCAGCAGCATTACCGGGAGGCAAGCCTTTATTTGCGTAAATATCTGGAGCAGGAACCAGATGGAGACTACAGCTGGCAGGCCGAGGAAATCCTTGACTATCTGCGCACCGATTTGCCCATGCTGAGCCCAAATAAGCGGGAGCAAATTGAGGAGCTTAGCGCCCAGGGCATGGAGCTGGTCAGCCAGGGACGGCTGCCGGAGGCAATCACCTGCTTTACCAAGGCGTGCGCCATCGAGCCGGAACTGACTGCCCCCCAAAATAACTTGGCCCTGAGCTGGTTTCAAATGGGGAAGATAGGCAAGGCCATCGAAGTGACCCGGGAAGTTCTGGAACGGGAGCCTCTGAATCTCTTTGCCAACTGCAACCTTGCGGCCTTCTCTTTTATTATTAACGACGAATTGGCTGTGCGTCGCCAACTTCAGATTCTCGACCAGCTTTGGAGCGACAATCCCGACGAAATGCTGAAACTGGGGACTACTTACGGACTGTTGGGGCTGGACCGACGGGCAATGAATCTGTTCCAGGGCCTCAGAGAAATCTGCCCCAGTTATGAAGTCTTGCTCTTATTGGGGATAGCTACTTATAACTGCGGTTACCTCCAGGCAGCGGCCAGGATTTTTGAGCAAGCCAACCAAATGGAACCAAGGAGTCCCTATGTGGTCTTTAGGCAGTATTGCGCCGGGGGCAAAGATAAGATTCCCTACCACCTGCGCATTCCCAATGAAGCAATCGCCTGCATTCTTGAAGGGAAAGCCGGCCCCGAAGAGTTAAAGACTTTAGAACAACCGGATGTCTGGCTCCAGGTGCTCTGGATAATCGAACATTGCAGCTCCCCAGCCCGGCGCAAATTATGCGCGGCAGTCTTGGACTTAAATTGCCCGGGGTTGATCCACAAACTCCAAGCCAGGATTTGGCAAGGAGGGGTGGGCAGCTGGCAAAAGGATATATTCAATTCACTGCGGGAGCGGGGAATGGTGCCTTGGCAGGGCCAGCAACGGCAAAAGGGTTTATCCAGCGGGGCTGCTGCCGTGCTGGAAGGGGCGCTGCAAGACCTTGACCAGATGGGGAGGGGCTATTTTGCCCTGGCCCTTGTCCATGAGTGTTGGCTTTCCTACTGGCTAAAAAAAAGGCCGCCCATCCGGAATGTTCAGTTGTGGACTGCCGCTTTGCTTGTGTTTGTCCAAGGGCTGGAGAATTTGGAGGCTGTTGCAGGCAAATTTGGCCTTGCTCCTGCCAGCCTGGCCAAGGCAGTGAAAAAGTTGACAGTATGCATCTAATTTTGCAAATTCGGGGACGGTCCTCCAATTTGTCAAACGACAAATTGGAGGACCGTCCCCTTTTTATGGCGTAATTTCTCCTCCGCGGGAATATCTTTTAGCGGAGGGGGTGGAGGCGTGGCCTATATCCGCTGCAGCTTTCGGGCGGGAAAAATAGAGGCTCAGGTGATAAAACCGCGGTTTCCTGGGCTGGAAGGTTTATATATGGGCAGCAGCTGGCGGGGGATTATGCTAACAGCTGCAATCATTTTGATTGTCCGCGGTCTCTATATTCCCGGAGCGATAGTGCTGGCGACAGCAGGACTGTGGAGCTTAATTGCTATGGCATCAAGAAACTGGCAAGAGCTGTATGCCCGCCATCAGGCTTTGGCCCTGCTGGGGCGGGGCCGCTGGGAGGAAGCCCTTGCGGCTGCGGAACCTTTGGCAGCCGGCAGCAAATTATGGTGGCAGTTTTTGGGGCTTTTCTGCCAAATGAGCAGCTGGGATATGGCCCGGCAGTGGCTGGAAGAGCTGGAAGGGGGAGAGGAGCGGAATTTTTTGCTGGCCTCGGCCCTGCTGGGGCAGGAGAAACCTGCTGAGGCTCTTCAGTTTTGTCCGCCCCGGCCCCAGGGGCGCTGGCAAACCTTGAAAGCGGAGGCGCTTTTTCAGCAGGGGGATTGGAGGAAACTGCTGGCGGTGCTGCAGTCTCCAGCCGGCAGCGATAAACTAGAGCATGCCTGGCTGCGGGGGGCAAGTTATTACCACCTCAAGCAGTATAAGCCGGCGGTCAAGCTGCTGCAACAGGTTGTAGAGCAGGGGGGCGCCGATTACGGCGATGCTGCCCTGCTGCTGGACCGGGCTTTGGCCCGGATTAAATAGGGGGGAGAAGCATGAGAAGGTTCGCGTTGCTATTGTTTGCGCTGGCCGCAGTTGCCGGCTGCAGCGCCAGGACAGCGGTTCCAGCTGCTCCGAAAGCTCCCGTTGCCAGCAAGACACCCATTTATTCGGTAGCCAGAGATGACAATAAAATAGCCATTTCTTTTGATGCTGCCTGGGGCAGTGAGTATACCCGAAAAATAATGGATATCCTGGATGAGTATAAGATCAAAACCACCTTTTTTGTGGTAAAATTCTGGATGGAGGATAATCCGGAATTGGCTAGGGAGATCATCAATCGGGGGCATGAGATTGGCAACCACTCGGCTACGCATCCGGAAATGGGCAATCTCTCCGCCGCCGAAATTGAAAAGGAAATCATGACCACCCACAAAACAATCAAAGATGTCACCGGCTTTGAAGCCAAACTCTTCCGCCCGCCCTTCGGCCATTATTCCCAGAGCATGCTGTCAACAATTGCCGGGCTGGGCTACTATGCAATCCAGTGGGATGTAGACTCCCTGGATTGGAAAGAGCGGGGAGCAGAGGATATTGTCCTTCGGGTTACGGAAAAATCCCGGCCGGGCTCAATCATTCTCTTTCACAATAATGCCAAATATATTACAGCAGCTTTGCCAAGGATTTTGCAATATTTTAGCGAACGCAATTTAGCAGTGGTCCCTATTTCTCAGCTTATTTTTTACGATAATTATATAATCGACCATGAAGGCCGGCAGCATCAAACAAAGGGCCGCTGAATCCTGTTAAAACGACAATTTCTGGCTGCATGTGAAAGACAGCCAGATTTTCTTGCAGTAAAACCGCTGACATGTTAAAATTTTTACGGTGTATTAGCTCTTTTTAAGGGGGGATTGATATTTGACTATTAAGTCCCATAGGATACCCGATGTGGTCATTCGCAGGTTGCCTGTTTACCTTCGCTATCTCCAACAGCTGCAATTTTACGATGTGGATTCTGTGTCCTCACAGCAAATGGGCCATGATTTAAACTTAAATCCGGCCCAAATTCGCAAGGACTTATCTATATTTGGAGATTTTGGCATCAAAGGTAAAGGCTACCGTGTCGCTGATCTTTCCCAGAAACTATCAGGCATCTTGGGACTGGACAAAGAGATACCAATAGTTTTAGTTGGTGTTGGCAATCTTGGCGCGGCCCTGTGCCGTTATAACCGCTATCAGCAGACTACTACGAAAATTGTTGGCCTTTTTGACGGTCATCCCTCAAAAATAGGCCAAATCCATGGGTCCTACGAAGTGAGGCCCATGGAGGAATTGGTGAGCTTCGTCCGTCAGCAGGATATTAAAATGGCTATTATCGCCGTTCCTGTGGCCGCGGCTCAGTCTGTATGTGATATTCTGGTAGCGGCAGGCATTAGGGCAATCCTGAATTTCGCGCCGGTGCTGCTGAATGTGCCCGATAGCGTGCGTGTGCAGAATTCTGATGTCACCGCCGAACTCCAGGCGCTGGCCTACTATCTGTAGCTGGGGCCGAAAGGATTTTTCCCATGGAAGTTGAAGCAGTAAAATAAGTTTAATAATTGAGGGAGGATTCATGGTGGTACCTTACAGACGTGAACGGGATCTTTTAGGAGACAGGGAAGTTCCTCAGGATGTGTATTATGGAATTCAGACTGCTAGGGCCTTAGACAACTTTCCTATAACCGGTTATAAGCCGCACAGAGAGTTGATTATGGCCCTGGCCCATGTAAAAAAAGCTGCAGCGCAAGCAAATGTCAATGTCAAACGGCTAAACCCCAGAATTGGCAACGCTATTGTCGCCGCCTGTGATGAGATTCTTGACGGCAAATTAAATGACCAGTTTGTTGTTGATGTCATTCAGGGAGGTGCAGGCACTTCATATAATATGAATGCCAACGAAGTGGTGGCCAACCGTGCCATTGAATTGCTGGGCGGCAAAAAGGGAGATTATCTCCTGGTTTCTCCTAATACCCACGTCAATATGGCTCAATCCACCAATGATGCTTTCCCTTCTGCTATCAAGATTGCTGCCCTTAAGCTTTCTGAAACATTGATCCAGTCTCTTGTAGGTTTGGGACAAGCCTTGGAAGAAAAAGAACAGGAATTTGACGGCATCATCAAAATGGGGCGCACCCACTTGCAGGATGCGGTTCCCATTCGCCTGGGCCAGGAATTTGGCGCATGGGCCTGCGCCATTGGCAGAGATATTAAGCGCATTCAAACTGCCGCCTCAGGTCTGCGGACAATCTCAATGGGGGCTACTGCAGTAGGCACAGGTCTCAATGCCGATGTGGAATATATTGAGGAAGTAACTGAAATACTGGCCGCCAATACTAATCTTCCTCTTGTGCTCACAGCAAATATGGTTGATGCCACCCAAAACACCGATGTCTATGT
>DIPE01000066.1:40847-41175 GCA_002427015.1 Firmicutes bacterium UBA5496 | reverse complement strand
TTTATCCCTCTAGGAACAGTCAATGAGGGCAATTTTATTCAAGTTAAAGTTGTCAGAGTGCACCACTCTATTAATGCCTCTTTAAAAGAGGGAACAATTATAAAAATCGAGCCAACTATAGAAACGAATAATTTAGAATCGGGAGAAAGATATTTAGCAAGCATTATAAGGGCGGATTATGATATTTACTCTTTACACTCTGAAAAATGGGATTTAGTTAATATCGCTAACTTACTTAAGGTAGAAGAATCTGCGTCTGACATTCTTGAGATTATAGATGAAGATTACCTATACAGTGGCACCGGCCTATTGTGGGCGCATCTCATCC
>DIPE01000066.1:24935-40686 GCA_002427015.1 Firmicutes bacterium UBA5496 | reverse complement strand
ATGCTTATCTTTCATCAAGGCAAGGCTGTGGTTGCTAGCGGCGAATCCTTTTCCCCAGAAGACTACCGGGAGGGGAACCGGGTCTGTCTTATCAGTACCACCTTAGCAAAAATCAATGGCCTTGAGCCTGGGGATTCTATATCTCTAACTTTTTCTGAGGGATTAGATCTATATGACTCAATTCCCATAGCAGGTTATTTTAATCACCTTGATATCCTTGATGGAGGTAACTATGAAATTATCGGATTATACCAGATAGTCGGAAGCATGAATGGGGCATATGGTTTGTTTGAAAACACAATATTCATACCACAATGTTCAGTCAGCTACCCTCCTTCTTTGACCAGGGATAACTTTGTATCCTTCCGTCTCACTAACGGCAAGGTGGAGGCCTTTCTGAAGGAGATGGAGGAGCATGAACTGCCTGGACTCAGCTTCACTTTCTATGACCAGGGCTATAGCAAGGTCGTTGGGGCGCTGACCAGCATGAAGAAAACCGCCCTGCTTCTGACCGGCGTCTGCGCCCTTGTGGGGCTGGGCATAGTCCTGCTTTTCTCCCTGCTCTTTGTGGGCAGGCAGCAGCGCAGCATCGCTATAATGTATTCCCTGGGGACAAGCCGCAGCAAGGCTCTGGGCTTCCTCCTCATCACCGTGCTCATTGTCGTCTTCCTGGGAGCCGGTATCGGCGGAGTCGCGGGATATTCTCTGTCGGACAGGGTCCTGGCGGATGTCTTTGCCCGCAACACCGAGAAAGAAGCCGTGAGCGCCGCCTACAGCGAAGTCTATGGCGAAGATACCGAAGCAGATTTCCAGGCAATAGCGCCGGACAAGCCCCTGGCCCCCTTGGCCGCAACGGGAACAGTATTGTTAGCGACTCTGCTATTTAGCGGACTCTTTGCCGCCAAGGTCCTAAGGGCTGAACCCATACAAGTGTTGACTCAAAAAGAGGAGTGAGTTCTATGTCCATCTTGAAAGCTGTTCCCAGATCATTGTTGCGCCGGGGGGTAAGAAGCCTAGTGGTGTTGGCGGTATCCCTGGTTATTGCCCTGTTTCTGAACATGTATGGCAATGCTATAAGTCAGCATGAGCAGACCCTGGATGAATTACATGCAAGCATTGAAGTTACCGGGTATATCATTAGTTTGGATGGGAATACCCAGGGGCTGGATATTGAGGAGCAAACGATCAAGGGGCTGGAAGAATCTGGTTTTATCCGCGAAGGTATCTATACCCGGAAGATATGGGGAATGGTAGGGCCCTGGCAGGAGTTGGCGGGCACCCAGCTCAGTAATAAGATCTACAACTCTCCCCGCTTAATTGGAGCTAACTCTATTACCACCTTTGCCTTACCACCGGAAATTATGGACGGCTATGACGAGTCACTTTTTGCATCTGCCGAGAAAGTCTGCCTAGTCAGCGAGGATTCTTTAGGCTTGTATGGTTTAGCAATAGGGGACGAATTGCAATATACCGCAGTTTCTGACTGGCGAAATGTCCGCCATAGTTCTGTCTCTCTAAAGATTGTGGGCACATACGAGTCCCCCTTTCGTCCCGCCGCGATTTACTGTCCGTTGGATGTGGTGACTGCTCTTTATCGGGAATTAGATCTGCCTGTGCTTACTGACAGCGCCAGCTTTATTCTACAAAATACTCAGGAATTAAATCAGTTTAGAGAACTGCTCGAAAACCTAAACTTTATCAATCAACAGGCAGGTTCCGGAAGCGATTATAAACAACTGAGTTTTATTATCAGCGATCGACTGCTCAAGAATGCAACTGCCAGTGTGCAAAGTTATATCGATTTTACTACCGCCCTTTACCCCGTAATTTACCTCCTTTGCGCCGGCATTGGCTTCGTAGTCTCATACCTGCTGATCCGCATTCGCAAACCGGAATTCGCGATCATGCGTTCTCTGGGAACCAGCAAGGTCCTAACCTTTCTAATATTTTTTTCAGAACAAGGGGTTCTTTGTCTTTTGGGAGCCGCTCTGGGCATATTCCTTACCCTGGCAACTACCCAGCACATATCCGCCCAGCAGTTTGTGACTGTTATTGGCTATGTTGTCTTTTACCTGGTGGGAGCCAGCATCGCTATTCTGGCTATGAACCGGGTAAATGTAATGCAAATATTAACCGCAAAGGAGTAGAGAAAATGAGTATTCTGAGTCTAAAAGATGTTTCGTACACCTATAAGAGCAGGTACCAGACAGTACAAGCAGTTAAGAACGCCTCTTATTCTTTCCAACAGGGCAAGGTCTACGCCATTGTCGGCAAAAGCGGCAGCGGCAAGACCACCGTCCTTTCGCTACTGGCGGGACTGGACCTGCCTTCAGATGGACAGGTGGTGTATAACGGCACTCCCACAGGCAAAATGGACAGGGATAAGTACCGCCGGGAGGATGTAGCAGTCATCTACCAGGCCTACAACCTGTTTCCCCTGCTCACCGCCCTGGAGAACGTCATGTATCCCCTGGAATTAAAGGGGGTCAAAGCAAAGGAGGCCAGGGCAAAGGCCGCGGAAATGATTGAAAGCGTGGGGCTGACAGAAGAAGTATTCAAACGTTATCCTGCAATGCTCAGCGGCGGCGAGCAGCAGCGAATCGCTATTGCCCGGGCCCTGGCTGCCCAACCCAAGGTCATCCTTGCCGATGAGCCCACCGGCAACCTAGATACTGAAAACGGGGCGAATATCGTCAACATCCTGAAAAGTTTGGCCCATGAAAAGAACTGCTGCGTCATCATCGTCACCCATGACTTGGCCATCGCCGAGCAAGCCGATGTAGTGCTGCGGATGCAGGACGGAGAAATGGCGACGGCGTAAGCGCAGAACGGGGACGTACTATAGCATAAAGGACAGACCTGTTGTAGACATGATGGAGAATGACTGAAGAAAATACCCACCCCCTTCTGGCATGTTGTCCAGGAGGGGGTTTTGTTCGTTCACCGCAATTACCCTAGCAACTTTGTGGCTTGTATAAGGCCAACTCAAAAACAGGGATTATGCTATAATTTAAGCGGATGCATGGGGACGATCTTGCTTCAAAGGGGTGACGGTATGGAATTAGTTGAAAAGGTGAAACAGCTGCCCAGCGAGAGCGGGGTTTACATCTTCAAAGACGTTGCCGGTGAGATCATCTACGTGGGCAAGGCCAAGAATCTGCGCAGCCGGGTGCGCTCCTATTTTGGCGAGGCTGCCGCCGCCGAGCAGGCCAAGGTGGAGGCCATCCAGCGGCTGGCAGTGGACCTGGAGTATATCCTTACCGCTACCGAGGTGGAAGCTCTGCTTTTAGAGGGCCAGCTCATCAAGAAACACCGGCCCCGCTATAATGTGCTCCTCAAGGATGACAAAGACTATCCCTATATAAAAATCGACTTGGCCTCTGACTTTCCCCGCCTGGAAGTGGCCCGCAAGCTGGGCCGGGATAAGGCCAGGTATTTTGGTCCCTATCCCAACGCCGGGGTGGTCAACGACACCTTGAAGCTGGCTAAGAAACTCTTTCCCCTGCGCACCTGCAGCGATTTTCGCGGCAAGAGCCGGCCCTGCCTCAACTTTCATATCCGCCGCTGCCTCGCCCCCTGCCAGGGCGGGGTCAGCCCTCAGGCATACCGGTCCCTGGTGGACCAGGCCATCTTATTCTTGGAAGGCAGGCATCAGGAGCTGGAGGCCAAGCTCCATGCGGAGATGGCTGAGGCCGCCGACAACTTAAACTTTGAGAAGGCCGCAGAACTCCGGGACCAGTTGTCTGCCCTGGCCAAACTCACCACTCCCCAGCGGATTGTCACCAACCAGCGTTGGAACTTGGATGTGCTGGCGGTGGCTGCCGGGGCGGAGCTGGCAGCAGCCCAGCTCCTGAAAGTCAGGGGCGGCAAGGTCCTGGGCAATGAATACCGGGGTTTTGAACAGCCGGAATTGGCCGACATCGGTGAAGCCGTCAGCGCTTTTATTCGGGATTACTATGCCGAGGCTTCTTTGCTCCCCCGGGAGATCCTGGTTTCGCAGCTGCCGGAAGACGCAAGCGCTCTTGAAGAGTGGCTTAGTTCCCTTCGCCAGGGGCCGGTTTCCCTTAGGGTGCCTTTGCGGGGGGAAAAGCGGATGCTGCTGGATATGGCCAAGGCGAACCTGGCCTCTCATATGGAGGCAGACCTGCGGGAGCAGCAGGAAAACCGGGAGCAGGGGAAGGCTGTGCTGGAGCAGCTTGCTCAAGCTCTTGGCTTAGAGCGCTTGCCCTTCCGCATGGAATGCTATGACATTTCCCATTTTCAGGGCAGCCAGACGGTGGCTTCAATGGTGGTCTTTGAACATGGCCGTCCCGCCAGGCAAGAATACCGCCGTTTTAAAATCCGGGACATCACCGGGCCCGATGACTTTGCTTCCATGGCTCAGGTCATTCGCCGCCGCTTTGAGGCGGCCAGGGAGGGCAGGGAGGGCTTTAACCGCCTGCCGGGACTGGTGGTGGTGGACGGGGGCAAAGGGCAGCTGTCTGCCGCTCTGGAAGAGCTTCAGGCGATTGGCTATGCAGAAATCAGCATTGTCAGCTTGGCTAAGCGGGAAGAGGAAGTGTTTGTTCCCGGCAAAAGCGCTCCCCTGATTCTTGAGCGGGAGGACCCGGCACTGAAATTGCTTCAGCAAATTCGGGATGAGGCTCATCGCTTTGCCATCAGCTATCACCGGCGCCTGCGGGCCAAGGAGACTCTTGTTTCGGAACTGGAGGGTATCCCCGGTGTGGGCCCCGCCCGCCGCACTGCCCTGCTCAGGGCCTTTGGCAGCATCCAGAATCTCCGGGACAAAGATGTGGCTGAAATCGCCGCAGTGCCGGGAATGACCTGGCCGGCAGCAGAAGAAGTGCACAAATGGTTCAGGAAGAAAAAATAGGACGACAACAGTCGTCCTTAAGTTTTTTAAGACTGAAATGAAAAAAATTAATTTATGGGTTGCATTCCTTCTCAGAGGTGGGTATAATAAAGGCAAGATCTTGAAATGGCGGATAAATTATATAATCAGTTAGTCTGGAAAGGAGTCAAAATATGCGCAATCAAATGCTGGGGCGCTGTCCTATCTGCAACTCAGGCCTGGATGTAACACGGCTCCATTGTCCCCACTGCGACACCGGAATCGACGGACGCTTTGCCGTGTGCAAGTTCTGTCAGCTGCCTCCCGAGCAAAAGGCCTTTGCCGAGGTGTTCATCAAGTGCCGGGGCAACATCAAAGAGGTGGAGAAGGAATTGGGCATCTCCTATCCCACTGTGCGCAATCGTCTGGAAACCTTAATTGAATCCCTGGGCTATCAGGCCCAGCCGGTGCCCAAGGACGATCCCGAAGCCCGGGAAAAGCGCAAACAGATTCTGGAAGATCTCAATGAAGGCAAAATCAGTTCGGAAGAGGCAATCGACCTGCTCAGGGAACTGTAACTGAAAGGGGGAATATGCGTTGTCTGAAGAACAAAAGTTAATTCTCGATATGCTCAGCGAGGGCAAGATAAGCGTGGAAGAAGCGCAAAAGCTTTTGGAAAACGTGGGAGGCCAACACCCCCCAAAAGCCGAAGCCGGCCAGGAGAAACGCCAGCAGCCTAGGTCTATTGTGGAGAATTTCGTTGAAACCCTGCGCTCTGGCTTGTCTAATCTCAACTTCAGCTTTGGCGATGTCAGCAGGATTGTTTTGGAAGAAAGTCACACTGGCAGTTTCAGCAGCCGCCAGGTGGAGCTGGACTTGGATGTGCGCAATGGCAGCCTGCGGCTAGAACCTTCCGACGACGGAAGCTTTCACCTGGATGTAATCAAGCGGGTAAATGCAGGCACCCGGGAGCAAGCAGAAGAAATAGTCACCGGCTATAAGTTCGCGGAATACGATGGCCAAAGCTTAAAGGCTGGGGATACCGAATGCAGGAACCTGGGAAATCGGGTCAACATTTCTTTGCGTCTGCGCCTGCCTGCCGGCCATGTGTATTCTGGCCGGGTGATCAGCAAAAACGGGGCCATTGATATCAGCGGCATTGATGTCAATGGGATTAGTCTCAGCACCGTCAACGGAGCTGTGCGGGCCGCCAAGGTTAACGGCGCTGAGGTCGCTGCCGGCACCGTCAACGGCAGCATCAGCTTGGAAGGCGGCCTGGAGCAGGTGGAAGCCAGGACCACCAATGGCAGCATCAGCCTGTTCAATATGGCGGCAGACAGCAAAGTCAGTCTTAAAACAGTAAACGGGCGCATTAAAGTGCAACTCCCAGCCCGGGGGGATATTGGTTTTTCTGTGGATGCCCGGGCAACCTCAGGAACTGTGCGCTTGGAACATAGCGTCCTTACAGACAAATTCAGCGTGCAGCGGTTTGGCGCCGGCCGCAAAATCGAGGGGACAACTGCTAACTGGGATTATGCCCAGAATAAAATCAGCCTGTACTTGCGTTCAGTAAATGGCAGTATCGGCATTCAAGAACTGGAGTGAGGAGGATATGATAATGGAGAGAATTTTGGAAGTGCTGACAATCCCTGCTGTTGGCTTTACAGCAGCCGGCATTATTGTTCTTGCTATCTTGCTGCATCATTTTCGGCAAATGGCCTTAATCCGCACCGGCCTGATTAAGAAATACGGCATCAGAGTGCGGCGCATTGACCATGAAAAACTGTTCAGCGGCCTGGTTTTGGTGGCCTTGGGCGGGATAATCGCTGCCGCTAAATACTACCACATCTCCTTCTGGCTGGCGTTCTGGATATTCATAGGCCTGGTGGGTGTTAGCCTAATTATTTCAGCCCTGCTGGGAAGGGATTACCGGTATAAGATCCACCGGGATTAGGAGGCGGGATAATTGACTGGAGAACATGTTTTTGTTTGCCAGGGCCGTCCCCGGCTGACAGCGGATGTCACTGAAGGCACCATTTTTATCCGAGGCTGGGACGGGGACAGTGTCCGGGTGGAGGATTGCTCCGGCGCAGAAATCAAGCAAAGGGGTAGTAAAATTATCCTGGACAGCTCTCGCCGCTGCAGCTGCAAGATCTATCTGCCTAGGAACAGCGACGTCAGCATCGACGGCACCAATTTAGAAATCGATATGGCCGGCATCCGGGGCCAGGGAAAGATTGACTTTACAAACGGCTCAGTTTTCGTTGAAAATTGGCAAGGCGACCTGGAAATAGATTGCTCCGGCGGCAACGTCCGCCTCTGCCAATGCCGGGGCAAAGCCGGTATTGACACTTCCAGCGGCAATGTGGAAATCTTGTCCAGCGAGGGAAATTTTGTCTGTGATACCGGCTCCGGTTCCGTGAAAGTTCAGGACAGCTCCGGGTCTGTTTCTGCCGACACCGGCAGCGGCCAGGTGCAGGTGAGCCAGTTCCGCGGGCCGGTGCATATTGACACCGGAAAGGGCGATGTAGAACTCCAGTTTGTCTTCGGCCGCAATGTCTATGCCGACTGCGGCAGCGGTTCAATCACTGCAACCCTGCCGGGGCCCGTTCCCGGCCGCTGGGAGCTGGTGACCAGATCCGGGGAAATTGACCTCCGGGCGCCTGAGAATATTTCCGCCCGCTTTGATTTCCGGGGCCGGCAACTGGATGTAGGTGACTTGGGCCTGGATTCTGTAGAACAGGGGGAAAAGCGCATTAAGGGCCGCCTCGGCCGGGGAGAGGGCAATATTATTGCCGCCAGCTCCTCCGGAGGGATCAGCGCCCGCCGGGTAGCTGCCGCAGCCGTCACCGCTGCCCATTGGCAGGTCCAGGATGAAGAATCTTTAAAGATCTTGCGCATGCTGGAGCAGGGCACCATCTCCATTGATGAGGCTGACAAATTATTGGCAGCTCTGAATGGGGAAGACCAGGATGGTTCCTGGGGGACTGAACAGCTTGAGGATACCGGACTGGAGGACTGAGCAATGGAAGAAAAATTAAAGATTCTCGAGCTTGTCCGCGACGGCAAAGTAAACCCTGAACAGGGCTTGGAATTGCTGGATGCAATTGAGGAGGGCGGCACCCCAAAAATTGTCGAGAACTTTGTCGGTCTCCACGCCGACAAGGGGCCTGCCCGGCACCTGCGCATCACTTCCCTGTCCAGCAAAGGCAATAAGACTTCTTTTCATATTCCCCTGGGCGTGATCAGATTCGCATATAGTTTGTTTCCCAACAGTCTGCATTTTACAATCAACAACAGGCAATTAGACGTTGAGGAACTGATGGAGAGGATTTACAAGGCGGAAAAAGGCGTCATCTATCAGGATGACAGCGAAAACGTGGTTTTTGAACTGGTTTAACAACACAGCCCTTCATATATTTGCCCTTAGGTGGGGCAGGCTGTCGGCCAATAGCCGGCAGCTTTTTTTGTGCGGACCCAACCGGGTCCATCAGCATTTAGCTCAGGTGAAGGGCTCTTTTTTTAGCTTTTTTCGCTCGAAACTGGGAAAGAGGTCCGGATATACAGCCCGGGACATGGAAGCCGAGCGTCGGGGCTGCATCCGGATTGTTTCGGGGCCGCTGCTGTCATCAAGGGGGGCCGGGGGGGACTGCTGCCGGGGAAGGTTCGGGGCAGCCTCAGGCGCCTCTGGGGCTGGGCCGGCAGCTTCGGCAGCGGCTTCGGCTGGGATTACTGCTGGGGCTTCCTGAGGAGGAGATATTATTTCCTCCTGGGCCTGGGAAAATGCCCTTCCATCCATGGCGCCGCCGCCGGCATGTTCCATGAGGCTGATAAAGAGCCAGGGCCCAAGGTCCAGACCCTCCGGCCACTGCACCGCCACTGCCGGCGTAAACAAGCGGGTCCAGAGTTTAAGCTTGAGATTGTAATGGGGTTTATCAAAGGCAACGGGATCAGGCAGGTAGGCCAATTTAAGGCCTTGTTTGAAATTGGCGGCGATCTTTCTGGCCAGGGGGCGGCTGCTGCAAGCCGCGCCCAGGTACTTCACCCCTGTCTGGCTGCCTCCGGGCTCGATGGCCAGCACCAGATCCCCGGCGGGAAAGCCGCCGCCATCGTAGTAAGTCAGGTGAGCGCCTGCCGCCGCGCATAGGCTGAGAAAGCGCTCCAAAGCAGGGGGAAGACTGTCAGTCCCGGTGTGGGAACTGAGCAGCGCAAGGCAAATGCTTTTCCCAGCTAGGGGGCTGTTGAGAAAAACAGTGTTCTTTTCCCAGATTCCCGCGAAAGAATCCAGGGCATCCCCGGGAATGTAAGCCCTCCCATCCTGATAAAAGCCCTGTTCCGCCAGCAGGGAGGTACCGCGAAAAATATGGAGTTCCAATTTTCTCACCTCTGGAAACATCTTTTGTATATACTATGCAAATGCCCTGGTACAGTGAAAAAGGCCGCTGTTTAAGCGGCCTCATGCAAATCTATGGCTTTTGGATGAACATTTCTGTGACCACAATGCCGGAAGAGTTATAGTCGACAATGCCAATGCCTATATGAGTATACTGGGGAGTGAGGAGGTTGGCCCGGTGATTGGTGCTGTTCATCAGGCGCATGTGAGAAACCAGGACATTGCCTGCTTTGGACAGGTTTTCGCCGCCTCTGAGGAAACTGATATTGTTTGCCCGGAACATATCAAAGGCAGTGCCGTAGGTGGGGGATTCATGGGCGAAGTAATTATTGTCCACGATATCCTGGCTCTTGAGGCGGGCAAGGCGAGTAAGGCGCATGTCAACCTCCAGGGGCTTAAGTCCGTAAGCGATCCGGTCCTTATTGATCAGGTTCAGCATTTGTTGTTCCCGGGCAGTAAGGCCGGTAGGCTCAGGAACCGGGGTTGGCTCCGGCTGAGGAACCGGTGTCGGCTGGGGATTCGGTTGCGGAGCCGGGACAGGCTCGGGCTGGGCAGTTAGGTTTGCCTTTTCCAGCAGCGCTTTTCTGCTGGCTGCCCGGGAACTCCAATAATTAGTGTCCGGCTGTGAAACGGGAGGAATAGGTTGTTCAGGCTCCGGCGTAGCGGGCTGCTGTCCGCCGATGTATTGCTGCAGATAGGCATAATACGAGATTGCCTGGGCGCCGGGGGCAGCCGCCAGAATCAGGACAAGAGCCAAGCTGGCGGCACAGATGAGTTTGCTTAGTTTCGCTTGCATAAGTACACCTCCGGGATTTTATACTCTTTACTTTACATAATATAAAAAAGAAGGACAAGCTTGTAATTTCGGGCAGACAACCCATGTCAGCAGACTGCCATAAAAAGATGGCTTCTGACGTCCTGATATAGCCAATTAAGGTCTGAGGGCATATATTTCCTGCTAAATTAAACAGGGATTGCAGTTTTAGTCCAGCAGCGGCAAATGCCTATCACCAATAGGCCTGCCCTCTCATAACTTATTGTGAAAGGAGGGTAATGTTTATGGATAAGACTAAAATCTGGCCCGGCAGACTCAGTTGCCAGGAACCAACTGAAATCGCCTGCATCTGGGTAAAAAAGATTTATGACGCCTGCTCCCAGAAGGAATGCGAGGAATTCTTCTTCGAAGATCTCAATTTCCCCTCGGGCGCCGAGGACTTTACAGTTGAGTGCAGCATTAAGCCTTGCAGCGAAACCTTCTACGATTGGACCATTGAGCCCATTGATGAGGGGCCCTTGGGCATTGTCAGAGTTCGCGTCTGCGCCGTGCTGCAAATTACAATCCGGGATGCCGAAGATTCTTCGAACTATACCGTCAACTGTGAAGAAGTTTGCTTCTTGAAGGAAGTCATTCTCTATGCTCCCGATCCAATCCATATGCAGGTCCTGGTGGAATCAATCTTTGAGTCCCTGACATGCTCAATTGTTGAAGAAAACAACCTCTCAGAAGTTTCCTGTCCTGTTGTCGTCGCCACCATCGGCGCCTTTATCGTTGTCAAGACAGCCCTTAAGGTTCAGCTGCTTGTACCTGCATTTGGCTTCTGTCCGGTTCCCCCTGAGTGTGAAGAATTAGGGGATGTCTGTGAACAGTTCCTGGAGAGGCCTTTCCCGCCTTTCTTCCCGCCGCAGCTTACCGACCTGGACAACGACTAATAGAAAGACTGCGGCGCCAGCCCGGCGCCGCAAGTTCGCATGCAACGGGGTGAAGTAAGTGGGCAAAATAGTTCTGGCAGCGCCCCATTCTGTACTGGATGCCCACCCCCAGCTGATTCCCACCCTGGAGCGCGGCTATTGCGTAGAAGCGTATTTTGAAAACAGGTTGAGCAATTCGCGGTTACAGCAATTGTGGCAGAGCAGGGACGTGGATGCCATTATAATCTATGGACCGATGGCAGCTGCCGCTCAACTGGCCGGGCTGCCCCCCCGGAAATTCGCGTTGATTTTTATCAACCTGCCCTACTCCCTTCCCGAAAGCATCAGCAGAGAACCTATGTGTATGCTGCTGAAAACAGGCGGCGACGGTTTCCAAGTGCGCATGTGGGGGCAATGTGAAAAATATGCCGAACTGGCGTGCCAGCTCATAATGGGGCTGTACTCCATTTTGCAGATTGATTTCAGTAATATCAGCTTTACCGAAAAGGAAAAGGAAGTCCTTGGCATGCTGCTTCAGGGGCTGCGGGATGATTACATCGCCAGAGCTTTGTTTATCAGCCCCAAGACCGTCAGAAACCACATCAGCAATATGTTAAGGAAGGTAAGGGTGGATAGCAGAACTCAGTTGGTACTGTGGGCATTAACTAAACAAATGCAGAACTAAACAGCGCCGGGGTTATCCCCGGCTCTTTGTTTTAAAGGTATAAAGGGAAATCCCGGCGAAATACTACCCTAAGCCGAAGGGAGCTGGTGTTGTGCAATCTGAAAAACACTGCGGGTTAATTATTGCCACCCTCTGTTTTATTTTCGATGACACAGGCAGCTGTTTAATGCTCAAGCGCACCCGGGAACCTCACCGGAACCAGTGGAATGCCCCCGGCGGCAAGCTGCTGGCCGGAGAAACTCCCGCCCAATGCTGCTTCCGGGAGGTTCGGGAAGAGACAGGCCTGATCCCTGCAAATCTAAGGGACATGGGCAGCCTGGATTGTATTGACGCCAGTAAGCCAGAGAGGTGGCAGCTCTGCCTGTTTACCGGTTTTCACCCCCGGGTGCCGGTGGCGCCCAGTGGGGAGGGGGAATTTGCCTGGCTGAGCATCGGGAAGATATTGACAGGGGGAGGGGAGATTGTGCACAACATCCCCTTGTTTCTGCCCCTTCTTTTGCAGAATGTGTTTGTCCAGGGCAGATTTGAGTACCGGGGGAATTTTCTTGAGAGGTATAGCTTCTCTCTGATAAGCAGGGACCAGGGACTGCAAGTGGACTAAATTAAATTTTTAACTTTTCAGCGTGAATAATGGTTTGTCCAGGGGAAACAATAGTAGCGGTTAATGATTTTTCATTAGCCCCCTGTGCTGACCCCGGGCAGTAATAGGCCGCTGTCCGGGGTAAATTTTATATTTTCTGCAGGAATAAGGGTTCTCTTGTTGAAGTTTTTAGTATTACCTAGGGAATATGCTCATATATCTTGTACAAAACGGCCAGGGGGAATGGAATTGTCAAAAAGGATTGTTTTGGCGCTGCTTGTCTTGATGCTGCTGGGGGGGGTGGCTTTTGCCCAGCCTGAAGAAGCAGGGGAGGTTTTATCTGAGAGTGACCCTCAGGGTGACTCCTTTGGTCCCGGCAAGTACACCTATCCCGGGGACCAGTCTTTTCCTCAGGAACTGCCAGACATGCTGGACCTGGTGGAGTTTCGGGTAGTCAACAAAGACAAAACCACCCGCTTTGAATTTCAGTTCGCTCAGCCTCCGAATCTTGCTCAGCCCTGGGGCGGGGCAGGTTATAACTTTCATCGCATTGACTTGTACATCGCCAGCGGCGGCAAGGGCAGCCAGGCCACTTTCCGTCCCGGGGCTCAGGTTCAATTCAAAGAGCCATGGCAAATTAATCTGCGCATCAGGGATTGGCAGGGAGCATATTTGTTGCATTGGGAGGATGATCCTGAGGACCCGCAGGCAGGAATTTGGCAAGGGGAGACAGAGGACTTTGCTGTCTTTGTCCAAGGGAACACTATTGTAGCTGAGATTGGCCACAGCATTTTAGAACCTGCAACTTCAAGCTGGAGGTACTATGTTCTCATTGGCCTGCAGGATGCCTATGGATTGGATCACTATCGCAAAATTGCCGCTGAAGAAGGGCCCTGGACCGGCGGGGGCGGTTCCGAGACGGAGTTCAGCCCCAATGTTTACGATATTCTCGCTGCCGATGCCAACGCCCAAAAAAAACAGCTAGACTGGGAGCCCGGCAAGCTGGCAAGGCTGGAACCTGTTGGCAGAAGCGCAGGCAGCTCCTTTGCCCGCAAGCTGGCCATTGGGGCCGTAGTCCTGGTGGCGGCTGGGGTGGCAGCCCTGATCTGGCTGTTCAAAAAAAAGTAGCTCCGGTCCCCCGGAGCTTTTTGCTGCCCGCCAAGCTGGGGCTGGGCATTGTCCTTCCCAGGGGTAAAGGGTATAATATTACGGAAAGCTAAGTATCCTGGGAGTGAAATATTGGCCATGAACATTCTTGCGCAAGGGATTAAAAAGCACTACGGTTTGGAGAACAGGTCCATCCTCCTGTTTTTTTTGGCTTCCTTTTTGGTTCAGGCCGCCATGGGCGCCATCGGCGTTCTCCTTAACCTGTATATACTCGCACTGGGCTTTAGTGAGGACTTCGCCGGCACTGTCATGTCCGTCAAACTCTTTGTCACTGGTATCGTTTGCATTCCTGCCGGCTTCCTCTGCTCCCGCTGGGGAGTGAGCCGGACCATGACTGCAGCCAGCGCCGCTCTCGGACTGGGACTTTTGACTGTCTCCATGACGGCAAGCCCCTGGCTGCTGCTGGCGGGAGCAGTGCTGATTGGTTCGGCCATGGCGATAAAGGCTGTCAGCGTGCCCATCTTCCTGGTAGAAAACAGTTCCCCCCGCACCCGGCAAAATATTTTTAGCCTGAATTTCTCCCTGATGATGTTTGCCAATATGGCAGGCACTGCCCTCAGCGGCTACCTGCCGGAGCTGTGGCGCAGCAGCCAGGCGGGTTTGGCAGGCACATTGGGAGTATATGGCCTTCTTGCCCTGGCATCCGTTTTCCCCCTGGCCTTTATCGCTCCTCAAAAAGGCAAGCCCCCAGCCCCTAGCGGCCGTGGACTCTTGGAGTTAAGAGCTATTTTGCATAACAAAAACTTGGTCAGACTATTGGTCAGCCATTCGCTTATTGGCTTTGGCGCCGGCTTCATTGTCCCCCTCTTTAACATCTTTATGAGCAATAAGCTGGGAGCCAGTTCCGGCCAAATCGGCGTAATCATGTCTGTGGGGCAGGTCGCCACCGCCTTGGGAGGGCTGCTGGTGCCCTTGGTTGTCAGCCGCCTGGGCCAGGTAGCCACAGTGGTTGTGCTGCGGCTGGCCTCCATTCCCTTCCTGATCATTATCGCCAACATTACTAATATATATGGCATGGGGGCCGCCTATTTCTTCCGCACCACCCTGATGAATATGACCAATCCCGTGGAATCCAGTTTAACCATGGGCATGGCAGGGGAGAAACGGGTGGCCATGAGCAGCCTTTTGAGCAGCATGAACACCGTGACCCGGGCAATCAGCGTTTTAGCCAGCGGCTGGATAATGTCCCGGTATTCCTACGGGGTGCCCTATTACTTTACCTGTGGCCTCTATGGCGTCACCACTTTTCTCTTCTGGCTGTGGTTCCGGCCTGAAAAACAAAGCTCCAGCCTGCAGGCATAAACCTCTGGGCAAATCCAAGCTTTTCCTGTAAACTTAGGTCCAGGTGCTGTTTTTTCTTGGGCAAAATATATGTTGACAAGGGAATATTTTGTTGCTACAATATACCCCAGAGGGGTATAGGGGGTATGATTAATGGATAATGTTCTTGATGTGCTGATTATTGGCGGCGGTCCTGCCGGTCTTGCCGCCGGCCTTTATGCCGGCCGCGCCATGCTGGACACAGCAATTGTCGAAGGCAGGGGCGCCGGCGGTCAGGTAATCCTGACCCATGAAATTGAAAATTACCCCGGCTTTGTAGAGCCGATTTCCGGCGCCCAGCTGGCTGCAAATATGGCCGCTCAGACCAGTCGTTTTAATGTGGCAATGCTCAATTCCCCGGTGGAAACATTGAAATTGGCAGGGAAGATAAAAGAAGTTGTCACCCAGCAGGAAACCCTCAAGGCCAAGACGGTTATTTTGGCTACAGGGGTCACGCCCAAAATGCTGGGGGCGCCCGGAGAGCAAAAGTATATGGGCAGGGGAGTATCTTACTGCGCTACCTGTGACGGCGCCTTTTTCCGGGGGAAAAAGGTCGCTGTAGTCGGCGGCGGGGACACCGCTGTCAAAGAGGCCCTGTTCCTGACTAAGTTTGCCGAACATGTCTGGCTCATCCACCGCCGGGACAGTCTGCGGGCGGAACAGATTCTGCAAAAGCGCCTGTTGGCTCATCCCAAAATTACACCCCTCTGGAACAAGGTGGTCTCGGAAATTCACGGTGAACTCAAGGTAACAGGAGTCTCCCTTGTGGACACCAAGGATGAGTCTACAAGCCGTTTGGATCTGCAAGGGGTCTTTATCTTCGTAGGCCGTCAGCCTGAAGGCCCCCTTGAGGGTTCAGGCATTCTCACCACTAAGGACGGGTATATTATTACCGATGAAAACATGGAGACAAACATTCCCGGTGTCTACGCCGTTGGCGATGTCCGCCAAAAGGCCTGGCGGCAAATAGTGACTGCGGTCAGTGACGGCGCTATTGCCGCCCTGAGCGCAGCAGAATATATTCAAGAAAATTTCTGAGAGGATGAGGCTAATGATAAAAAAGATAACCACTGGTCAATTCGACCA
>DIPE01000066.1:5762-24658 GCA_002427015.1 Firmicutes bacterium UBA5496 | reverse complement strand
TTTATGCCAAAAAGGGATTTGCTGTCCAAACTGAATAAGCATATCTAAAGACCGGGGAATCCCCGGTTTTTGCTTTTACTATCTTTTAACTGCTATAATCTGAATAGATTATTCAAGGCATTTTTTCCCAGACAGGGAGGATGAAATGAAAGAGATAGCAATTGCAGTTGATTCCGGTTTGGATATTCCCAGGGACCTGCTTGACCAATACCAGATTGTTGAAATTCCTGTCCATGTCCACTGGCAGGGAAGGCAGTATAGAGATAAAGTAGATTTAGATGTAGAAGAGATGTTTGCCCAGGGCAGGGAGAGCAAAGATTTCCCCACCACTTCCCAGCCGTCTCCGGGAGAGTTTGCTGAAAGTTACCGCCGGATGGCTAAAAAAGCCCAGGCAATCCTGTCCTGGCATACGGCTTCGGCTCTAAGCGGCACCTATGCTTCCGCCCAGGCCGGAGCCAAAATGGCAGGCAAGGACATTCAGGTGTTTGATACTCGTTCGGTCAGTATGGGAGGCGGCCTCCAGGCAATAGCCGCCGCCGAAACCTTGGCCAAAGGAGGCAGTATCCAGGAGGCGAAGGCGGCAGCCTGCAAAGTGAGGGAGCGAGTCAGCATCCGCCTGGTTTTGGATACCCTGGACTATGTGCTAAGAGGCGGACGCATCAGCCGCTTGGAAGCAAGAGTGGGAGCATTGCTAAGTATCAAGCCCATGCTTGCTATTCAAGACGGAGTGATCAGCCATGCTGGGCGGACCCGCAGCCGCCGGCGCTCTCTGGATCAATTGCTCAAGGCTGTGACTGATGCCTGCGCCAGTTTTGATGGCAAGGGCTTTGTCGTCGCTTTGGGTCAAGCCTGTGCCCTTGAGGAAATGAAAGAATTTATGTCCCAGCTCTTGACAAAGCTGCCCCGGGCTCTGGTGATTCCCTATCGGGTAGGTGTGGGCATCGGCGCCCATGGGGGACCCGGGGTGCTGGGAGCCTGTTACTATAACAGCTAAGAATTTAAGGCCAGTTTGGCCTTTTTTTGTTTATTTTTCTTGCCGCTGATGCAAATTAACAGCAGAAGGAGGGCGTAATCGTGCGTATTTTCATGCTGACAATTCTCATCCTTGCCCTGCTGGCGGCGCCGGCCCTGGCAGAAAACACCGAATTAGGAGATGGACGCTGGTTTACACTGTATAGCAGTGAAAACAAGGTGTTGCTGCGAACGGGGATCCGCATCCATGTAGGCGACCGCTTTCTCGATTCCGACAATTGCCTGTACCAGGTGTATAAGGTTGATGAAGCCCGCTTGCAGGCCTGGGCCCGGCAGGTGGAAGACCAAGGCGCCTGGGCAGCTGTCCAGGCCCAGGGGCTGCCGGGGGCAAATAATAAGCAGATTGCCGTCTACCACACACACAGCGGCGAATCCTATCAGCCTTCCGAGGGAGTGGATTCCACAGATCAGGTCCAGGGCGGCGTCTATAAAGTAGGCGCCGAACTGAGCAAGCGCGTTGAAAAACATAGTGATGTTAAGGTTATTCACTGTCAGGAAACCTTTTTTCCCTACTCCGGATCCTATCGCCGCTCCCGGACAGCCGCCATTGACTTGGTTGAGAGCGGAGAATTAGATGCAATCTTTGACCTGCACCGGGACGCAGCCCCCCAGGATGAGTATTATCAGGAAATTGACGATATGCGCCTGACTCAGGTGATGATTGTAGTGGGCACTCAGAATCCCGTGTACCAAGTCAATGAAGAATTTGCCTGGCAGCTGAAGGAGGTAGCCGATTCTATGTATCCCAGCCTGGTCAAGGGCATCTTTTACGCCAAAGGAGACTACAACCAGGACCTGCATCCCCGGGCCTTGCTCCTGGAAGTAGGCGCCCACACAAACAGCAGACAGCAGGCGGAAATTGGCAGCCGGGCTTTCGCCGATGTAATCTATGTCACTCTCTATGGTTCATTGCCCAGGGAGAGCAAGACCGATGAAGAAATTAAAAAGGATCCCCAGCTGCAGCCCACTGCCGACCCCCCTCCAGGTAGCAGGGGAGGGGTCTGGAAGGGCCTGCTGACCCTGGCGGGCATGCTGGGGTTAGGGGGCGCCTTCTACCTGTTTCTCAGCACGGGCAGCTGGCAGGGGGTCAAAGAAACCCTCAGCCACTTTTTCCGAGTGGAGTTTAGAGATGTCATCAGCGCCATTCCCTGGCAAAAATTCCATCCCCGCTATCTTCTTGGCCAGCTGCGGGCTATAAAATTTGGCGCCGGCGCTCCCCCGCAGCTGAAACTTATCCAGGAATGGTGGCAGCGGCTCTTTAAGTCCAGGAATAGGCTGTAGCCTTGACGATAGGGTAATGGACGGATAGCATATTAGTATCAAATGCTGAAGAGAGGCAATCAAGATGAAACTTGTTGCAGATTTTCATGTTCACACTATTGCCAGCGGCCATGCCTACAGCACAGTATTGGAAAACGCTGAAGCGGCAAAGGCCAAGGGGCTGGAGCTGATAGCCATCACCGATCATGGCCCCGCCATGCCCGGGGGCCCTCATCCCTTTCATTTTTCCAACCTGCGGGCTCTGCCTCCCGTCATTGCAGGCGTAAGGGTTCTCAGGGGAGCTGAGGTCAACATCATCGACACCGACGGCAATATTGACCTGCGGGGCCGCTATCTCAAGCACCTGGACATCGTCTTGGCCGGCTTTCACCGAGATTGCATCGAGCCCGGCAGCGCAGAAGAAAATACCCGGACACTGATTAGGACCATGGCCAGCGGGCTGGTGGACATTATCGTCCATCCGGGCAATCCGGTCTTTGCCGTCAATCTCCGGCAGGTGGCGGAAGCCGCTGCCGAACATAACGTGCTTCTGGAAATCAATAATGTTTCCCTGGGAGGCATTATCCGCCGGGGGAGCAGAGATAATTGCCTGGCCCTGGCGGGCTTTGTTGCCAAGCTGGGAGGCAAGGTCTCTTTGGGCAGCGATTCCCATTTCTGCAGCAGGGTGGGGGAATTGGCCGGCGCCGCTGAGCTGGCGGAAAAAGCAGGCCTGAAACCTGCTCAGGTTGTCAACACATCCTTGGAGGCAATTGATAAATTTCTTGTTCTCCGGGGCCGCCGGGGCCTGTCCCAGTAAAACCATAGGAAAGGGAGGTCGCCATGCGCCCCCTGGCTGATTACCACACCCATACCCGCTGGAGCCATGCCAGCGGTTCCGTGGCCGACAATCTGCGGGCAGCTGAAGCAATTGGCCTGCAAGCGCTGGGGATTGCCGAACACGGCCCCAATCTGCTCTTTGTGGGGGTGCCCCGCCGGCGCTGGCCGGCCTTGAGGCAGACCCTGGCCGCAAGCGAAAGCAGTTCCACCCGGCTGCTCTTTAATATTGAGGCCAATGTTATCTCCCTTGCCGGCGACATCGACCTGCCCGCAGCGGTGGCGGATAATTTGGACATGTTGCTGGTGGGGCTCCATCCCCGGGTGGTTCCCGTGGGCCTGGATGGCTGCTGGACCTATTACGGCCTGCGCTGGCTGAGCCTCCTCAGCAGGCGCTGCCGCCACCGGCTTTATGATGCCTTTACCCGGGCTCTGGTCAGTTGCGTGCAAAAACAGCGGGTGGACATCGTTGTCCATCCCGGTTACGGACTGCCCATTGATACCGGTGAATTGGCTGGGGTTTGCGCAAAGAGGGGCACCCGCCTGGAAATCAACTGCCGGCACCTGGAGGCAATCGCCGGGGATATCTCCCGAGCGGCCAAGGCCAGTGACGTGGAATTCGTCCTCAGCAGCGATGCTCACCACCCCCGGGAGATAGGGCGCTTTGAGGCCGGCTGCAGATTTGTGGACAGCCTGGGGATTGACCGGGAAAGAATTATCAATGTGGCCTGGCAGGAAAAAGCCAGATGAAACAAGAACATTACCAGTATATGAGAGGGGGGCCAATATGAATATTGTAATCATTACCGGCCTTTCAGGGGCGGGGAAGACTATTGCCATGCACGCCTTCGAAGACATGGGCTATTATTGTGTGGACAACCTCCCATCCCAGCTGCTGCCTACATTCATCGAACTCTGCGAGCAGTCTGCCAATGTAGATAAAGTAGCCGCTGTAATGGACATCCGGGGGGGCAAGTTTTTCGACCAGCTGGAGTTTTTGACGGCCCTTTCCCATCCTGTGCAGATTCTCTTTCTCGAGGCTGACGACCGGACCTTGGTGGCCCGCTTTAAGGAAAGCCGGCGCAATCATCCCCTCACTCCCGACGGCAGCGTGGAAAGGGGAATAGATTTAGAACGGGAAAGGATGAGCCCCATGCGGGCCCGGTCAGATGTAATCCTGGACACAACTGCCATCACCGCGGCCCAACTGCGGCAAAAGCTGTTTGCCCTCTTTGCTCTGGACGGAACTCAGGGCAAGCTCCTGAACATCAGCCTGATTTCCTTTGGCTTCAAATATGGCCTGCCCATGGACGCAGACCTGGTTTTTGACATCCGTTTCTTGCCCAATCCCCATTACCAGGAGGCCCTGCGGGATCTTACCGGCCTGGAGCCGGCAGTAAAGGATTATGTAATGGGCTGGACTCTAACCCATCAATTTTTAAAGAAAGTAAAAGATCTCCTGGCCTTTCTTGTTCCCTGCTACATAGCGGAAGGGAAGACCCAGCTCATCATTGCCGTGGGCTGCACTGGGGGCAAGCACCGCTCTGTGACCATTGCCAACATTTTGGCCACATTTTTTACAGATTTAGGCCAAAATGTTTCCACTATGCATCGTGATATAGATAAGGCCTAGGGGGTTGAGCATATGCGCTGGCTGCTGAAATTGCTCTACCCCGGCTTGGGCGTAAAGCGTTGGCTTATGCTGATGTTTTTCGGTTTAGTTGTGGTTATCGCCGCAGTCCTGGCCCTGATCCTGGGCCTCCCTGGCTTTAAAGGGCTGGCGGAGGCAATTTATCAAAAGACTGTGGCGATATTTGGCGCCGGACCCTGGGGACTGCTGCTGCTTCTGGCGGCAGGACTGGCGATTATCTTATATTCCGGTTACAGATTCCTGGGCTCACTGCTTCGGGATTTGGCTCCGGGGGAGAAAGCTGTGGACGCCCTTTACCAGTCCCGCTATTTAAAACGGGGGCCCAAGGTGGTAGTCATTGGCGGCGGGACAGGCCTCTCCACTTTGCTCAGGGGGCTGAAAGAATACACCAGCAATATAACTGCCGTGGTCACTGTGGCCGATGACGGCGGCAGCTCCGGGAAGCTGCGGGGAGAACTGGGAATGCCCCCGCCAGGGGACATTCGCAACTGCCTGGTTGCCCTGGCAGATACCGAGCCCCTGCTGGAAACCCTCTTTCAATACCGGTTTAAAAGGGGCGAGGGCCTTGGCGGCCACAGTTTCGGCAACTTGTTTTTGGCGGCCATGTCCCAGATCCTGGGGTTTACCGACGCCATCAAGGCCTCAGGCAAGGTTTTGGCCATTCGGGGCAAAGTGCTGCCGGTCACCGAGGAAAATATAAAACTAAAGGCCATTTGTGATGACGGCCGGGAAATCTGGGGCGAAAGCAATATTGGCGGGACCCTGGGCGCCATCCGCCGCCTGGAATTGGTGCCCGGGGACTGCAAGGCGCTGCCGGAGGTCTTGGAAGCCATCGCTGCAGCCGACGCAATCGTTGTCGGTCCAGGCAGCCTCTACACCAGCCTGCTCCCCAACTTGCTGGTGGGAGGCGTGGTTGAAGCCATCGCCGCCAGCAAGGCTGTAAAAATGTTTGTCTGCAATATCATGACTCAGATGCAGGAAACCCGCTCTTTTACTGCCTCAGAGCATCTTGAGGCCATTTACCGGCATGTGGGGCCAAATCTCTTTGATTACATCATTGTCAACAACCAACCCATTGGTGACGATCTGCTCCAGCGCTATGCCCAAGAGGGGGCGGAGCCGGTAAAGATTGACTGGGAGCGGCTGCGCAAGCTTGAGATCAGGGTGCTGGCCGCTGACCTGCTGCAGCCGGGTCAGGTGGCCTGGCATAATCCCCAGGCCTTGGCAAAAATTGTGCTCACCCAGATTGTTTCCCAATCAAATCAAACTTCCCGCTTGCTGGATAACCTGCTCCTGGAAGCCCAGCTTGGCAAAATCCCACGGGAGTAAAATACTCCAGAGGAGGCGGCAACCATGTCCTTTACTGCCACCATCAAGTCTGAGCTCTGCCGTTTGGAATTGAGCAGAGACTGCTGCTGCCGGGCGGAACTGGCCGCCCTCATTGTCACCAACGGCAATCTGTCTCTGTCCGGGCGGGGGGGGATTTCCCTCAACATCATCACCGACCATGCCTATATCGCCCGGCGCCTGTACAAGCTGCTCAAACATGAATTTGGCCTGACGCCGGTTGTCCTTGCCCGGAAAAAAACCCGTCTGCGCAAGAATCTCAGCTACCTGGTCCGAATCGGCGATTCCCTCCAGGCCCGGGAGGTGGTGAGTCAGCTGGGCATAATCGATCCCGAAAACAGGATGAGTTCAGGGGATATCGGAGAACTTACCCGCAGCCAATGCTGCCGGCGGGGGTATCTGCGGGGCTGTTTTTTGGCTGGCGGCTCAGTGAGCAATCCTGAGACCAACGGCTATCATCTGGAGATTGCCACGGAACTGCCTTCGCATGCGGAAAACATTCGCCTGCTTTTGGCCAGCCTGGGCATCAAAGGGGGAATTGTCAGCCGCAAGCGCCAGCAAGTAGTTTATGTCAAAGATTCCGAGCAGATAGCCCTGCTGCTGAGCACAATCGGCAGCAATCAGGGACGCCTGAAATTCGAAAATGCCCGAATCTTGAAGGATCTGCGCAATCAGGTCAATCGCCTGGTCAATTGTGAGACTGCCAATGTCACCAAGACAGTGGATGCCGCCCAGCGCCAGGTGGCGGCAATTCGCCACCTGGCCGCTGCCCGAGGGCTGGAATCTCTCAGCCCGGGGCTGAGGCAGGTTGCCCGCCTGCGCTTGGAACACCCGGCTGCCACCTTGGATGAACTGGGCCAACTGGCAGATCCGCCTCTGTCCAAGTCAGCAGTCAACTACCGGCTGCGCCGCCTGCAGCAACTGGCTGACCAGGGCCGGCCCCGGCCCCAAGGCCCCGGGAAAAATCACTATGGCTAGCAAACTTTGAGGAGAGGGAATGTATGCCTGAAAAGACAGTGACAGTAACTAACAAGGCCGGGCTTCATGCCCGCACAGCCGCGGTGTTTGTGCAAAAGGCCCAGGAATTTGCCTGTGCCATCTCCGTCATCCGGGATGGCAAAGAGGTCAGCGCCAAGAGCATCATGGGGATAATGACCCTGGGAATCAGCCAGGGCACAGTGATCACCATTAAGGCAGAGGGTGAGGGCTCCCCGGAGGCAGTGGCGGCCTTGGCCCAACTGGTGCAAGCTTTTGCTGATATGTGAGCCGGCCGAAAGCCGGTTTTTTTAGAGGCTTGCTTGTCAGGGCCGGGGTTTAACCTGTATAGTAAAGGGAGAAAGGGAGGGATTCCATGCTGGAGGAAGTTGTTAGTTTTTGGCAGGAGCACCTGCTGGACTATACCTATGCCCTGGCCATTGTGCTTGGCTTCTTCGTCCTCAGCCGCCTATTGCCGCTGCTTCTGACAAAGCTGCTTTTGCGCCTGAGCAAGAAATCCAAGCTGGATTATGGCAAACTGGCCCAGGCTTTCGCCAAACCCCTCACCCTTTTGCTGCTCTCCGCCGGTTTCTACCTAGCGGCGATTGTCCTGCTGGGGGGCACCGTCTACGGGCAGTTCTTTACCAAAGTATTTCGGAGCCTGGTCATTGTCTTTATCGCGCAGGGGCTCTACAACCTAGTGGGCAGCACTTCCGGATTGCTCATGGAGCTTGGCGGCAACTATGACCTGGATAAGCTCTTCTTGTCCCTGCTCTCCAAATCCCTGCGGGCAGTGATTTTCGCCATCAGCCTGGTCATCCTTGTCCAGGAATGGGGCTACGACATCACCGGTTTCATTGCCGGCCTGGGTTTGGGAGGACTGGCCTTTGCCCTGGCAGCTCAAGATACAGCCGCCAACCTTATTGGGGGCGTGGTTATCCTCACAGAAAAGCCTTTCACCATAGGGGATTGGATCGCTGCCGGCCAGGTTGAGGGCATAGTAGAAGATATTACTTTTCGCAGCACCAAGGTCAGGACCTTTGACCGGGCAGTGGTGACAGTGCCCAACTCCTCCCTGGCCAAGGAACCCATTACCAACTGGACCCGCATGGGGCGCAGGCGGATAAACTTTAGTCTGGGGGTTGCCTGGGATACCCCCCGGGAAAGGCTGGAAGCCTGCATTCAAAGGATCAGGCAGATGCTGCGCTCTCATCCCCAATTGCATCCGGCAGTCTTACTTGCCAACTTCGAAAAAATCGGTGAAAATAGTCTGGACATCTACATAAACTGCTTTACCAAGTCCACCGCCCTGGACCAGTGGCTCCAGGTCCGGGAGGATATTCTCTATAAGATCATGGAGATACTGGAGGAGCAAGAAGTCGTATTAGCCCTGCCTGCCCGCAGGGTGTATGCAGACAAAGAATAAGTGGCAGGTGATTAGCATGCATATTCTCAGCGCCACAGACATTGGCATCGCTTACAGTGAAAAACCCCTGTTCTCAGGGGTTAGTTTTGGCATCGATTCCGAAGACAAAATCGGCCTCATTGGCAGCAACGGTTCCGGCAAGTCAACCCTGGCGGGAATTTTGGCCGGAGCAGTGGAACCGGGCACAGGCTCAGTAGTGGCGGCAGGAGGAGTAAATATTCACTATCTCCCTCAGCATCCGGCCTTTGCCCCCGCCGGCACCGTCCTCACTGAAGTCTTCCGGGGTGAGGAACCTCGGCTTAAGGCCTTGTATGAGTATCACAGGCTGGAGGAGCAGCTGGCCCTGAATCCCGGCAATGAGGCTCTGGCCCTGGAAATAGCCGAGCTCAGCCTCAAGCTGGACAGCTTAGGGGCCTGGGAGCTGGAAAACAGCGGCCGGGCTATTCTCACCCGCTTAAGTATGGATGAGTTTCAGCGTCCTGTGGCCTCCCTGTCGGGTGGAGAAATGAAGCGGGTAGCTTTGGCCCGGGCCTTGATTACCCCCTGCCAGCTGCTAATCTTGGACGAACCCACCAACCACCTGGACAGCCAGGCCATCCTTTGGCTTGAGGACTATCTGCAAAAGCGCACCGGCGCCCTGCTTCTTATTACCCATGACCGCTGGCTTCTGAGCCGGGTGGCCAACCGCATCCTGGAAGTGGACCGGGGTGAATTCCTGGACTGCGCCGGCGGCTATCAGAAATACCTGGAACTAAAGGCCGAGAGAGCAGAAGCTGAGGCCGCTGCCGCCAGAAAACATCGGGCTGCCCTCAAACGGGAACTGACCTGGATGCTCCAGGGCGCCCAGGGCCGTTCCACCAAGGAAAGGGCTCGCAAGAAAATGTTCCGGGAACTCAACCGCCAGACCTTTAAAGCCGAAAAGGGTAATGTGGAATTGGACATTCCCGCTCGGCGCCTGGGCAAAAAGGTCATTCAGCTGCAGGCAGTGAGCAAAAGCTACGGCGACCGCCCGCTTATAAAAGATTTCAGCTATACCCTGCTGCCCCGGGACCGCATCGGCATTGTCGGTCCTAACGGCAGCGGCAAATCCACCCTCTTGAACATCATCGCCGGTTTGAGCCAAGCCGATTCCGGCCAAGTGGAGCGGGGGGAGACGGTGAAGATCGGCTACTACCGCCAGCAGGCCCAAGAACTGGAGGATAATTTGCGGGTAATCCAGTACATCCAGGGCATCCGCTATTCAGTCAAGACTGCCGGCGGCGAAAATATTACCGCGGAAAAAATGCTTGAGCGCTTTTTATTTGAAGGCTCTGACCAGTGGACCTATATCCGGGACCTCTCCGGCGGCGAGCGCCGGCGCTTGTACCTGCTGGGCATCCTCATGGAAGAGCCCAATGTTCTGCTCCTGGACGAACCCACCAATAATCTGGACATTGAGACGCTGACGGTGCTTGAAGATTATCTGGAAGATTTCCCCGGGGCAGTGCTGGCGGTTTCCCATGACCGCTGGTTTTTAGACAAGACCATGGACCATCTTCTGACCTTGGATGGAAAGGGCAATGTCAGCCTCTTCACCGGCAGCTTCAGCGAGTACTTGGCGGAAGCCGGGTCCACTGCCCCTGAAGCAGAAAATACCCCAGAAAAAAAAGACTCCCGGGCAAAGCGGGAGAAGACCAAACTCAGCTATAAGGAAGAAAGAGAGCTGGAACAGCTGGAAGCAGAGACAGACGCCCTGCAGCAGGAGCTGGAGGAACTGCGGCCGCAACTGAATGAAGTGGCCACAGACTATGTTCGCCTCAACCAGCTTCACCAGCAGATCCAGGCAATCGAACAGACCTTAGAAACAAAAATGGAGCGCTGGCTGGAACTCCAGGAGCTCAAGGACCAATACCGGGACACCGGGGACGGTTCTCTTTAGGGACAACGGGGACGGTTCTCCTTGTCCCAACTCAAATTACCTAATAGGGACAACGGGGACGGTTCTCCTTGTCCCAACTCAAATTACCTAATGGGGCCGGTTTCTAACGGCCTTTTTTTGCTCCGTATCCCTGCCCCAGTTCTCCATAGCATACGCCTTTTCCCGTGGGACAGAAAGAACCGTCCCTTCTTTCCCAAAATTGTTGACAGGAACATAATATTGCATTAGATTTAAAATAGAAGTAAGGGAATAATTTAAGGGAGAGGTGAAAATGGCGCGAAACCGCATTTTCCTGTTTCCACTGGCGCTTTTCCTGGCGCTCTTACTAATGCTGCCTGGCTGCAAAGGGAAGAATGTTGAGCCCCAGGCTCCTGAGCCGGGTCCGGAGAATGAAGAACCTCAG
Organism: Firmicutes bacterium UBA5496; assembly: GCA_002427015.1. Taxonomy (GTDB): domain Bacteria; phylum Bacillota; class Proteinivoracia; order UBA4975; family UBA4975; genus UBA4975. The sequence goes on along the minus strand of DIPE01000066.1, from coordinate 13,812 downwards.
ACACCGGAACCTGGTCCCGAGAAAGAGGACCCCCAGACACCGGAGCCTGGAGATAAAACGGAAAGTCCGTCGGAACCCCGGGTGCTGGCCCTGGAAAAAACGGATATCCGCACCCTGCAGCTTGAGCCTACCGCCGGCTCAATAAGCATTAATCGTCAGTTTATCTACTACCTTATTCCCGGCGCTCCCGGGAATGGCGACCGCCTGATAGATATTTTTGGTGTGGATTACCCCTTACCCCTGCTCGAAACTGTTGAAGTGCCCATTTTAGAGGGGGCTGTCTGGAGAGGCGGGAAGCTGTACTACCTTTCTCGGGACGGGTTGGATGGGTCCGAAGATATTGCCTTGTATATTTACGATACATCAACCCATACTGCCGCCGAACACAGACTAAATTTTCCCGATTCCTTCAAACCCAGCTGCTTTTTTGTCACCTGGGAAGGGGAAGTGTTCTTAGTGGGAACAACCGGGACCTATAAGTACACCCTTGCCAGCAAGGCTATGGAAAGGGTGGCGGAGTATAACCTGAGTTGGGAAATCCTGGCCCGGGCCAGCTGGCATCCTGACGAACTTAGGCTCATCTACAGCGAAGGAAACAAACTAATGAGCCTTGATATTCTCAGCGGCCAGTCCAGCCTCCTCTACCAGGCAGAAGGAAAGATTACCGAATTCTGCTGGGGTGACTTCGGCCCGCTGACCCTGCTCATTGGCAATAGGGTGGAAATACTTGACGAAAACGGAAAGTTTCTCAACAGCCACTTTATCCGTGAAGGAGCATATTCCCTTGGCTGGGTACCTATGCTGGACATGGTCAGCTATCTGGTCCGGGATGGAAGCGGCGCTTTACCCAAGTTGGTTATTGAGGACTTTGCAGAGGGATTGCGCTATACCTGCTGGGACTGCGACGGTTATATTTGGACTTGGGAAAGTAATCTCTGGACCTATTCCCCGGACCCGGAGACGGATGCAACCATCCTGGTCTATAGCCATATCCACTGGATGCCTGGCCAAGATAAAGAAGTCGAAATACCCTACTTCAAATCCCGGGAAGAGGATCCCAAACTGCCCCTTACCTACGCCCAGGGGAACTTTGGTAAAATTGCCGCCGAGTTATTTACACTGCATATGAAGGACTTAAGAAGCCAGGGCAGTATTAGCGCTTTTAAACTGCACGGAGTTACATTCTGGCAAGAGGAATTATGGGGTTTCCAGGTCTTAATAGACTATTCCGTGCAAAGCTCTGACGAAGACTGGCAGTCCGGCAACGGAGAATTAGGCAAGGACGGCTGGGTTTACGACAAATGCAATTTCATATGTATTTACCGGGATGAAGACAATTACGTAATGGGGAGTAACTGGTCCACATCTCCTTAAAACCCGGGACAGCGGGGACGGTTCTTTTTGTCCCAGCAAAAAGCCTTGAAAATAAGGAAATGGAAGAACAGCCACAGGCTCTTAGATAGAGAAAGAATAATGTGGGACAAAAAGAACCGTCCCCGCTGTCCCAAAAAAAATATACCCGTCTTGGACGGGTATTTATTTACGATTGTATTTTTTGTTGAATTTTTCAACCCGGCCGGCTGCGTCGACAATCTTCTGCACGCCGGTGAAGAAGGGATGGCAGTTGGAGCAAATGTCAACCCGGATATTTTCCTTGGTGGAGCCGGTTTCAAACTGAGCGCCGCAGGCGCAAGTGGCTGTGACTTTGTAATACTTGGGATGAATATCTTTCTTCATACTTATGACCTCCCTCCAAAAGCTGTTGCTGCAAAGTAAAAAGCTTACCTAGCTATTTTTGCATTTATTCTTGTTCTTGTCAAGGGAAATGCACTTTTCTCCTGAAGATTATATTAAATTTCTGTTACGAAGGATGGATGGCACAATTCTTGCAGGAGAATATCCCGCCCATAAAGAATATAATGCATAGGCATACAAGTGAGGAGGTGCAGTGATGAGACTGGATTATCAGTTGGAAATGCGCCAGACACAAAAGTTACTAATGACACCCCAACTGCAGCAGGCGATAAAATTACTGCAGCTTCCTGCTCTGGAACTCACAGCTTATTTAGATCAGCAGTTCTTAGAAAACCCGATGCTGGAAATGGCAGAAGGATTAGAGGGGGAAGAAGAATCCCGGGAAGTAAAGGAAGAAACGGAATTTGACCTTGATTGGGAACAATATTTCCAAGACCGGGGCGACGCAGGAGATTTAGCCAGGGATTCCCAGGGGAAGACAACTTTTGAGCAGTATACTGCCGGAATTATAACTTTGCAGCAGCGCCTGCGCCAGCAGCTTAGACTGCTCTGCTTGCCCAAGAATCTGGCGCATATCGCCGCTAATATTGTCGACAACCTCAGCGATGACGGCTATTTGCACCTAGCCTGCGCGGAAATTGCCCGCCAGCTGCGGGTGCAGGAAGAAGATGTGGTCGCAGCGTTAGGTGTCGTTCAGACATTGGAACCTGTGGGCATTGGCGCCCGCAATCTGCAGGAATGCCTGCTCCTGCAAATCAACAGCCGCCAGGATGCGCCCCCTTTTGTCCGGGAAATTGTCTGCGCGCATCTGGACCTTGTAGCCAAGGGGAGAATCCCCGTTCTCGCAGAAATTTTAGGGACGGATTATGCCCTGGTCCAAAGAGCCATCGACTATATCCGGGGGTTGGAGCCAAAACCGGGATTGAGCCTGGGGGAGGATGTGGGCTCGTCTTATATTCTTCCCGACGTCACCGTCCTGAATGTAGCGGGAAAGTGGGTCATACTGGTCAACGACTCTTACTCCCACCGCCTGCGCCTCAGCCCCAGTTATCAGAGCATGCTCGCAAATGCCGATGCCGACGGAACGGAAAAGTATCTCCGGGACAAATTAAATTCTGCCCTTTGGCTGCTGAAGGCAATTGAACAGCGCCGAACCACCCTCTACCGGATAACAGAATTTATCCTGGAATATCAGGAGTCTTTCTTTTCCAGGGGAGTCAAATGCCTGCGGCCCATGCGCCTCAAAGATGTGGCCGAGGGCCTGGAAATCCATGAGTCTACAGTGAGCCGGGCCATCAACGGCAAATACCTGCAGACTCCCAAAGGCATCTTTGCTTATAAATACTTTTTTGCCGCCAATCTGGACACTGTTAACGGAGTGGGGGCTGCCAGCACCGGGGTCAAGCAGATTCTGGCGGAAATTGTCGCCGGGGAGGACAAGAGAGAGCCCTTAACTGACCAGCAAATTGCTCATAGCTTGCAGCAGCGGGGCATCAGAATTTCCCGGCGGACGGTGGCCAAATACAGGGACCAGCTGGACATCCCCGGCTCTGCCTTGCGCAAGCGCTGGCAGTGATTCAGGCGTTTTCCCCCGCCAGCCAGCCTGTGGCGAAGGCGGCGTGGAGATTGAAGCCACCGGTTCTGCCGTGGTAATCCAGCATTTCTCCGGCGAGAAACAGGCCGGAAACCAGCTTGGATTCCATGGTCCGGGGATTGACTTGCCTGAGATTTACTCCCCCCTGACTGACCATGGCCTGGCGGCCTAGGACGTCAGCGATTTCAAGCCTTACTGCCTTCAGCTCCCCAGCCAGTTGGTTGAGAGTAGTGGGAGCCAGGCCTTTAATATATTTTTCGCCCCCCAGCATTTTTGCCAGCTGGGCCGGGAGCAGGGCGGAAAGAGCATTGCCCACGGTCTTCTGAGCGTGTTTTTCCAGGCTCTGGCAGATTTCTTCTCTGCTCATATGGGGCAATAGGTCAATGACAATCAGAGCGGGTTGCCCTTGATGCCGGGCCTTGGCGGCGGCATGGCTGATGTCCAGCACTGCCGGGCCGCTGAGGCCGAAATGGGTGAAGAGCAAATCCCCCCTGGCCCCATCCAGCTTCTTGCCATTGGCCGTAACTGTGACAGCGGCATTTTTCAGGCTGATGCCTTGCAATTGCAGGGGCCAAGTTTCCTTGGTCCTCAGGGGGACCAGGGCCGGCAGCAGAGGCACTATTTTATGCCCGGCCGCTGCCAAGACAGTCAGAGCTCCCCCGTCACTGCCGGTTTGGGGCCAGGCCTTGCCGCCGCAGGCCAGGATGGCCCTGGAGCAAGGGATGGCCTTGCCGTTAATTTCAACTGCTTCCAGCTTGCCATTCCCGGTTTGAATATTGGTCAGGGGGCTGTGAAGATAGAAGCGCACCCCCTGGCTTTGCAGCCAGCTGTGCAGATGGCCTGCCAGCTCTTGCCCAGTCATGGCTTGGGGATAAACCCTGCCCCAGTGGTCAACAGTGGTGGCAACGCCTATTGCCGCCAGCTCATGCTTAAGGGCGGCTTGATCCAATCTTGCCAGGGCGGGCCGCAGAAACTGGCAGTTATTAAGCCCGGCCAGGAGATCGCCGCTGTTGGAAAGGTTGCAGCGTCCGCCTCCAGCCAGCCCCAGCTTTATTCCCGGCCGCTGCATTTTTTCATATATGCCGACTTGCTGCCCCCGCCGCACCGCCGCCACTGCCGCCAGCAATCCCGCAGCCCCGGCCCCGATTATCACTATCATCTTTGCCACCCCTAACATTCTCTGAATACCTGATTATAGCATATGGGTAAACATAGCATAAACTAAAGGTTCAGGATCTATGGGGCAATTGAGGTTGCATTAAACCATGACTCTTGCTATACTTTTTATAGAGGTTTTTTTTACCTTTGACGGGACAATTATTGCCGAGTGGGACAAATCCCGACCCGGAGGTGAAGTATGAATATCATTGAAATCCTCAAGCTTATATCACCGGAAATCACCGACTCCTTTTTTCGCCGCTATTCAATTCTGCGCACAGTAGACCATCTGGCGCCAGTAGGACGCCGGGTGTTGGCGGATACCTTGCAGACGGGAGAAAGGATAATTCGCACCGAACTGGAGGCCCTCAAGCAATTGGACCTGATTGAGACCGGCGCCAGCGGAGTCAGCCTCACCGCCCGGGGGCAAGGGTTGCTCACCGCCATGGCTCCATACATGCTGGAGCTGTTAGGCCTGCCCACCATGGAAAGACAGGTATCTGAACATCTGGGCATTCCCCGGGTAATTCTGGTTCCCGGGGACAGTTCCGCCGACCCCCTGGTCCAGCGGGAACTAGGCCGGGCGGCAGCCAGGGTCTTGGTCCAGGAAATCCGGGAGGGGGACATCATTGCCATCACCGGCGGCACAACCATGTCAGCGGTGGCGGATTCTGTCCATTCCCAGCGGCACCGGGTAACTGTGGTCCCCGGAAGGGGAGCCCTGGGAGAGCGAGTGGAAATTCAGGCCAACACCATTGCCGCCAAACTGGCTCAAGCCCTGGGGGGAAATTACCGTTTGCTCCATGCCCCTGACAACCTTTCTCGGCATGCTCTGGAAGAGCTGGTGCAGGAACCGGGAATCGCCGAAGTTCTTGCCCTCATTCACCGGAGCACCCTTCTTGTCCATGGAATCGGGGATGCCCTGGAGATGGCAGCCCGGCGGCAGGCGCCGCCGGAGCGGATTGCCGCCCTCAAGGAGCTTAATGCTGCAGCGGAAACACTGGGCTATTATTTTAATCATCAGGGTCAAATTGTCTGGCAAGCTAATAGCATTGGATTAGGCATTGATGATTTGGAAAACATAAAGACAGTAATTGTCGTCGCCGGGGGAACGGCTAAAGCCCAGGCAATCCGGGCTGTAGCCGCCCATCACAAATGGAATGTCCTGGTCACCGACCAGGGCGCAGCCGAGGCCATTCTGCAAGGGCCTTCGGTATAACCTAAGCCCCATTACCCCATTGGGGAAAAGATAAAATACATGAGGAGGAGTAGTTATGACTATCAAGGTAGGTATCAATGGTTTTGGCGCTGTTGGACGGAGGGTGTACCGCATTGCCCGCCACAATCCCAACATTGAAATTGTGGCTGCTAACGGCCACTCTGATGTGGCTACCATGGTTCATCTGCTCAAGTATGATTCAACTTATGGACCCTTTGACGGCAAGATCGAAGTCAATGGCAATACAGTGTATGCGGACGGCAAGGAACTGAAGCTTACGGCCTATCCTAACCCGGGAGATATTCCCTGGGGGGAAATGGGCGTGGACATAGTTGTGGACTCCACCGGGCGTTTCCGCAGCAAAGAAGCGGTGCTGCCCCATATTGAAAAGGGCGGCGCCAAAAAGGTCATCATCACTGCTCCCGCAAAACAAGAAGATATAACAATCGTCATGGGTGTCAACGACGAAAAGTATATTCCCAGTGAGCATCATGTAATTTCCTGTGCTTCTTGCACAACTACCTGCCTGGCGCCGGTAGCCAAGGTTCTCAATGATAAATTTGGCATTGTCAAAGGTCTTCTTACTACAGTCCATGCCTATACCAGCGACCAGTGCCTGCTGGACAAAACCCACAAGGACCTGCGCCGGGCCCGGGCAGCAGCCCTGTCCATTATCCCCACCACCACCGGGGCAGCCAAGGCTGTGGGTTTAGTATTGCCGGAACTGAAAGGCAAGATGAACGGCTTTGCCCTCAGGGTGCCGACTCCCACTGTTTCCGTGGTGGACCTTACTGCCGAGCTGTCCAAGGCTGCCTCCGCTGAAGAAATCAATGCCGCTTTTAAGGCTGCTTCTGAGTCCGGTCCCCTCAAGGGCTATCTGGGCTATTCTGAGGAGCCCCTGGTATCTGTTGATTACAAGGGGTCTGAGTATTCCGGCGTAGTTGATGCCCTGTCCACCACCGTCATCGACAATATGGCCAAGATTGTGGCCTGGTATGACAACGAGTGGGGGTATTCTGCCAGGGTTGTAGACCTGGTTGCAATGGTCGCCAAAAACCTGTAGCAGCCCAAGAGATCTATTGGATGGAGGTTAAGTGAATGGAGTGCAAATCGATTAAATCCGCAGATTTTAGAGGCAAGCGGGTGCTGCTCAGGGTTGACTTTAACGTGCCCATGAGCCTAGGGGAAATCACCGATGACACCAGGATTCGTGCTGCCCTGCCCACCATCGATTTCCTGCGCGGGCAGGGAGCCAGGCTGGTGCTGGTTTCCCATCTGGGCCGCCCCAAAGGCGCGGTCAAGGAAGAGCTGCGTTTGGATCCCGTTGCCCGGCAGCTGGAAAAATTGCTGGGAGTTACTGTGGCGAAGGTGGACTCTTCTATTGGCCAGGAAGCGCAAGCAGCCGCAGCTGACCTTAATGATGGGGATGTGCTCCTTCTGGAAAATATCCGCTTTTATCCCGGTGAAGAAAAGAACGATCCCGAATTTGCCCAAGAACTGGCGAAACTGGCCGACGTCTTTGTCAACGATGCCTTCGGCACAGCCCACAGAGCCCATGCCAGCACCGTAGGCGTCGCTGCTTACCTGCCGGCCTATGGGGGCCTGCTGATGGAGCGGGAAATCAAGATGCTGGGCAAGGTGCTGACCGCTGCCCGCCGGCCCTTTGTGGCCATCATTGGCGGCGCCAAAGTCTCTGATAAAATCGGCGTCATCCGCAACCTCCTGGCCAAGGTTGATACCCTGCTCATTGGCGGGGGCATGGCCAACACCTTCCTGGCCGCCAAAGGCTGCGACCTGGGTGAGTCCAAAGTGGAGGAGGATAAGCTGGAACTGGCCCGGGAGCTGATGGCGGAGGCAGAGGAGCGGGGAGTCAAGCTCCTGCTGCCAGCAGATGTAGTAGCGGCAGACGCTTTTGCCGCCGATGCCGGCCAGCAGATTGTCAAGGCTGAACTGGGGGTGCCAAAGGGCTGGATGGCTCTGGATATCGGGCCCCTGGCCCGGCAGCAATTTGCCGAGGCCATTGGCACCGCGGCCACTGTAGTCTGGAACGGCCCCATGGGGGTCTTCGAATTTGACGCCTTTGCCCTGGGCACCGATGCCATTGCTGAGGCCCTGGCCGCCAGTAAAGCCTTTTCTGTGGTTGGCGGCGGCGACTCGGCGGCAGCATTGGAAAAGCTGGGCAAAGCCGATGCCATTGACCATATTTCCACCGGCGGCGGCGCTTCTTTGGAATTTCTCGAAGGCAAGTCCCTGCCGGGAATCGCGATTCTCTTGAAGGAGGAAGCCTAGTGCGCCGCCCTGTCATTGCAGCCAACTGGAAGATG
>DIPE01000066.1:4166-5696 GCA_002427015.1 Firmicutes bacterium UBA5496 | reverse complement strand
TCATTGCAGCCAACTGGAAGATGCATATGACCGCCGGCGAGACCAAGATCCTGGCAGAAAAGCTTTTGCCCTGCCGGGACCGGGCGGCAGAAGTGGAAATCGTCATCTGCCCGCCTTTTACCTCCCTGGCTCAGGCCTGTGAAACCTTTAAGGACACAGGCCTGCAGGTTGGCGGCCAAAATATGCACTGGGAGAAAGCCGGCGCTTTTACCGGTGAAGTCTCTCCGCTTATGCTCAAAGACCTTGGCTGTTCTCATGTGATTATTGGCCATTCCGAGCGCCGCCAGCTCTTTGGCGAAACCGACGCCGCCATCAATCTAAAGCTTAAAGCCGCCCTCTCTCATGGGCTTATCCCCATCTTTTGCCTGGGAGAAACCCTGGATCAAAGGGAAAAGAAGATTACTGAGAAGGTCTGCTCTCAACAGCTGGAGCAGGGCTTGGCGGGAATACAATCCTGGGATCTGGCAAAAACTATCATCGCCTATGAGCCGGTCTGGGCAATAGGCACAGGCCGTACAGCGTCACCAGCGGATGCCCAATCTGTCATTGCCTTTATCCGCCGGGAGCTGGGCAAAAAATACAGCCAAGCTGCAGATCAAGTGCGGATTTTATATGGGGGCAGCGTCAAACCTGAGAATATAGACGGTTTAATGGCGCAAAGAGATATCGACGGCGCCTTGGTTGGAGGCGCAAGCCTGGATGCTGAGAGTTTTGCCGGGATCGTCAATTTCGGAGGCGCCCAGCAGTGAAATCGCCTGCACAGGTGGTGCTGGTCATTATGGACGGCTGGGGCATTGGGCCCCAGGCAGGCAATGCCATCCTGGCTGCTGACACGCCGAATATTGATAAGCTGAACCGCACTTATCCCACTGCCCTCTTGGCTGCCAGCGGCAGCCAGGTGGGCCTGCCCGCCGGTCAGATGGGCAACTCGGAAGTGGGGCACCTGAATATCGGCGCCGGCCGGGTGGTCTATCAGGACCTGACCAGAATCAGCAAGGACATTGAGGCCGGGGGATTCTTTGCCAACCCTGGCCTGACTGTAGCTATGGACAGCATTCCTGCGGGGGGAGCCTTGCACCTGTTGGGCCTCTTGTCCGACGGCGGCGTCCACAGCCACTTGGAACATATAGAGGCTCTGCTGCGCATGGCCAAAGACAGAGGGGTGGAAAAGGTCTTTCTCCATCCTCTCTTGGACGGGCGGGATGTGCCCCCCCAGTCGGCTCATGAGTATGTCCGCTGGCTGGAAGCAGCCTGCCTGGATATAGGGGTTGGGAGCATCGCCACTATTGGCGGCCGCTACTATTGCATGGACCGGGACAAACGCTGGCAGCGCACTGAGCTTGCCTACAGGGCATTAGTCTTCGGCGAAGGGCCCCGGGCGGAAAACGCCGCCCAGGCCGTGGAGGCTGCCTATGCCGCCGGCACTACAGATGAATTTGTCCTCCCCACTGTCATCGATCCCCAGGGGATGATCAAGACCGGGGACAGCGTCATTGCCTTTAACTTCCGGCCCGACCGCATGCGCCAGAT
>DIPE01000066.1:3443-4046 GCA_002427015.1 Firmicutes bacterium UBA5496 | reverse complement strand
GACCGCATGCGCCAGATTACCCGGGCCCTTGTGGATGAGGATTTTCCTTGGTTCAGTCGGCAGGAGGGCCTCAGGGTTAATTATCTGTGCATGACTCAGTATGATGAGACAATCCAAGCCCCGGTGGCCTATCCCCCGGAAAGGCTGGCCAACACTCTGGGCCAGGTCATCAGCGCTCAGGGACTCAAGCAGCTGCGCATTGCGGAAACGGANNACATACTTTTTTAACGGCGGCGAGGAAAAAGCCCTGCCCGGCGAAGAGCGGGCGCTGATTCCCTCCCCCAAAGTGGAAACCTATGACCTGCAGCCGGAGATGAGCGCCGAACCTGTCACCGCCGCAGTGTGCGAGTATATTGCTTCCGGGAATTTTTCCCTGGTGGTCCTCAATTACGCCAATCCCGATATGGTAGGCCATACCGGCAATTTCGCCGCTACTGTCCAGGCCTGTGAAAAAGTGGACCGCTGTGTGGGCAGGGTCTGGGCCGCCACCCAAGCCGCAGGCGGGGCCATGCTCCTCTTCAGTGATCACGGCAACGCCGATTTGATGGTGGATGCTCAGGGCAAGCCCCACACCGCTCATACCGCTAATCCCGTGCCCCTGGT
>DIPE01000066.1:0-3259 GCA_002427015.1 Firmicutes bacterium UBA5496 | reverse complement strand
CCGGAGATGACGGGGAAATCTCTCATAGTCAAGGAGTGAAGGAAATGTCTTCAATTATAGATGTTCATGGCCGTGAGGTCCTGGATTCCAGGGGCAACCCCACGGTAGAAGCAGAAGTTGTGTTGGCCAGCGGCGTTGTCGCCCGTGCCTTGGTTCCTTCCGGGGCGTCTACCGGCGCCTTTGAAGCTGTGGAACTCAGGGACGGAGACAAATCCCGCTACGGGGGCAAAGGTGTCCTCAAGGCAGTGGAAAATGTCAACACCATCATTGCTCCCGCCCTTCTGGACCAGGATGCCCTGGACCAGGTGCATATCGATAAATTGCTCATTGAACTGGACGGCACTGAAAACAAGGGCAAGCTGGGCGCCAACGCCATTCTCGGTGCTTCCATGGCTGTGGCCCGGGCAGCCGCCGATCTCCTGGGTCTGCCCCTGTACCGCTACCTGGGAGGCGCCACCGCCCACATTCTGCCGGTGCCCATGCTCAACATCCTCAACGGAGGGAAACATGCCGACAATAATGTGGACATCCAGGAATTTATGGTCATGCCTGTTGGCGCTCCTGATTTTAGAGAGGGCTTGCGCATGGCCACCGAAGTCTTCCACAGTCTGAAAAAAGTCCTCAAGGGTCGAGGTTTGAATACCAGCGTTGGCGATGAGGGCGGTTTTGCCCCCAACCTGGAATCCAACGAGGCTGCCTTGCAGGCAATTGTCGAAGCCATCACTGCTGCCGGCTACAAGCCCGGCCAAGATGTTGTCCTGGCCCTGGATGTAGCCGCCACGGAAATTTATCAGGATGGCAAATACCACCTGGCCGGGGAAGGCCGTTCCCTGACCGGGGCCGAACTGGTCAACTTCTACAGCCAGATGGTGGAAAAATACCCCATCATCTCCATTGAAGACGGCATGGCCGAAGAAGACTGGGAGGGCTGGGCCAATCTCACCCAGGCCTTGGGCCGGAAAATTCAGCTGGTGGGCGACGACCTCTTTGTCACCAATGTCCGCCGCCTGGCCAAGGGAATTGAACTGGGCACCTGCAACTCCATCTTAATCAAGCTCAACCAGATTGGCACCGTCACCGAAACCATGGCCGCCATCGAAACCGCCAAACGGGCAGGTTACACAGCAGTCATTTCCCACCGCTCAGGGGAAACTGAAGACACATTCATCGCCGACCTGGCAGTAGCCACCGGCGCCGGTCAGATTAAGACCGGTGCTCCCTCCCGCACCGACCGGGTGGCCAAGTACAACCAGCTTATGCGCATCGAGGAAGAGCTGGGCGACACCGCTGCCTGGCCAGGCAGAGAGGCCTTCTACAACCTGAAATAAATGCTACCAGGGGCAGGTCCTGGCCTGCCCCTGGTTGTGTTTTGGCGATTGCTGTGATAGAATTTGAAAGTCCGATATTTTGTTATGGAGGTGGCATAGTTGGAACTTACCGTGCAGATTATCCACGCCGTGCTGGCCCTTGGACTGATTCTTGCGGTTCTGCTTCAGTCAGGCAAGGAAGCAGGTTTGCCCGGGGCAATCGCCGGCGGCGCCCAAAGCCTTTTTGGCAAGAAAAAAGGTCTCGAAGAAAAACTGGGCAAATTGACTTCAGTCCTCGCAATCTTATTTATGGTTAGTTCAGTAGTCTTGGCTTTTCTTGTGGGCCGTTAATGCTTTAGCACCGGCGGCTTTAGCAGGATATTCCAGCAAAGCTGCCTGCGTGTTGGAGTATCTTTTTTTCATTTATTATTGTAACTTAAGGAGGATTTGAAAATGGAGACTATACTATTTGTCGCACCCCTGCTGGGAATCGCGGCCCTGGTCTTCGCCTTTGTTCTCGCTCAGCGCATCGAAAAGGCAGAGCAGGGCAATGAGCGCATGCGGGAGCTGGGCAAAGCCATTCACGATGGGGCAATGGCCTTCCTCAATCGGGAATACCGGTCCCTGCTTATCTTCGTCCTGGTAGTGGCTGTAGCCCTGACTATCGGCATTGGCGCTGCCCAAAAGAATTACATAGAAGGTTTTTATACTTCTGTCTGCTTTATAATTGGTTCCGTTTTCTCCGCCCTGGCCGGGAACATCGGCATGCGGATTGCCACCAAGGCCAATACCCGCACTGCCCAGGCCGCCCGCGCCGGCATGAATCCCGCATTGGCCATTGCTTTCTCCGGCGGCGCTGTCACCGGCATGGTGGTAGTTGGCCTTGGCCTTCTTGGCGTCGGCATCCTGTATCTCATATTCCGGGATGCGGAGATTATCAACGGATTTGCTTTGGGAGCCAGCTCCATCGCCCTCTTCGCACGTGTGGGCGGCGGTATCTACACCAAGGCTGCTGACGTAGGCGCAGACCTGGTAGGCAAAGTTGAAGCCGGTATCCCCGAAGACGACCCCCGCAACCCCGCCGTCATCGCCGACAACGTGGGCGACAATGTTGGGGACGTGGCCGGCATGGGCGCCGACCTCTTTGAATCCTATGTGGGCTCGATTATCGCTGCCATCGCTTTGGCTTTTTCCGCCTTTTCCGGAGACGGTCAGCTGAAAGGCGTTTTGCTGCCCCTGCTGATTGCCGGTTTTGGCATAGTCGCTTCCATTATCGGCACATTTTTCGTCCGGGTAAAAGAAGGTGGAGACGCCAGCAAAGCTCTCAACCGCGGCACTTTAATCTCCGGCGTGCTTTTGATTGTCGCCTCCTACTTCCTCAATAACCTGCTCACCGGCGAAATCGGCTTTTTCTTCGCTATTGTCGCCGGCCTGGTAGCCGGTCTCCTCATTGGCCGGATAACCGAATACTACACCTCTGCCGATCACAAACCCGTCCAGGCCATCGCCAACAGTTCCAAAACAGGACCGGCAACCAATATCATCAGCGGTTTGGCCGTGGGCATGCGCAGCACCATGCTGCCCATTATCCTCATTGCCCTGGCTATTCTCGCCGCTTATTTCTTGTCTGCTAATGGTGAAGTGGCCAAGGGTCTGTATGGCATTGCCTTGGCGGCCGTAGGCATGCTGGGCACCGCCGGCATGACCATTGCCGTGGACGCCTATGGCCCAATCGCCGACAACGCCGGCGGCATCGCCGAAATGGCAGACTTGCCTGAGAGCGTAAGAGAAGTCACCGACAATTTGGACTCCATCGGCAACACCACCGCTGCTGTAGGCAAGGGCTTCGCCATTGGTTCTGCCGCCCTTACAGCTTTGGCTCTGTTCTCAGCTTATACTTCCGCAGTGAATCTCACTGCCATTAACCTTACTTCCGCTTCTGTCATTGCCGG
>DIPE01000094.1:21065-25223 GCA_002427015.1 Firmicutes bacterium UBA5496 | reverse complement strand
AGATTTTAGCAGAGTGATTGCGATTTATTGACAGGAACAGCATGTGAAGGTTATAATTAAATTTGTGCATATTAGTGTTGTTCGTTGTGAGGGGAGGGTAGATAGAAATGTCCGAAGTAAAAGTTGGCAAAAATGAATCTCTTGATAATGCCCTGCGCCGGTTTAAGCGTCAGTGTCAGCGGTCCGGTGTTCTTTCTGAAGTGCGCAAACGTGAACATTATGAAAAACCCAGCGTCAAGCGCAAGAAAAAATCTGAGGCCGCCAGGCGCAAGAAGAGAAGATTCTAGTTTTGCCGCCGCTGGTCCCTGGACATCAGCCCCAAAAATCGTTTATTTTTAACCGGCCGAAACGCCGGTTATTATTTTACTGCAGGATAATAAAGAATAAGTGTAGAATAAAAATAAAAGAGGAGGTGGGAGTAGTGGCAGGAAAAATCAGAAGACTCGCCGCAGCCGCAATAATTCTTATGGGATTGGCGCTTTTTCCCCCGGCCCTGGCGCAAGGGCAGGATCCTGTATTTGTTGTTCCCCTGCAGGGAGACATTAACAGCGCCCTAGCGGCTTCGATGAAGCTGGCCTTCGCCGATGCATCCCAGGCGCATGCAAAGCTCATCATCCTGGAGATTGATACATACGGCGGGCTTGTCAACGCATCTGACCGCATCAAGACCATTATTTATGATTCGTCAATTCCTGTCTATGCCTATGTGAAAAAGGCAATATCCGGCGGCACATATGCAGCTCTGGCTTGTGACCGGATTTACATGCATCCCGGGGCCACCCTGGGGGCTGTGGAGCCTGTGGCCGGCGGTCAGCCGGTAACCGATGAGAAAACTCTTTCAGTCATCGAGGGACAACTGCGTTCAATGGCTGAACATCAGGGCAGAGATCCCCAGATTGCTTCGGCCATGGTGCGTAAAGAAATCGCCATTCCGGGAGTGGTGGAGGCAGGCAAGCTCCTGACTCTGACGGCGAAAATGGCTGCGGAGGTGGGCTATGCCGAGGGAATTGCCGGGAGCTACAAGGAAATACCTGAATTGGCGGGAATCTCGGCATCTGAATTTATTGTCTACGAGGAATCCTGGTCAATTGGCATTGCCAAGTTTTTAAGCAATCCCTATGTGGCCGCTTTGCTGCTGGCCATTGGCCTGGCTGGCCTGGTTATTGAGATATTTACTGCCGGTTTTGGCGTGGCAGGGGTTATCTCCCTGATTGCCTTCGCTCTGTACTTTGGCGGCAATTTATTTGCCGGCTTTGCCCGCTCCGAGTATATCCTCTTATTTATTCTGGGGATTGTTCTTTTGGGCGCCGAAGTCTTTACTGCCGGCTTTGGTATCTTAGGGCTTGGCGGTCTGGCTTGTGTGGCGGTGAGCATTGTCTTGTCCGCCGCCAATCTCAGCCAGGGGCTGCTCACTCTGGGGTTGGCTATCCTCTTGTCCATAGTGATTGCACTCATAGCCTTTCGCTTCCTGCGCAAAAGTCCTTTGTGGAAAAGACTGATTCTTAGCGAGGCTGAGACTAAAGAGCGGGGATATGTAGGACCCAGGGATCTAAAAATCTATCTTGACGCCCAAGGGGTGGCATTGACTCCCTTGCGTCCCAGCGGCACCGTGCAGGTTGCCGACGGCGTCAGGTTGGATGCCTTAACTGAAGGTGTTTACATTGCTTCGGGAACCGAAATTGTTATCACCGGTTTTAGCAGCGGGGCTGTTGTTGTAACTGAAAAAAAAGAATAGGAGTTGATTGTTGATGAATCCGGCGCTGCTTATTTTCATTATTGTTACACTGGCTGTACTGGTTTTGAGCCTGTTTTTTAGCTTTGTCCCTGTGGGCCTGTGGATTTCCGCTGCGGCTGCAGGAGTGAAAGTGGGCCTGATGAACCTTGTGGGAATGCGTATCCGGAGGGTCGCCCCCGCCCGAATCGTCAATCCCCTGATCAAGGCCACAAAAGCTGGTTTGGACTTGAATACCAATCAGCTGGAAAGCCATCATCTTGCAGGGGGTAATGTAGACAGGGTTGTCAATGCATTAATTGCCGCCCAAAGGGCCGATATCGATTTGCCCTTTTCCCGGGGCGCAGCCATCGACCTGGCCGGCCGGGATGTGCTTACCGCAGTCCAGATGAGCGTCAATCCCAAGGTCATTGAAACCCCTGTAATTGCCGCTGTAGCCAAAGACGGCATTGAAGTGAAGGCCAAGGCAAGGGTTACCGTGCGGGCCAATATTGACCGTTTGGTTGGGGGCGCCGGTGAAGAAACCATTATCGCTCGGGTGGGTGAGGGAATCGTCACCACCATTGGCTCCTCCGAATCCCATAAAGATGTTCTGGAAAATCCCGATAACATTTCGAAAACGGTTTTAAACAGGTCTTTGGATGCCGGCACTGCCTTCCAGATTCTCTCCATAGACATTGCCGATGTAGATGTGGGCAAGAATATCGGCGCTCAGCTCCAAACAGACCAGGCGGAAGCAGACAAGCGCATTGCCCAGGCTAAGGCGGAAGAGCGGCGGGCAATGGCGGTGGCCAAGGAGCAGGAAATGAAGGCCATGGTTCAGGAAATGCGGGCCAAGGTTGTGGAGGCTGAAGCAGATGTGCCCAAGGCTTTGGCCGCTGCCATGCGGGAAGGCAATATGGGGGCCATGGATTTTTATAACCTGCAAAACATCATGGCCGACACTCAGATGCGGGAGTCCATTGGCAAGGTAACCGGCAAGTCACCGGAACAAGATAAGAAATAATCAACCATGCCACAATTAATCTTGTTTATTGTGGGTGCAATTGTCTGGGGTATTATTAAAGCCCTCTCCCAGCCTCAGCAAAAGACTCCCCCCAGGCGGCAGTCCCCTAGAACCCTAATAACTCAACTCGGCCTAGACCCAGAAGATCCCAGATTTGGCGCTCCAACTGATTTCTCCCAGCCTTCCGCGCCTCCTGCAGTCCGGCCTCAAACTATAACCCCGGCGCCGGTTGCGGCTGAAACGGCTGAACCCAACTGGCTTACCACAGATAACCTGGTCCAGGGAGTTATTATGGCAGAACTCCTCAGTCCTCCTCGGGCCAAAAGACCTCGCAGAATTTAATAATAGGGCGTAAAAACAGAAGGACCAGTGTTCTTCTGTTTTTTTGCTGTTATACCTCTTAGCCCGAAGGCATATTTTTTAGGGAGGTGAGATGTAATGGCCCGAAAAGAAATAGTGTCGAAAAAGATTGCAGATATTTTTGACCTTCCCCAGGATTTGGTTGCCGATTTATTCCGCCTGACCTTGCTGGGCAGAGGGCAGTTATTTCTAGAAAACCACAAGGGCATTATCCTTTATGACAGGGAATTAATCCGCATCAGTGTCCAGGGAGGAGAGATAGTGGTCAAAGGCCAGAATCTGCAGGTGCGCACCGTCTATGCCCATGAAATATTCATTGAAGGGCAGATAGATAATATTGGTCTGGAGGTATTGCGGTGAAGGGGGGTAAATATTCGGGGCTGGCTGGCAGCGCAAAAGTTCATATCGAGGGTGTTTACCCGGAGGAATTTATTAATCAGGCGGCAAATCTGGGGATAAAAATGTGGGATATTGACGCTTCCGGAAAAGCTCTGGTCTTTGCCACGGATTTCAGCAGCCTGAAAAAGATAAAGAAAATGCAGCTGGACCGAGGCTTTTCCCTGGACGTTCTCAGTGAAACCGGCTTTGTCGTTTTGCTGCGGCGGCTTGTGAAAAGAAAGTTTTGGCTGGCGGGATTTTTTTGTTTTTGCCTGGCAATTTATTATCTTTCCGGCCTCATTTGGACAATTGAATTGAATGAACTGGAGGAAATCAACAGGGCTGAGTTAACAGAGTATGTCAGGGATTTTGGCCTGCAAAAATGGGGGAAAATTCGGGGGCTGGACTTAGATGAGATCGAACAGAATCTGTATCTGAAATTCCCGCAAATTGCCTGGGTGGCGCTGGATAGAAAAGGCACAAAAATCAGCATTCGCGTGGTGGAAAAGGAATATAGCCCCATGCAATCTGGGGCGATTATTGACATTGTTGCGGAGTATGATGGTATAATATTTGAAATGATGGTTCTAAAGGGTATTCCCAAGGTGGAGCCGGGCATGACTGTAGCCAAGGGGGATGTGCTCATTGCCGGCTACATGGATGGGGATAACAGGATTAATGC
>DIPE01000094.1:0-20929 GCA_002427015.1 Firmicutes bacterium UBA5496 | reverse complement strand
TTGCATGAAATTGAGAAGAGCTATACCGGCAGACAGCAGCAAGTGGATATATTGCAGCTCTGGGGCAAAGATTTACCCCTTTCCCGCAAGCCAAAATATGAATATTATGAGGTAGAAGAGTCCTCCGCCAGCATATATCGCAGTAATATCGTTTTCCTCCGCCGCTTGTATTCCGAAATTAGCCTGAGCGCTAAAAACTTTTCGCCCCAAGAAGCGGATGAACTTGCGCGTTTGCGGGCGCTCATTGCCGCCCATGCTCAGATTGAAGAACAGGCCGCCATCTTGAGCAAAGAGGTGGAGAAAATTTCACTGGGTGAGGGCCTGTTCGCTTATAGAGTGCTTTTAACAGTAGAAACAAATATTGGTTGTGAAAGGGTTCAAATCAGGGGGGAATGAGTGATTGACCGAAGGGGAAAGTATTAAGCTTGACAACGGAGAGGCATTGAAACTTTTGGGGATGCAGGATAAAAATCTCGCTCTCTTTGCCAAAGTTTTTGGCGTCAACCTGGTCCTCAAAGATGAGGGTTTGCAGGTGGCTGGCCCCTCTCCCAACCGGGAGCTGGCAGAAGATTTAATAAAACAGATTTTGGAAATTATTCGGGCAGGTTATTGCCCTGACTATGAAGAAGTAAAACAGATGGTGCAAAATTATAAAGCCCATAAAACTGACCACCGGGTTTTCTACAAAGATGAGATCATTGTCACACCCCGGGGGAAAAAGGTCGTTGCCAAGACTGCCGGTCAGCACCGCTATATCCAGGCCATTAAACAGAATGACCTGGTCTTTGGCATTGGTCCTGCAGGCACAGGCAAAACCTATCTTGCAGTGGCCATGGCGGTCCGGGCGCTGAAAGAAAAGCAAATCGCCAAGATTATCTTGACCCGCCCCGCCATAGAAGCGGGCGAGAGGCTGGGCTTTTTGCCCGGAGATCTCCAGGATAAGGTTGATCCATACCTCCGGCCTCTCTATGATGCCCTCTTGGAGTTTTTGGGCCTGGAAATCTACCAGAAGTATATGGAAAAGGGTGTAATCGAAGTAGCCCCCTTGGCCTATATGCGGGGCAGAACCTTAAACGATGCCTTTATCATCCTTGATGAAGCGCAAAATACTACCCCTGAACAGATGAAGATGTTTCTCACCCGGTTTGGTTTTGGCTCCAAGGCAATTGTCACCGGTGACATTACTCAGATTGACTTGCCCCGGGAAACAGTATCGGGGCTGCGCCAGGTTATTGGCATCCTCAAGGGAATTGAAGGCATTGAAGTGATTTTCCTGGATGAAAGCGATATCATCAGGCACAGGCTGGTGGCAGATATTGTCCAGGCCTATGCCAGACATGCCCCCAAGAGAAAGTGAGGCGGGGATATGAAGCGAATGCTTAAAAACATTTTGGACAAACTGGCGGACTTCCGGCAAGAGCCGGAATATAAAATCTTCCAAGGGATTGTCATATTTTTAGCGCTGTTGGCCACGGTGGCCATTGGCATCTTGCCCGCCCAATATGAATTGGCAGAGGGAGAAATTTCTCCGGATACCATCTATGCCTCCAGGACTGTCATCGATCAGGAGGCTACCAGCCTTGCCCGCTCGGCAGCTGCTGAACAGGTTGAAGATGTCTACTTGTTTGATTCGTCAGTAGAAGGCAAAGTCACCAACCAGGTTACCGGCTTGCTGGTGTACTTGCTGGAAGTAAAGGACCGGGAAGCTGCCGCTACAGAAGAAAACCCAGGGGAAGACGGAAGCGAGCAGGAGACTGATGAAATTAGCCAACAAGAGATGGCCGCCCAACTGCTGGCAGCCTTTCCCGAGGCCGGGGATGAGGAGACTGCCTTGGCCTTACTGGCAATTCCCAGAGAAAGTGTTCAACAGGCCCTGGATCTGACCAGAAGCCTGATTCATGCCAGTCTGCAGCCGGGAATCAAGCCTGATGAAGTGGCGGGAAGCCTGCAGAATATAAAAACTGACTTATATCAGGCCCAGATTGTGCCTGAGCTTAGAGAATTTGTGGTCGCCAGTCTGGAAGCAAATTATCGGCACAACAGAATTTATTCCCCGGAAGAAACTGCGGTTCAGCGCCGCCGGGCCAGGGATCAGGTTGAGGATATTGTCATCCTCAAAGGCGCCAAAATCATTGATAAAGGTGAAGCTGTTACCCCCGAGCATCTATCCCAGTTGCGGGCTCTGGGAATGCTTGAAACCAGTTTTGCCTACGGGTACTACCTGGGCCTGACAGTTTTGATTCTCTGTATTTTTGCCGCCTGGGGATACTATATGTACCGCTACCGGCCGGAGCTCTTTGCTGTTCCTTCCCGGCTCTGGTTAATCGGGCTGATCATCATCCTTACTTTATGGGCGGCCAAATTATTCGGCGGCTTGCTCCTTGAAGCGGGCTCTGCCTATTTGATTCCTGCTGGGATGGCTTCTTTGCTCCTGGCAATCATTTTTGACGTCAACCTTGCCCTGTTTTTCGGGACTACCCTGGCACTGGTTATAGCCGTTACTGCCGGCGGCGAACTCAACGTGCTGGTGATGGCATTAATCGGCAGTATAGCCGGCGCCTACAGTGTATCCAAGGTCAATCAAAGGTCGGACCTGACCCGGGCGGGACTGCTGGTGGCAGCGGCTAACGCGGCTGGCATACTGGGATTAACCCTCATCAGCAACGGCCTGGCCTTGACTCAGACTTCTGTGCAGCGGACACTGCTGGATCTGGCCATGGGCGTTGCCAGCGGCGTTCTCTCTTCTGTCTTTGCCGTAGGCCTCCTGCCTTTTATTGAATCAGCCTTTGGCATAACCACTTCAATCAGGCTGTTGGAATTAGCCAATCCCAATCAAACGCCCCTGAAGCGTTTGCTGCTGGAAGCCCCGGGCACATACCATCACAGCATCATGGTGGGCAATCTAGCTGAGGCAGGCGCTGAAGCTGTTGGCGCTGACCCTGTGCTTTGCAGGGTAGGCTCCTACTATCACGACCTGGGCAAACTGACTCGTCCATACTTTTTTATTGAGAATCAGTTTCAGGGCTACAATCCCCATGATAAAATTCCTCCCAGCCTCAGCAGCATGATTCTCACAGCCCATGTCCGCGGCGGCGTGGAATTGGCTCAGCAGTACAAACTGCCGCCGGTTTTAAAAGATATTATTGAACAGCATCACGGCACCACCTTGATTGGGTTCTTTTATCACCGGGCCCTTTCCGAACGGGGCAATAAGGATCAGCTGCTGGAAGACAAGTTCCGGTATGAAGGGCCTAAACCTCAGTTCAAAGAGGCTGGCATCATTATGCTGGCGGACTCCGTTGAAGCCGCAGTCAGATCTCTTTCCCAGCCCAATCAGTTTCGGATTCAGGGCATGGTCGATAAGATAGTCCAGGATAAATTAGCTGATGGTCAGTTGGATCAATGTGACCTGACTCTTAAAGACCTGAGCTTGATTTCTCAAGCATTTGTCAAGGTGTTTGCCGGCATTTATCATAAGCGCATCGCCTATCCAACGGAAAAAGATTTGGCAAAGCTGAGTTCGTAGGAGGAGGAAAGTCATGCAGCTGCAATTGTTTTTTGAACAGGAGTTTGACACTGGGGATTTGGATTCCCTTGTGGAGCAGACGGTTCAAGCGGTTGAAGGCGCTTTTAATACATCTTTTCCCCAAGAATGTTATAATGTGATTGTGGCTTCTGAAGAGCTGGTGCGCCAGTTAAACAGGGATTTTCGGCATAATGACTCTGTCACCGATGTCCTTAGTTTTCCTTTGGGAGCAGAGGATGAAATCACCGGCGAGATTTACATCTGCTGGCGGCGGGTTGAGAGCCAGGCCCAGGAGTATGGCCACAGCCGGCAAAGGGAATTTTGCTTTTTATTAGTACATGGTATTCTACACTTGCTAGGCTACGAGCATGGAGAAGAACCGAACCCGGAGATGCGGGCCATGGAAGAAAAAATCCTCGAAAGATTAAACTTGGGGAGGGTATAACTTGCGTGCCAAAACCCTATGGGAAAGCTTTCGCTTCGCGTTTCAGGGTTTTGTTTACAGCTTTAAAACTCAGCGCAATTTTAGAGTTCATTGTCTTGCCTCTGTCATCCTTGGAATTCTGATTGCTATTTTGGATTTTGAACTGTACCAAATCTTGTTTCTGCTTTCGGCTGCTTTTTTTGTCCTCATCAGCGAATTATTTAATACGGCTATCGAAAAAACCATCGATTTGTATACTGCCGAGTATCACCCGCTGGCTAAAATCGCTAAGAATTGCGCTGCGGCTGCAGTCTTGATGTCCGCTCTTTATGCCATTGTTGTGGGTGTTCTTGTTATGGTTCTCAGGTTGCTGGAATTAGTCGGGAGGTAGAGCTATGGCAGAATGCTGGAAAGTTACAGATGTGTATATTTTATTGGCTGTTTCTCTCGTGCTCAGTGTCGCCCTCTTAATTAACTCTTTGGGGTTGATCACTTTTGAGATGGGCGAATTTCATAATGCTCGGGATTATGCCCTGAGTTTGCTGGAGCTTAACAGACGTCTGGCCTCTGATCTTGATATTCCCGAAGATAATACGCGCGTAAGATTTGCCTATGAAAATTTGCATAAGGCCATTGTCAATGCAACGACAACAGATGAAATTACTAATCTAATCCTCTCGGAAATGGGAGTTTTTGAAGATACTATCCGGGAGGAAGCTGATTATTACATGACCAACTGGTTAGAGTGGGTGATATATCAGGACCCAAATCTGACCCAACTAACGGCTTCCACAGAAGTAATTATTCATTTTCTTGCTGACAACGCCATCTCCCTAGAGGGGGGCGAGTTTCTGGATTCTGCTACCGTTGAAAAAATCCGCTCCCATTTTTCTCCCAAAGGGATTGGCATGCAGACAGTTACCATTGCAATTGATGTGGTTGAAGGCGAAATTATGACCAGGGTCATAGAACCCTTAAGTGAGCTTTATCCTGTTCAGCATATGCAGAACCAGTATAAATTCCTGGAGCAGGAGTATAACAATCTCAGGTCTCTCACCGGTTATTCGGAATTAACCGGACCGGGCTTGGTAATATCCCTCATGGATGCGGAAGATGAATTGCTCTTTAGTGAAAACAATATTATTCATGATGTGGATGTGCAGGAAATAGTCCATTCTCTCTTTGCCAGCGGGGCGGTGGGGATATCCGTAGGAGGCAAACGCCTGGTGGTAGATACATCCATACGCTGTGTAGGGGGACCCATTCTCGTAAACTATGACCCCATTCCCGTAAAGCCTTTAATTATCAAGGCGGTTGGCGATACTGAGGCAATGAATGAATATCTCAGCTCCCTTTTCCAGTATTACCGGGAGAAGAGGAATCTGCGGGTTGAAGTCAGCATTGAATCAGAAATACGGCTTCCGGGCCAGTCTCTGCGTTAGGGGGCGGGGCAAGTGGATAAAAGGAATGCAAGAGTCTTAAGAATTCTGGCTATCATTGCCATTGGCCTAAATATAATTATCCTGGCGTCACAAATCAAGTTCGGGGATTTGGGCGGCAAAACTGAATTAGCTGAGGCGAAAACTTTTGCCAACGGCCTTATTGGCGATTTGCAGGAACTGGCCAGGACATTGGATGTGGCCGAGAAGAGCAGCGTCAAGCAGGCCCTGGCCAAGCTCCATTATGATGTTTATCTCGTCAGCAATCAGACAGAGCTGGCAAAGATTATGCAGAACAGCGCCAGTAAAACCAGGGACATGATTATTTCCGAATATGCTCACCTCAATGCCGAAAAGGTGCTGGCAGTGTTAAATGCCTCCCAGGAAGTTCAGTACGCCAGTTCCCAGATAATCCTCACGGTTGAGCCTCTGCCCACTGGCGGATATGATGTTAAGAAGCCCAACAACCTGCGGGAAAGCACCTTAAATCAGCTTCAAGACATTGAAAATCTGTTCAGCAAAGAAGCTCTGCGCGGGTTTTACGAACCTTACCGCCATCTTTCCACCTTTAATGTCTTGGTTGAAAACGGTGTGGCCCAATTAGTTCCCCAAAATCAGGAGCAGGATACCATCAAGTATTTGGAAGGGGAAATTGAAATTCTTCGCGCCGAATATGCCAAGGTCAATAAGACTGCTGGCTTTGCCGAGATATCCGGCCCTGGAGTAATAATCTCCGTTTATGATCAGGTTTTCTCGGTATCTGCCGGCGATTTGCGGCGCATTATCGGGGAATTGTACTCTTCAGGGGCAGCGGCAATTGCCATCAATGGACAAAGGTTGGCCGTCAACAGCTATATTATCGATTCAGAGGAGGGCATTATTGTCGACGGCGTCCAAATCAGGAGCAACCCTGTTGTCATTCAAGCCATTGGCGACACTACTACCCTTGTAGCCGGCGTGGATTTACTCTTTTCGGTGTCGTTAAAGGGCATGTTGAGCTTTGACATTGAAAACCGCGAGAACATTGTTCTCCCGGCAAAAGCAATTCAATGAGGAGTGAGTTTATGGAGCCGGACATTAAAGGGCGCTTAGTCAATGCTGCCTTAGAGGCCCGCGACAATGCCTATGTGCCTTATTCAAAATACAGGGTGGGGGCGGCGTTGTTAACTAAAGAAGGCAAAATATACAGGGGCTGCAATATTGAAAACGCATCCTATGGCCTGACAAACTGTGCCGAGCGCACTGCTGTGTTTAAGGCAGTTTCCGAAGGGGAGAGAGAGTTTGCCGGTTTGGCGGTAGCAGTGTACGGGAAGAAGGCCGCTTCTCCTTGCGGCGCTTGTCGCCAGGTTCTGCGGGAGTTTTTCAGTGACCAGACGGAAATAATCCTGGTAAATGAAGATGGAGAAGGCGTCGTTGTCACCATAGGTCAACTGCTTCCCGGAGCATTTACCGGCGAGGATATGTAAAGGAGGGATACCTTATCAAGAGCGGCTTTGTAGCTGTAACAGGTGCGCCCAACGCAGGAAAATCAACGCTGATCAACGCTCTTATAGGTGATCGCTTGCTCATTACTTCTGAGAAGAGTCAGACAACCCGGAGGCAACTGCGCTGTATTCTGACTGCAGAAGATTATCAAATTGTCTTTGTCGATACCCCCGGATTGCATCAACCCAAGAACAAACTGGGAGAATTTATGGTCCGGGAGATTCAAAATTCCGTGGCCAACAGCGATGTTGTCCTCTATATTTTGGATGCCACAAGGCCCCAACCGGAATTGGGTCCGGAAATCACCCAGGGAAAGCCGGTTATTCTTGTCCTAAATAAGATTGACCTCCTTTTCCCTAAACAAACCCAGGAGCTTGTTGACAATTTTAATTCCGATGGGCGGTTCGCCAAGGTTGTGGCGGTTTCTGCCGGCAACCGCACTAATCTGGATGAAGTCATTGAAGCTGTAAAAGGGTTTTTGCCCAGCGGCGGACTGCTTTACCCCGCCGATCAGCTCATGGATTGTGACTATCGCCTGCTGGCTGCCGAACTTATTCGCGAACAGGCCTTGCTGCAGCTGGAAGATGAGGTGCCTCACGGCATAGCTGTAGAAATAGTCGATTTTTCCGAATCGGAAACCGAGGCCACCATCCTGGCCAACATCATCGTCGAGCGTGAATCTCATAAGGGGATAGTCATAGGCAGGGGCGGGAGCATGCTTAAGATCATAGGCACCGGCGCCAGGCTGCAGATCCAAAGTCTGCTGGAAAAAAAAGTGCACCTTAAGCTCTGGGTCAAAGTAAAAAAGAACTGGCGCAAAGACCCCAATCAGCTTAGGTGGCTGGGGTATAAATAATGCGTCTGCAAAAGGTGACGGGTTTTATTGTTTACGGATTTCCTCTGGGTGAAGCCGACCAGATTATCAGCTGCTTTACCAGTTCGGGGAACCTGATTAAATTTATTGCCAAGGGCAGCCGCAAAGTCAAAAGCAAATCAGCTGCAGCCGTCCAGCTTTTCATACTTGGAGAATACGTCATCTATTGCGGCAAAGGCCTGCCAATTTTGCGGCAGGCCGATATTATTGACAGTTTTTCCCCCTTGCGCCGTGACTGGGCGAAAAGCGGCGCCGCTTTTGCGGCAATGGAATTATGCCGCCTGCTCATCGCCGAGGAGGCCAGGGAAACAGAAGCCTTTCAACTGGTGATGACTTACATGCTTCATCTGAAGACAGAGGATTACGAGCCAATTGTCTTTGATTCTTTTCGCCTGAAATTGGCCGCCAGTCTGGGTTATGAAATGGGCTTTTCTCATTGCTCTCAGTGTGGCGGTCCACTTGAATCCGGCTGGCTGTATTGGCCGGCAGGGGGGGCGGTCTGTACCCGCTGTCGGGGGCAGGGGAAAACACATGTAAATACAGAGAATTTACTCCTCCTTCAAGCTTTGGGGCAAAGAAGTTTTTCACAGCTCAAGGGACAGTACAGTTCCCAAGCAATGACTGCCACAAAAATTGTAGACAGTCTAATAAATTGGCTGACAGAAGGAAAGACTAAAGCACAGGCTTTCCGCTCATTGTTTGAGGGATAGGGAGCCCTATGTCTTGAAGGAGGGTTTCATCTTCGGCGGAGTGAGGCATGCAAACCTTTTGGCGGAAATACGCTTTGACGGCCTTGGATATCGGCAAACCCTTAGGGCCTATGAATTTGTGCGGCCCTCTTTTAAAGAAGAACTGGCCAGCCGGGATATTGAAATCAGAAGGCTGGAGGTTTTTTTCAGCAGGTTTCGGATTGTCTTGTGGCTGCGCTTGCGTTCCGGCACTGATCGCGTCAGGGATAAGGCTGTCTTGGCCCGGGCGGTGTCTTCCCTTTGCCAGCGCTTTTGCCTTGCAATTCCGGATACCTGGGCCAAAGCTTCCGGCCTCATGATTTTAGTGGATAACGAGGTTTTGCCTGTGTCCGCGGGCAACCTGGTGGCAGGCCGGGAAACCCTGGCAGGCAACAAGACAATAATGGTTCGAGACACACAGCACTATTGGCGAGAAATGGCAAGAAACAAGGTTTTTATTGACAACGACCAACGGGAAAAGAGAATCAGACAATTGCTTCATAGCGCCGCTTCCAGCCTGGGCGGTGAAATTGTTACGTCACCAATCATAAATGAAGCAGTAATTAACTGTGAGCAACCGGTTGCGCGGATTGTGGAAATTGCCTCCGAACTTCTCGACATCCCAGAAATTCTGGCTTTAATTATTATGGAGAAAATGCGTTTCTTTGCCTTGCGTGCGGCCGGGGACCAATTGCTGTCCAAGGCTGTTTTTGTCTGCAATCAAGGCTGTGACCCTCCTGATCTCAATGGGGAATTGCGGCAAGCTCGGGAGACTTATGCTCAGGATTTGCTCCCAAGTCTTCCCCAGCGCCTGCAAAGCCTGAAATCCTTGTGCTACCTGAGCAAGTTGGGCAGTTTCTATGACAAACAGCAGCGCCTCCAAAAGAGTGTCCTGTCTATGGCCAGTCAGGCCGAGGCCGGCCAGGAGGTATCTGATTTAGCTCGTCAGGCCTCCCAGATGGCCAAGCTTGATATTACTGCAGTTACTTGCTGCAATCATCCCGAGTTTCTCGGCCATATGGGGGCAATCATTGCCCTTCGGGCCGGGGCGCCAGAGATGGTGGCTTCGGCGATTATCGAGCACTGGCATCCCAGCAAGTATTCCCGCAAACTTCCTCATACTCTTGTTGGCGCTCTGCTGGGGGTGGCGGACAGGCTGGACTGCATCTGCGGCCAATACTACCAGAGTGAATTTAAGTTGTCCCAGTACAGGAGCGTCAAAAACTGGTTTGATCAGATGATAGCGATAATTGCCAGTGTTCCCCTGGATATCTCTATCGTCAGCCTGCTGAAATTTTCCCTCTCTCTTTATGAGTCTCAGGGACTGGTGCCCTGGCGAACCAAGGATTTGGATTATCTGCTCAAGATTTTTGCCGACCGCTTATATTACTATTTGCTGGAGATGGATTTTCTCGAGGATGTGGCCGCTGTTCTCACTGCCCCGGCGCCGGATAATGTCTTTGTGGTTGTGCAGAAGGCAAAGACTATGCAGGACTCTGGTTTAGAAAATTGTGTTGAAGACTGCGCTGAAGTCTGCAAGCTGCTGGACAGGATATGCGCCAGGGATTACAATTATGAGGAAGCGGCCCGGGAGTTTCTTGAGCAGCCGGAAGAAATCGATTTGTTTGAGGTTTACCTGGGCGCCCGGGAAGAGGTCAAGAAATATTTGCAGCAAAGAAATATGGAGCAGGCGCTGACCCGGCTGGCAAAATTGAAAAACCCTTTGCTGCGCTTCATCAATGGCGTTGATTTAGATACCAATGATCAGCCCTTGCGCTTTAACCGTTTGAGCTTGCTGGGAGAAATCAGGCAACTGTATCATGCTTACGGAGACTTCAGCCTGCTGTAAATATCAAGCCAATAAGGTGATGGTATGTTGCTGCTGGATAAAATTGAAACTCTTTTAATAAAAATATTTCTGCTCTTAACTGGCTTGTTGATTTTATTTCAGCTATTGGTTAATCACCCGTCTTGGTCAGATCTTCTTGTCCTGCTTAACCGCCTGGAGGGCGCAGTATATAAATATTCTGGTCTCTAATAGGAGGCCTTAGGCGCATAGGCAGGATTACTTTCGGCAAATGTCGAAGTTTATAATTCATGAACACCTAGGGAGGGGCAGGGGATGGCGGATACTGTTTCCATTGTATTTGACGGGCCTGCAGGAGTAGGCAAGAGCACTATCGCCAAGGCAGTGGCCAGGAAACTGGGCTTTACATACGTTGATTCCGGTGCGATGTACAGAGCCGTGACCTTATTTGCCCTAGAACAGGGCATTCAAATCGACGCTGAACATCAGCAGGAGATGCTGGCTACAACTGAAACTGCTGATTTTGCTTTTATTTTCGCCGATGATGACTTGCGCATCTACCATGGTTCCAGGGATTTGACCGAGGCTATTCGCAGCCAGGAGGTTACGGCAATGGTATCCTACGTTGCCGCCCTGCCTGAAATCCGCTTAGGTCTTAAGTCCTTGCAAAGGCAAATGGCCAGTTCCACAAATGTGGTTATGGAGGGCAGAGATATTGGCACCGTTGTCCTGCCCAACGCAGATTATAAATTTTTTCTCACCGCTTCTGCTGAAATCCGGGCCAGGCGCAGATACAAGGAATTAGCAGCTAAAGGCATTGACATTGATTTTACCACTGTCCTTGAAGATATCACGAAACGGGACAATTTGGATTCTACCCGGGAATATGCGCCCTTGCGCAAGGCCGATGATGCTATTGAATTAGATACCTCCGGCTTGGATATAGGCGAAGTGATTAATGTAGTCCTGGCAAAAATCAAATGACTTTGTCAAGAAGGCCGAAATGATATATAATGTAATGGTTAAGACCAACAGGAGGAGACCATGCAAGTTATTGTTTCTAAGTATGCAGGTTTTTGTCCCGGAGTGCAACGGGCTGTCAAATTAACCCTGCAGCACGGCCAAGGAAAACCGGGGAGGGTGGCAACCTTCGGACCCCTTGTGCACAATGCCCAGATGATTGAACATCTGGCCGACAAGGGGATCAGGACCTTGGATTCAGTTGCCGAAGCTCCTGAGGAAATTATAGTTGTCAGATCCCATGGAGTCAGTCCCTCGGTCATGGCAGCTCTCCAAGCTACAGGCAAAAATATCGTTGATGCTACCTGTCCTTTTGTCAGTAAGATACATTCCATTGTCGATTCCTTGAACAACCGCTATCTGATTATTGTAGGCGATGCCCAGCATCCAGAGGTTCAGGGCATTGTGGGAAGGGCCCGTTTCGGGGTTTCTGTAATTGAGGACAAAGACGCCATCAGCCAAATCCATACGGATTTGCCGGTGACAGTGGTGGTCCAAACCACTTTCGCCCAGGAGAAGCTGACTGGAATTTTGGCGATACTGCAAGAAAAGTATCAAGATATTGAGGTACACAATACCATTTGCTCATCGACCAGGGAGCGGCAAAGAGAAGTTGCCGAACTGGCGAAAAAGAGCAATCTCATGTTGGTTATTGGCGGCAAGAACAGCGCCAATACAGGCAAATTAGTTGCCATTTGCAAGCAATCCGGTGTCGAAACACATCATATACAATCAGTACATAATATTGAGCCCCATTGGTTGAGCAATGTCTCCACCGTTGGCATTGCCGCGGGCGCTTCGACTCCGGAATGGATTATAAGGGAGGTTGTGGATATGGTGATGGAAACTAATAATGAGGGCATCGAAGAAGTAAAGGAGGACTCCAACGAAATTCTTGAAGAGCAAAGCAAACCCCTGGCGGTTGGCGATATAGTCGTTGGCAAAGTCGTTCAAGTCAATCCCGATGAGGTTCTCGTCGATGTCGGCTTCAAGATGGAAGGACTCATCCGCAAAGATGAATTGTCTTTCCGGAAGGTTGAAAATTGCTCTGAACTGGTAAATGTTGGCGACGAACTGGAAGCCGAAATTACCCGGCTCACCGAAGATTTGCTTGAACTTTCAGTGCGCAAGCTGACCCAGAGCAAAGCTTGGAAGACAGTGAAAGAAGCCTTTGAAAATCAGACTCCAGTCTCCGGGCAGGTTGTGGAAGTAGTCAAGGGCGGGCTCATCGTCGACTTGGGACTAAGGGCATTTATGCCCGCATCCCTGGTGGATCTCCGCTTTGTCGAGGATCTCAGCCAGTTTGTCGGCCAGACAGTATCAGTGCTGGTCATTGAACTGGAACGCCGCCGCAATAAGGTTATTGTCTCAAGAAAAGCCCAGCTCATGCGGGAACAGGAATCCCAAAAGGCTGAAACCCTGGCCAAGCTGGAAGAAGGAACTACAGTCAAGGGTATTGTCCGCCGCCTCACTAACTTTGGCGCCTTTGTGGATATTGGCGGCATCGATGGCCTGATTCATATCTCTGAACTGGCTCATCACCGGGTGGAACATCCCAGTGAAGTCCTCAAGGAAGATCAGGAACTGGAAGTCTTTGTGCTCAAGGTTGATCCCGAATCCGAAAGAGTTTCACTGAGCCTCAAGAAGATTCTGCCTGATCCTTGGACAGAAGTCGCCACTAAATTTAAAACAGGCGATGTCGTAGAGGGCAAAGTTGTGCGCCTGGCTGACTTCGGCGCCTTTGTGGAACTGATACCCGGAGTGGACGGCCTTGTGCATGTTTCCCAGATTTCCGATGAGCATGTGGAAAAGCCCGAAGACGTATTGGCTACCGGCCAGATTGTCAAGGTCAATATCCTGGATATTGACGTTAAAGCTAAGCGGGTTAGCCTGAGCATGCGGGATGCCGTCAGAACCGGCAAAAAATCTTTCAAAGAAGAAAAGCCGCAGGAAAGCTCCATTGGCGCCACCATTGGTGAACGCCTGGGCAATCTCTTCGATCAAGAGGATGAATAAGTTCCGGATTAATCGGAAAAAAGAACATCTGATCCTTGCTTCCCAAGGATTCAGATGTTCTTTTACTGCTCTCTATGAAGATATTCTCTTGCCCCATGACTGTCTGACCACAATTAGTCCGGAAGAGACAGATCTGTCCACAGAGTATTGCGGCATTCCCGTGCAATCACCACTGTACATCAATGCAATCACCGGCGGGGCATTGGTCAGCGAGAACGTGAACCGCAAACTGGCTGTGCTGGCAAAAGAGTTCAATTTGCCCATAGCAGTTGGTTCCCAGCAGGCTGGCATCCATAATCCTCAGCTTAAGTTTACATACCAGGTGGTGCGCAAATACAATCCCGAAGGTGTAGTTATGGCCAACCTGCCTGCCACGGCCACGGTAATGCAGGCTAAGGCAGCAGTGGAGATGGTGGAAGCCCAGATCCTTCAGCTTTACCTCAACCCTGCCCAGGAGTTCATAATGCCCGAGGGGGAGAGAGCCAATAAGAAGCTTCTGGCCAACGTGGCAGATATCTGCGCTCTGGTGTCCGTGCCCGTGCTGGTTAAAGAAATAGGCTTTGGCATCGGCGCCAGCCAGGCTGCAAGCTTGGCCAGGGCCGGGGTGCGGGCAGTTGATGTCAGCGGCACCGGCGGGACGAATTTCGCCCGGATTGAAGGCAGGCGCAATTCCTCCCACTGGTGGCTGCCCCTGGCCGCCTGGGGGCTGCCCACACCCCTCTGTGTGGCCGATGTGGCTGTAAACGCCCCCAAAATCGATGTCTTGGCTTCAGGGGGCGTTGATGACGGCATCAGCGCGCTCAAATGCCTGTGCCTTGGCGCCGCTGCCATCGGCAATGCCGGGAGCATCCTCTGGCAACTGAGAAACCGGGGATTGGCAGGGGCGAAAAACTATGTGGAAGATTATCTCAGGCAGATGCGAACAGGCTTGGCCCTTATGGGCCAAAGTTCTCTTGCTGGTCTCCATCAGATTCCCCTGGTGATTACAGGCAGGTTCAAGGAGCTTTTAAATCAGAAGGGAATCAGTGCAAAATATTATTGGCGGCGAGGCTATTAGCCTCTTTTTTTTTGGGAATACTGGCAAGGGGATGAGGAAAAGCTAGAAAAAGAAAGGCGG
Source organism: Firmicutes bacterium UBA5496 (assembly GCA_002427015.1). GTDB lineage: Bacteria > Bacillota > Proteinivoracia > UBA4975 > UBA4975 > UBA4975. The sequence continues at coordinate 6,493 of DIPE01000094.1, read as the reverse complement.
CTGCGGGGTGGGAATGAAATGAGCGTATGGCTGCTGACAATACTGGCGGTAATAATTTACCTGGGCCTGCTGCAGAGAACCTTGGACAGGATGCGCCTGTCCGACAGAGCTGCTTTAATAATTATTGCTCTCCTGGCCGCCGGCACCTGGCTGCCGGATTTGCCCCTTGGCTTGGTCCGGATTAACCTGGGCAGCACCCTGGTGCCTTTGGGACTTTCCATCTATCTAATTGGCACCGCCGACACCTACCGGGAACAGGTGCGGGGAGCGGTGGCAATAGTAGCTACAGCCATAACAGTGCTTGTGCTGGATTGGGCGCTGCCCCAGGAGCCGGGGGCTATGTTTATTGAGCCCACCTATGCCTATGGCCTGGCGGCGGGAGTAATTGGCTACCTGGCAGGCCGCTCCCGGCGGGCAGCCTTTGTGGGAGGAATGATGGGAGTGCTGGCGGCGGATTTAATCATCCTCTTGCAGCAATTTCCCCTTACCCGTTCCTACCAGCTGGGAGGCGGGATTCTTGATTCATCTCTTATTGCCGGAGTTATCGGCGTGGGTTTTGCCGAGATTTTTGGCGAGGCCAGGGAACTGGTGGCGCCGGATACTCGCAGCAAAGTCACCTGGCTGGAGGATAAGCGCCGAGAGAAATACAAGAATAAGCAAGGCCCCAAAAAATGAAGACTTATTTTTTAAGCATTGTCCTCACTGCCTCCCTGGGGGGAATCCTGAGATTATTGATACTGCGCTCAGATTACCGCCAATATCCTACTTATCCCCATGGCTATATCTCCCATCTGTCCTTGGGCTTTATCGCCGCGGCCCTGGGAGCGGTGGCTTTGCCTGCGTTGCTGGAAGAAGAGTTCGTGGCTGTGACTTTTTTGGCCATGGCTGCCCAGCAATTTCGGGAAATCCGCAATATAGAGAGAGAAACCTTGGCTTCCCTGGACTCAATTGAGTTGGTCCCCCGGGGCCAGCATTATATCGAAGGCATTGCCCGGACCTTTGAAGCCCGGAATTTTTTAATCATCGCCTGCGCCCTGGCCCTTTCCGCCTTGGACCTGGCTTTCTTTCGCCGCTATCAGCTGCCCCTGAGAGCGGCAGGTTTGGCAGCGGCAACCTTATTAATCTACTTTTTGATCAGCAATATTGCAGGGGATAAGCGCCTGGAACATCTGGCGGATATCCGCCAGGGCAAAGTGCATTTTCAGGGGCCTAATGTCTTCGTGGACGACATCCACTTTATGAACTTGGGGCTGGAAGAAGCAAAGGAAGAATACCTTAACAAGGCTCTGGGGCTGGTCCTGGTGCCCAAGACTATAGACGCTGCTGCCACCCTAGCGAATATCGGCCAGAGACAGGCCATTGTCCATATCTGCGCCAAACTGCTGGGAATTTATAAAGATGTGGATTCCCCTGAGTTCACACCCCTTGTGCGGCGGCAGATCAAGAGCGGCAAACTGGGTGTGCTCATCATCCCCGCCACCCGTGACCCCCAAGCGCTGATTGCGGCGGTAAAGAGGGTGCCGGTGCTGGAAGGTTCGGTATCTAAGCCCAGCAAATCCCATGCAGGCAGGGAGCGTGATGATTATCAAGACTAGTCTGGGTAAAATAGTGCTGGCAACAGTTGTCCTTGCCGAGGCCAGCCAGCTGGTGGTTTCCGGAGGGGCAGGTCCGGTATATGTGGCCAGGGATTCTCAGGAGCAACAGCGGCTAGCGAAGTACCTATCCAAAATCACTGAAGGCGTTGCGCATGATCTGGAAAACGGAGTGCTGATCATCGTCCGCCATTGACCGGGCAATCATAAAATTCGACAAAGTTCCCCCAGATAACCCTAGAAACTACGCTTTGGGTGGTGTTAACTATACCCAGTCTTATCATATATCATTGTTATGGAGGAGCTCATTCATCAGTGACAGCGGCTGCTGTCCATGCGGGCCTGTTGGCCCGGGATAAAACACCGAGCAGGCTGGAATTAGTCAGTCTGCCCTATTTTGATGCCCAAAAAGCCGGGGACCATGGGTTCCTTCAGTATATGGGCAAAGGCAATGACGGCTCCCTAATTTACTCAGTGGGCTTTGAAACGGCATCGGCGCCTGTGATTAAGGCCGCAAAGAACTTGTTTTCTCTGGGGAAAGCCGAGATCGGCAAAGTGACCTATGTGGAAACCCGGCTGGTAATCAATAAGTGGATGGTACTTGGCGGCATTTCTTCCAGGCTGCTGGGGCTGACATTTATCGGCCGGCCCCTGGTAACCTGGGGAACGCAATTGGCATATAGACAAATAGTCAGCTTGGTTGAAGAAACAGAAGCGAAACTAAAAGCGGAAAAGAGGCGGAAGGAACAGAAGGGCCAATGATTTATTACTATCACTGTTACCGAGGCGCGCATTTGTCCAGTGTGGCTGCAGCCCTGCACCTGAAGATCCTGGAGCCCACGGCCGGAGTTGATGATATATTGCGCCTGGAATACTTTGATGTCCTGCAAAACCGGGATATGGGTGTGCCGGTGCTGGCAGGGTACTGCCAGGGAAATCCTGTTTGTTTTGTGGGCCTGGGCAGGGGCAGCAAAATTTTTGCCCGTTTTGCAGACAGCTTGACCGCGAAAATGAATGTCAGCCTTGAGTATAAGTCTGTGGACTGTCTGGAGTGCATCAATTTGCTTACCCGCATCGGCGGCTTTATCTCCAGGTTCAAAAGATTAAAGCCCATGGGCCGCTATTTGGCAGCCCGTGGCGTCCACAAAAATCTGGACAAAATCTATGCCTTAGTTTTGCATGCCAGGGGAAGTTAAAGTATAATTCATATATGCTTAACTTCGAGGTGTGTATATGCTAAAGATAAAAAATGTCAAGCCCGGCAGTATCGGCCATGAACTGGGCCTGAGGCCGGGGGATAAAATCGTTTCTCTCAACGGGGTCAAGGCCCGAGATATCATCGATTATTTTTTCCATAGTACAGGTGAAGAAGTGACGGTAGGGGTAAGGACTGTTGCCGGCCGCCTCATTGATTTTGAAATTGAAAAAGATTACGAGGAAGATCTGGGACTGGAATTGGATATTCCCGCCCGCCAGTGCCGGAATAAATGCCTCTTTTGTTTTATCGACCAGCAGCCCCCCGGTCTGCGCCGGACACTGTACATAAAAGACAATGACTATCGGCTGTCATTTTTAGAGGGCAATTATATTACCCTGACCAACTTGCACGAAGGGGATAGAGAGCGAGTTATCAAGGAAAAATTATCCCCCTTATATATTTCTGTGCATGCGACAGATCCCCAGATTCGGGGGCGCCTCCTGGGCCATAAAGGTCCCTGTGACATCCTGGGAGACCTGACCAGCCTGGTCCAAGCAGGGATTGCTTTTCATTGCCAGATTGTCCTCTGCCCAGGAATCAATGACGGCCAGGTGCTGGAAAAAACATTAACGGATCTGGCCGCATTGGGGGATTCCCTTCTTTCCCTGGCAGTGGTGCCGGTGGGACTGACTAAATACAGAAAGCATCTGACTCATCTTGCCGGTGTGGACAGCAATTCCGCCCGGCAGACAATTGAAATTGTTGACCGCTTTCAGTCCCGGCTCCTGCAAAGCCGGGGACGGAGAATTGTCTATGCCGCCGATGAGTTTTATGTCAAGGCCGGGCTGCCGGTGCCGGCAGAGGAATACTACGAAGATTTCGCCCAGCTGGAAAATGGCGTAGGCATGATTCGAAAAACCTTGATGCAGGCTGAGGAGCTGCGGCATATGCCCCTTAAGCATGTAAGACCTCAGAGGCTGCTGCTGGTTACCGGCAAGGCCGCCAAAACAACTATGGAAAGTGTCAGTGCAATTATTGCTGAAGTGCTTCCCGGACTTGAAATAGAAGTTATCGCTGTTGAAAATGTTTTTTTAGGTCCTGAAATCACTGTGGCCGGGCTGCTGGCGGGGGCTGATATCTGCAGCGCTGCTGAGGCCGTAACTGAGGAGTGGGATGCTTTAGTAGTGCCTGAGACAGCTGTCCGGGCAGGCTGTTTTATTGATGACTGGACCCAGGAAAAACTGGCCCGGTGTTTGGACAAGACTGTTCATATCGCCGACGACCTTTTTGATATCATCAAGTTAACTGGAAATGGGGTTTTATGATGTTGCCGATTGTTTCAGTTGTTGGCAGACCCAATGTAGGCAAGTCCACATTATTTAATAAAGTCTTGCAGCAGCGGCTGGCCATTGTGGAGGACACTCCCGGCGTCACCAGGGACCGCCTCTATGGCCAGACAGACTGGGGGGGCCACAATTTCCTCCTGGTGGATACCGGCGGCTTCGCCTGGGACGACAGCGATCCCCTGGCCCAGGCCGTTACCCGCCAGGCGGAGGAAGCTGTGTGGGAAAGCGATGTCATCGTCTTTATTGTCGATGCTAAACAGGGCCTGACGGCCGATGATAGAGAAGTCGCGGATTTGCTCCGCCGGAGCAAGAAATCTGTAATCTTGACTGTCAACAAGGTTGATGACTTCAGCAAATGCCAGGAGCAGCTTTTGGAGTTTTATGAACTGGGTTTGGGGGAGCCCCTGCCTATTTCTGCTGCAAACGGCCTCAATATCGGGGATTTGCTGGACGAAATTGTCGTATATTTAGAAAAGATTCCTCCCCAGGAGGAAGATGATGAGGCAATCGCTGTTGCCCTCATTGGCCGGCCAAATGTAGGGAAATCCTCCTTGGTTAACCGGCTGGCGGGACAGGAGCGGGCGGTGGTCAGCGAAATTCCCGGCACCACCAGAGACGCAATTGACACCACTGTCCACTATAATGGCAGGCCCTTTATCCTCATTGACACCGCCGGCCTGCGCCGGAAGAGCAAGCTCTCCTCAGGCATTGAATATTACAGCATGCTGCGCAGCGTCAGGGCTGTCCAGCGCTGTGACATAGCCCTTTTAGTGCTGGATGGCAAAGAGGGGCTGACCGAGCAGGATAAGCGCATTGCAGGCATTGCCCATGAGGCGGGCAAGGCAGTTATCATCCTGGTGAATAAATGGGATATTGTCGACAAAGATTCCAATACTATGTCCAGATATGTCAAGGAACTGCGCTCGGAACTGAAATTTATTGAGTATGCCAATATCGAGTTTGTTTCCGCGCTTACGGGCGCCCGCATGTCGGGACTGCTTTCCCTGATTGAAAAGACTATGGAACAGTATCAGCGGCGGATCAGCACCGGCCTCCTCAATGATCTCCTCAATGACGCCGTCATGTCCAATCCTCCCTCAGCCAAGGGGACCAAGGTCAAGATTTTCTATATTACCCAGGTGGCCGTTAAACCGCCGCGCTTTGTTCTCTTCGCCAGCGATCCTGAGTTAGTGCACTTTTCCTGGCTGCGCTATTTGGAAAACAGAATCCGGGAAGCTTTCGGTTTTGAGGGCACACCGCTGCAGTTTAAGCTTCGGAAGAGGGGTAGCAAATGACTAAGCAAATTGGCGTAATTGGCGCGGGAGGGTGGGGAACTGCCAATGCTCTCCTGCTGGCGAAAAAGGGACATGCTGTTGCCCTGTGGGCCCGAAGAGAAGAATTTTGCCAGCATCTATGCAAGTACCGGGAAAACACCGCATACCTGCCCGGAGTTTTGCTGCCCGCCAATATTGAGATTACCAGCTGCCTGGAAAAGGCGGCTAAGGCAAAGGACCTGGTAGTAATCGCCACGCCTGCCAAGGCAGTAAGGACGACTATTGAAGCCATAAAAGATTTAATCCAAGGGGACACAATTATTGTCAGCCTGAGCAAGGGCTTGGAGCGAGGCACCTTTTTGCGCTGTTCCCAGGTCATTTCTCAGGTTGCCGGCAAGGAAGACCGGGTGGTAGTAATCAGCGGCCCCAATCATGCGGAAGAGGTGGCTCGGGACATTCCCACGGCCACTGTGGCCGCCGGGTACAGTCTCAGCGCTGCTCAGGAAGTGCAGGAAGTCTTTATGACCCCGAAATTCCGGGTCTACACTAATTCCGACGTCATCGGGGTGGAATTGGCGGGGGCGCTGAAAAATGTCATCGCCCTAGGGGCAGGGGTCTGCGACGGCTTGGGCTACGGCGACAATTCCAAGGCTACCCTCATGACCCGGGGGTTGGCGGAAATTGCCCGCTTAGGAATAACGCTGGGGGCCGATAATATAACATTTGCCGGCCTGGCAGGCATTGGCGACCTCATCGCCACCTGCACCAGCAAGCACAGCCGCAACTGGCAGGCAGGCTTTGCCCTGGGCCAGGGAGAGAGCCTGGAAGATATTCGCAAAGGCATGGTGGTAGAGGGTGTGGCCACCACAGAAACCGCCTCAATTTTGGCCGCCAAGCTGGGGGTCAGCATGCCCATTACTGAAGCCTTGCGCCAGGTAATCTTTGAAGGCAAATCGCCGCATCTGGCAGTTTCTGAACTGATGCTCCGGGATAAAGCCCACGAAATCGAAGATATCCTGCCCCGGGAATAGCTTTTTCCAAGATTTGTCCTCCTCCGGGAATACAACCATTTTTTGCACATAT
>DIPE01000046.1:3276-36577 GCA_002427015.1 Firmicutes bacterium UBA5496 | reverse complement strand
AGGAGGGTTACGGCATGAGTCACAACGAAACTAAGCAACCGATTTCAGCGCTAATCCGCAACGGAGCGTATTTACTAGCTCTATTAGCTATTCTCTGGTTTCTGGGCCGCTACATCCTCCCCATTATCTGGGCCTTGATCGCTAAAATCTGACCATAACCAAGTAAAACTCCTGGGAAGGAGTTTTACTTGGTTATGGGGGTTAAAGTGAGAAAAATTGTTCTCTGTTACTTTATTCGGCCACTTGTAAGAAAACTTGGGGGTGAAGATGGAAATTTGACATTTTCTCTCCTGGGCGTATATAATTAGCCCATACTGCAATGAAGGGAAGAGTAGAGCGGGCCAAGCATCCAGAGAGTCGGGAGGGTGGAAACCGGCAGCGCATACCCGTTTGAACATGGTCCCAGAGCTTTGCGGCCGAACTACCCAGGAGAGCTAGGCCGTGACGGCGCGCCCGTTATCGCGCGGAAAGAGGCCGCTATTTTTTTGCGGCAATGCGGGGTGGTACCGCGGGATCAATGCCCGTCCCGGCCAATTGGCCGGAACGGGCTATTTTTGTGGAGGTGGAAACTCATGACAAGAAAAATTTTGATTTGCAGCGCCTGGCCTTATGCCAACGGTTCCCTGCATTTGGGCCACATTGCCGGCCTGTTGCCGGCGGATATTCTCGCCCGCTATTTTCGCCTGCGGGGAGAGGAAGTGCTCTACGTGTCCGGAAGCGACTGCCACGGCACGCCTATTGCAGTCCGGGCCAGCCAGGAAGGGCGTCAGCCCGGAGAGGTTGCCAGCCAATATCACAGCGAGTTTGTGGATAATTTTGCCCGGCTGGGTTTCAGCTATGACCGCTATGCTGCCACCACTGATGCCAGCCATCAGGAGCAGGTTCAGGAGATAATCCGCCGTCTGTATGCCCACGGCTGGCTTTATCCCCAGGTGCAGGAACAGACCTGGTGTGAACACTGCGGCAAGTTTCTCCCTGACCGCTATGTGGAGGGCACTTGCCCGCGTTGCGGCGCCAAGGACGCCCGGGGAGACCAGTGTGACAGCTGCGGCAGCCTTCTGGATCCCAGCGATTTGGCGGACCAGCGCTGCAAACTCTGCGGCCATAAGCCGGGGCTTAGGCAGACCAAGCATCTCTTTTTCAAGCTGTCCCATTTTCAAAAGGATATTCAGGAACTGGCAGAAGAGAAAGAAACCCACTGGCGCATCAATGCCCGGGAAGCCACTCGCCGTTACCTGAAAGAAGGCTTGTTAGACAGGGCAATCAGCCGGGACATCGATTGGGGTATTCCCATTCCCATTGAAGACTATGAGGGCAAGCGGGTATATGTCTGGTTTGAAGCTGTTCTCGGCTATCTCACCACCAGCCGGCGCTGGGCCCAGGAAACCGTCCGGCCCGAGGCCTGGAAGGATTTTTGGAGCAAGGATGCCACCAGCTACTATATTCACGGCAAGGACAATATTCCCTTTCATACGGTGATCTTGCCGGGATTGCTCTTGGCCATCGACCGCAATTTCAATTTGCCCGACCGGGTCATCTCCAGCGAATTTCTGACCATTGAGGGCAAGAAACTATCCACCAGCAAAAACTGGGCGGTGTGGATTCCTGATTTCCTGGATAACTATCCCGCTGATTCTCTGCGCTACTTCCTTACTGTCAATGGCCCTGAGTCCCGAGATGCGGACTTTTCTTGGCGGGAATTCGTCGAGCGCAATAACGGTGAGCTGGCAGGAGCCTGGGGCAATTTAGTCAATCGCACCCTTACATTTGTGCACAAGTATTTTGCAGGCCGTGTGCCCGCTGGCAGCAATGCTGAAGGACAGCTCCTTTTAGACGATATCAAATCCCTGTATGCGGCAGCCGGCGCTCTAATTGAAGATGGGCATCTCAAAGAGGCCCTGAAACTAGTCTTTGAGCAAGTAAGGGCCTGCAACAAGTATTTTGACAGCCAGGCTCCCTGGCAGACAGTAAAAACCGACAAAGAAGTCTGCGCCGGCACTATTTCCGTCTGCATCGAAGCTATTGTCAACCTTGCTGTGCTTACTGCGCCTTATTTGCCTTTTGCTTCTGCTAAAGTCTTTGAAACCCTGGGGCTTTCCCATGTCAGCTGGCAATGGCAAAGTGTGCCCGGGGGAAACCCTGTGCAAAAGCCGGAAATCCTCTTTCCCAATTTGGACAAGGAAGTCATCGCCAAGGAAATCGCCAAGCTGGGCAAATAGCTACAAAAACAAAATGACAAGGACCAGGGCAAGGAGGGCGGCAAAGCACAGGAACAGCAACTTCTGATTTCGCTCCAGGGCTCTCTGTTTGCTGGCGTAAGCTTCCAGCAGCTGAATTTTTGCCTCCAGCTCTTTTAGGGAAGCAGTCTGGTTCTTGAGAACCTTCACCTCTGTGTCCAGGGTATGCAACCGTCCCTGGACATTTTTTCCTAGGTCCTCAACCAGGCCCAGCAACTCCCTGCGCCGGAGGCTGATTTCGGTTTTTAGGTCGTCCAGGGCTTTGCCGGCAGATTGACTTTGCCGGCTGAGCTCGGCCTTTACCTGACTGGAGAACTGAGCATTTTCTTCGGCTTGAGCCAAGCGGAATTTCTCCAGGAGGCGCAGGTCAGATTCAACATCTGCCTGGATTTTTTCGGCCTGGACTACTTGGAGGACCAGGTTATCTAGAGCTTCATTGCCCTTGGTTAAGAGGGCTTCGGTTTCAACTTGCTGGTTTTTAAGCCTGGTCACGCCCTTTTGAAAATCCTTGAGCGCTTGCTCCACCTGCAGATACAAAGCGGTTCCTTCTTCAGCGGTCATGTGCGGGCACCTCCATCAGGGCATGATTAATCTGCTGCAGTCTGGGCAGCAGCAGGGCAAGATGGACATCGGGAAACTGATCCGGCGGCTCCAGGGTCATTGCCAGCTGCCTGAGAACGACAGCATCCAGGCGATCCAAGTATTTTCCCGCCAGGGTGTAAGCCAGCTCAGGGCCGGGCAGCAGGGCAAAAATCTCTGGCAGCAGCTGGGGGAAATCTGCCAGGGCGGCATCAGCGGCGCCCTGGAGGTTGCGGAGGCCGTAGGCCTGCGTGTCTGGACTCCGGCAGGAATATATGCCGGCAAGATAAAGGGCGGCAGGGTTGTAAGGTCGATCTTCCAACTCCCGCATAGACCTGACGGTGATATCATCTGCGATTTCCATGCTCCCGGCTCTTTTTGTCAGGACCAGGGCCAGGCTTAAATCTTGCTGGGCCAGCGCCTCCTCCAGGAGCTGCAGATTGCGGCTGATGCTGGCAGCCCTGACGGCCTCAGGCGCAGCCTCAAGGGAGATGCCGTCGCAGTCGCAAAAATTGCAGCGCTCATAGCGTATGTTGTCGCCAAAATATTGCATGAGAAACCGGCGCCGGCAGGTGTCGGTTTTAATATACAACTGGACGGTATCCAACATGTTCAGCTTCTGGGCTTTATAGATTTCGATTCGCTCTGCCACTTTGTTGGCCAGCCAGTAATTGTTGTCCAGGCTGTCCGCCGCTGCCAGTTCTACTTCCAGGAGCAAGTCAAACTGGGCGCTGTCAATCTTGCGGTATTCTAAAATCCTGTATTCCTGGACTGCTCCCAGCTGCTCCAGATAATAGAGGTACTTTTGCTGCCGGGATGACTCTCGGGAGGGGCAGATATAGCGGAATTGCCTGCCTCCCTGGGCATAGGCAGTTAGCTTCCGCAAAAAGCCGGTAAAGTGCCGGAGGGTTTCTTGTTCCGAGGGGTATTCCAGGGCCAGCAGGCCTGCCTGGATGCCATAGCTGCATTTTTCTTCGCCGGTGTATTCACATTGCCAGCCCCGGCAGCAGCCGGGAAGACCTGTGGCTGCAGCCTGCAGGCACTTGTCCAGGCGGGGGCGGGCGATAATTACCGAATGGGCATGCTCACCGTCCCGTCCCGCTCTGCCTGCTTCCTGATAATAGGCCTCCAGGGAAGCAGGGGAGGAAAGATGGACTATATAATCTATATTCTCTTTATCGATTCCCATGCCATATCCTTTTGTGGCCACCAGCAGGGGAAAGGCGTTTTCTTTAAATTGATCCTGAACGGAAATGCGCTGGGAGTCGGGGAGCTGGGCGTGATAATGCTGACATTCCAGGCCATTTTCCCTGAGCAGGCGGGAGACTGTTTCGCTGCCCAGGGGCTGGGTGTACCTGCCCTGGGGGGCAGCATAGGGAGTGAAAATTACTCCTGCACCCTGCCGATGAATATCTGTGAGGCTACGGTCCAGCACCCGGGGAATCTCCGTCTCCACCGTATTGATGAGTTCCTGATGGAAGTCTTCCCCCTGGTTGAGCAAGCGCACCTGCAGGCTTATCTCCTTGCGGTCTAGAGTGCCGGGCGTAATCATATCCTGGGTGTTGAGCCCCAGCAAGGTTAGGATATCTTGGCGGACATAGCGGGAGGCAGTGGCCGTGAGAGCGCAGATGGGGGGATTTTGGAGCTGGGAAACAAAACGGCGCAGGCGCAAATAGGAAGGCCTGAAATCGTGGCCCCATTCGGAAATGCAATGGGCCTCATCAATGGCAAACAGGCTTACAGGGTATGAAGCTATGGCCTCGGCCAGCTGCTGCTGAAAGCTTTCAATCTGCAGACGTTCCGGGGACAAGTAGAGGAGCTTAATCTCACCGGATTTTAAATTGCCCAGCACCGCCGCCTTTTCTTCGGCAGTTTTGGAACTGTCGATAAAGTCTGCGCCCCTGATGCCATTTTTCATCAGATTGACGTATTGATCCCGCATCAAGGACTTTAAGGGGCTGACAACCAGTGTAATGCCTGGCAGGAGCAGGGCGGGAAGCTGGAAACACAGGGATTTGCCCGCTCCGGTGGGGAGAATGGCTACAGTATTTTTGCCTTGGCTGAGGCGTTCAATAATTGTAAACTGCCCCTGCCGGAGGCCGGAAAAGTTCCAGATTTTTTCCGCCAGCCAAGAAATCAGCTGAGGAGTCGTATGGTATTTTTGCTGCTGATAGGGGGAGCACCTGCCCGGGGGCAGGGAAGGCAGGAAACAGGCCAGAGAGCCGTCAGGATTGACAGAGATAAAATCACACTCCATATCCAGAGGGAGAATTTCCAGCCAGGGATATTGTGCCTGGGGGTTTCTGTTAAGGTGCAGCCGGGTTTTCTCCCCGGTATAGAAGTAGTTAATGGCCGCATAAAAGGCACACAAATCCACCAGGGCTTTATTCAGTCCCGTCCCCGGGGGGACTTGGAAGCGCCAGTTGTTCTTCGGCATCGCCGCCAGGCGGGTCAGGTCTGCAGCCAGCACCTGTCTGGGGCTGCCGGGAAGCCGCTGGACCCGGCTGGCCCTGAAGCTCAACAGATGACGAAAAATGACAGCTATTGTCCTCTGCATCAACAACCCTCCTAACAGTTTTTTATTAATTTCCACAATAGCGAATCTTTTTCCTGCATTTGGCTGGGCAATATTTTTAGTAATAAGAAGCAAAGCGCCAAGATTTGCGCAACAGGATGTTTTACCCCCAGGCAGGGAACTGGTGAATTTGGGCGAAATATATTGGGGAGGGAGGTTGAAAAATGCTCCAGAAGAAAATTGACAGCTGGGCGAGGTTTGTCTTTGCCCTCTTGGTTTTTTGGGCAGTCCTTTGTTTGACCCAGGTTTTTTTTGCTTGCGCCGCCAAGTTCAACGCAGTCTTGACGGTAAGGGCAGTGCAGGCCGGCTATATTACGGCTTTACGGGGTATTTGCTTGTTGCTGGTCCTGGGGGCAGCCCTGTCGATGACAGCATTATTGCGCCGGGGGCTGATTGTTGTTCCGCTGGTATGGGCCCTAACTTTTCTGCGCTTTGCCCTCACCGGTCCCTGGACTGAGATGCTGAAAAATGTTTTCTTTGTCTCAGAGCTCTTCAATTTATTACTAATAATCCTTTTCCCGATTTTTCTTGCCCTCTTGCTTTGGCAGGCCCTGGATTATCTTGATCCGCAGCTGCAGGCGGGAAGGCTGGTGCTCCCAGGCCTGTGGACAAATCTGGCGCTGGCAGTATTTGCGGGCAATTTCTTTGTCTGGCACTGGTCCCAGTCCTTGGGTCGGGGATTATGGCCGGCAGCGTTTTCTCTGATTTATTTGCTCACAGGTCTGGGCTTGGCAGTTTTGACAGCACGGCAAAGGCCTTGGATTGCCCTGCGCTTGTATTTTTTCGGTTTGTTGGCGCCCCTGGCATTGACTATGGTCCTGCTGGGCTGGTATGAGGGGCTCACTTTATTCCTGACAATGCTCTTGCCCTTTGCTCAAGGTGGTTTCTTCAGCATTTGGCTGGAACTGATGCTGATGTTCGCCGCGCCAATCCTGCTGATACTTATAGTAAACCAATTTTACGCCTGGCGGCGGGGCGGACGGTTAATCGAAATTATATAAGAAGATTCCTGCTTGCAGCAGGAATTCTGAATGTGTCCGTTGAAATATATTTGTAACAATTCTTTATGGGGTGGTGGGAACGTGGTGGAAGTGATTAAATATAATAATCAGTTCTTGCCCCACGTCATTAGGCTTTATTATCCTGAGGCTATGAAAATCGATTCAAGGCTGGACTATTTCCGGCAAACCTTCGCCTTATTTCAGCCTGGCCCTGAGCAATCTTGTCTGCTGGCCAAGGGCAGCGAGCAGCTGCTTGCCTGCGCTTACCTGGCTTCTTTTGAGAAAATCCAGCCCGGCCTGATTTTCGTCAGTCTTGCAGTGGACAGCTATATGACAGAACAAGATTTTACTCTTTTCTGGGAACAGTGTTTTGCTTTGGCAAGAACACTTGTTTCCGGGCCAATGATGTTGCGGGTAGGGGCTTCCCACCAGCGGGTTTCTGCTTTGCTGGCAGGAAAAGGATTGAAAGTCGCCAGAGAGCAATTGGAACTGCACGCTGCTTTGGGCCAGCTGCCCCCGGACCAGAATCCCGGAGAAGAGGATTTTTCGGTAAAGTCTTTGGCTCAGCAGCCAGACCTGGAGGCCCAGTGGCTGGACACATTTAATCAAGGCATCAACGCTTTTTGGGATATCCCTCCCCTGGACCGCGCCAGCCTTGGGCGCATGCGTCAGGCATCTGCTTTTGACCCTGCTGCCTTTCGCGTTGGCTATAGCGGCCAGGAGGCTGTAGCCGCCCAGTACTACTCGGTTATTGACAGGGATGCCGGCATTGTGCGCCTTAACCTGGCATCGACACCCTCCAGCAAACGCAGCCGGGGATATGGCCGGCGCATGCTCAAAGACGCTTTGAATTATTTAGAGCAACAAGGCTTCAGCACTGCAGTTATTTATGCCGATGCCGCCAGCCAGGCCACTGGCCTGCTGTATAAAATGCTGGGTTTTCAGCCGGCGGGCACAGTGAAAATCCTTGAGTCTGCCTGGCTGTAAGCATATATAATGCGAGAATAGAAAAAAAACCGGATTTCTCCGGTTTTTTCTTGTCTAGCGGCGGGTGAAGCAGGCGCTGCAGTATACAGGCTTGCCTGTAGTGGGTTTAAAAGGCACTTGGGTTTCGGCGCCGCATTCGGCGCAGATGGCAGTGTGCATTTCCCGGTTGCCGCCGGAACGCTCCCGGCGCCTGCGGGAACGGCAATCTGTGCAGCGTCCGGGTTCATTGGTGAAGCCTTTTTCTGCGTAGAATTCCTGTTCGCCAGCGGTAAAAATAAAATCCGCTCCGCAATCACGGCACTTCAGTGTTCTGTCGGTGTACTCCATAATAAAAACCTCCTTTGTTGGCCCTGTTTGGACTGGCATCCGGGAATAAACCTAACAAAGGAGTAGATTTACCTGGGAGACAGCCAACTACTTTTCAGGGTTCTCCAGTATTATACTCTATGGAAAATTCCAATGCAACATAATGTTAAATAAATGAATAAAATTTGTGTGAAAAAAAGTTTAGTGAATTGGGGAAGGAACTTGCATTGGAAATGGAGAATATGTATAAGGATTTTACTAACGATGGAGGTGTTTGGGTGAAACCGATTATTAATTTTGAACAGGCTGCCCGCATGATTGAATCCGGCAGCCGTGTTATGATCGGCGGTTTTTTGGCCGTAGGCAGCCCCCATGGTATCATTGGAAAATTGGTGGAGTTGGGCACCGGCAATTTAACTGTTATTGCCAATGACACCGGTTTTCCAGACAAAGGGATTGGCAGATTGGTGGTCAATCGCCAAGTAAGCAAGGTAATTGCTTCCCACATTGGTACCAACCCCCCCACCGGGCAACAAATGAATGCCGGTGAAATGGAAGTCCAGCTGATTCCCCAGGGAACTCTGGCAGAACAAATTCGGGCGGCAGGTTCGGGACTGGGTGGCGTGCTGACGCCAACCGGATTGGGAACCGTTGCCCAAGAAGGCAATGAAGTTATTATTATTGATGGCAAAGAGTATATTCTCGCCAAGCCCATTTTTGCCGATGTGGCGATTATCAAGGCCTACAAGGCCGACCGCCACGGCAACTTGGTCTACCGGCGTTCAGCCCGCAACTTCAATCCCCTTCAAGCTATGGCCGCCAAGCTGGTATTAGCAGAGGTCGAGGAGATTGTGGAAACAGGTGAAATAGATCCTGACCACGTCGTCACTCCGGGTATTTTTGTCGACTACCTGGTAAGGGAAGGTGAATAAGATGGATGAAAAACAGGCAAAGCGCGTCATGATTGCCCGCCGTATCGCCAAGGAATTTGCACATGGCGATGTGGTAAACCTGGGCATAGGGCTGCCCACCATGGTGGCCAACTATATCCCTGAGGGAGTGCAGGTCATCCTCCAATCGGAAAACGGGTTTTTAGGCGTAGGCCCTGCTCCTGGGGAGCATGAAATCGATGAAGACATCGTCAACGCCGGCGGCCAGCCGGTGACAATCCTGCCCGGGGGCTGCTGCTTTGACAGTTCAACTTCCTTTTCAATTATCCGGGGGGGCCATGTGCATGCTACCGTCCTGGGGGCTCTGGAAGTAGACGCCCAGGGCAACTTGGCCAACTGGATGATACCCGGCAAGATGGTGCCCGGCATGGGCGGGGCCATGGACTTGGTGGCCGGCGCCCGCAAGGTCATTGTCGCTACCGAGCATGTGGCCAGAGACGGTTCGCCTAAGATCTTGGCGGAATGCAAGCTTCCCTTGACCGCCATGGGCAAAGTCACCCACATTGTCACTGACATGGCTGTCATTGAAAAGACTCCTGAAGGCTTGGTCCTGAAGGAATTGGCTCCTGGAGTCACCGTGGAGGACGTTGTGGCCAATACTGGCGCAGAATTGATCATTCCCGAGCAAATCGGCTCAATGGAAAATTAAACGGAGGTGTTTCACATGGAGAAAGTAGTAATAGCGTCTGCAGTCAGGACCCCCGTAGGCAGCTATGGCGGGAGCCTCAAAGACTTAAGCGCTGTCTCCCTGGGGGAAATTGTCTACCGGGAGGCTATGCGCAGGGCTGGAATCGAAGCCAGTCAAGTTGACGAAGTAATCATGGGCAATGTCCTCCAGGGAGGGCAGGGTCAGAACCCCGCCCGCCAGGCGGCCATTAAAGCCGGCTTGCCGATCGAATCCTCAGCTATGACAGTGAACATGGTCTGCGGCTCGGGCTTGCGGGCAGTGGCCCTGGCAGCCCAGGCCATTGCTGCCGGGGAAGCCAGCATCGTCTTGGCCGGCGGCTTTGAGAGCATGAGCCAGGCCCCCTACTATCTCAGCAAAGCCCGCTGGGGCCATAGAATGGGCAATGGCACCATCGAAGACGGCATGATCAAGGACGGCCTCTGGTGCGCCATGGGCAATACCCATATGGGCATTACCGCTGAGAACCTGGCAGAGAAGTATCAAATCAGCCGCCGGGAACAGGATGAATTTTCCGCTGAGAGCCAGCGCCGGACCCAGGAAGCCATCGCTGCCAAGCGCTTTGCCGAAGAAATCGTTCCTGTTGAAATTCCCCAGCGCAAGGGCGATCCCATCATCTTTGATACCGACGAGTTCCCCAGAGCAGGAGTCACTGCTGATTCCCTGGCAAAACTGCGTCCCGCCTTTAAAAAGGACGGCACCGTTACCGCAGGCAACGCCTCCGGCATCAATGACGGCGCCGCTGCCCTGCTCCTCATGACCGAAGCCAAGGCCAAAGAATTAGGCATCAAGCCTCTGGCCACCTTTGTGGCTTCTGCCCATGCGGGAGTGGATCCCGGGATTATGGGCATTGGCCCCGTCAGCGCTGTGCGCAAGGTCCTGACCAAGACAGGCTTAGCTCTTGAGGATCTGGACTTGATTGAAGCCAACGAAGCATTTGCCGCCCAGTCTCTGGCAGTGAACAAGGAACTTGGCTGGAATACAGACATTATCAATGTCAATGGCGGCGCCATTGCTCTGGGTCATCCCATTGGCGCCAGTGGCGCAAGGATTCTCGTCACCCTGCTCTACGAAATGAAAAAACGCAATGTCAAGACCGGCCTCGCCACCCTATGCATTGGCGGCGGTATGGGCATAGCCGTAGTAGTGCAAAGATAAATAAGCCAATGGGGTCTCAAAACGAGACCCCATTCCATTTCGGGGACGGTTCTCCAATTGGAAACTTTTCCACTTCGGGGACGGTTCTCTAATTGGAAATCTTCCCGGCTTTATAGATGATATCCTGGCTTATGCCCAGCAGCCTTGATAAGACTGCTGCCGTAGCACCAGTTTGCTTCTTCACGGCTCGGATTATACGGTTGCGAACTTCGGGACTGATTCTATTTATATCTGACAATTTCAAGCCCTCATCAGACAGCAACCTAACAATTATCTTTTCGACAGTGGCATCTTTGCCCTCCTCATTTTCCTCTGAATTAAGGGCAGTAAATTCATTTAAAAGCTCAATTGCTTTTCTTTCATTAACGTCAAAAATTCCTAATAATTTTGATCTGTTTAGGGGAAGATGAAAGTTATATTCAGTGCCAAGATAATAGCGGAAACTACTCCAGGGGTACTCACCGGCACTGCCTGTAATTCCTGCTTTAACGGGGTTATTGTGGATATAACGGGCACACACGATAAATTGAGTTTCATCTTTTATGATTACACTTTTGTAGCGATCATCCAGCAAAGGTCCCGTCCGCTCATATTTTTTATTGTAGTAATGTACATAGCTGATGTTAATTCGCTTCATCGAATCCGGCAGTGACAGTTTTAACGGCTTAACAAGCAAATGCGCGTGGTTTATCATCAGGCAATAGGCGTATAGTTCATACTCATTCTGCGAGCCCATTCGGGTTAAAACTTGCAAGAAATATTGTTTCTCATCGTTTTCTGCAAAAATGTTCAACTTGTTTACTCCACGGAGAATGACATGATAAATTCCATCGGGATACAGTTCACGGGGAGAACGTGGCATGCAAACAACCTCCCTATTATTCATTAGCTCTATTATAGCAAATTTTGGCTAATTCGGGGTCTGACCCCGAATTGGAAATGCAGTGTAGATATGATACAATAACTTGCGGTTTTACATTACATAGACTGGGGTGAAGGTTATGGCTAAATTGCCTGCCTATATTGGCCCTGCAGCTTTCGGACTGAAGATGGGTGTAATCGTTCCCGGTTCCGATCTGTTGGCTATGATAGTTCAGATTGCAGGGACTTGCCACGAGGATTCTCTGCTGGATAATGGGGACGTGTTGTGTGTGACTGAATCTGTTTTGGCCCGGTCCCAAAACAACTATGTAACCATTGCCGAAATTGCCCGAGAAGTTCAGGAACATTTGCAGATTGGTCCCAAGGGGAAAGTAGGTGTGGTTTTCCCTATTGCCAGCCGCAATCGCTTTGCCATGGTTTTGGAGGCCATTGCCGCCGCTGTGCCTGAGGGAGAAGTGGTTGTGCAGCTTTCCTGGCCCCGGGATGAAGTGGGCAATCAAATTATCTCCGAGGAATTTGCCTGCAGCTTGGGCAAGGTTTCTTCTGATCCCATTACCCCTGAGGAACTGGCGGGGCATAATTTTAAACACCCGATTACACAAGTGGATTATATTCAGCTCTATCGCCAGATTATCCAAGGGCAGGGGGCAAGGGCCACTATTCTTCTCAGCAATGACCCAAAATATATTCTTACCCAATCTCCTCAAGGAGTTATTGTCTCTGATATTCACAATCGGGAAAAGACGTTGGCTTCTTTATCTGACAAGGTTAAAACCATCACCCTTGCAGATTTATGTTCATCTCCTAGCCGCTCTGCCTGGTCGGAATGGGGGCTTTTGGGTAGCAACATGTCCTCCGGCGACAAGCTCAAACTGGCTCCAAGGTCTGCTTCCGCTTTTGCCCGGGATGTCCAGCGGGAGGTTGCCAGGCTCACAGGAAAAGAGATTGAGGTTATCATCTATGGGGACGGAGCCTACAAGGATCCTACAACCCAAATTTATGAGCTGGCGGACCCCAAACCGGTTTTTGGCGCCACTCCCGGATTCACAAATCTTCTGCGGGAAGGGTTCAAATATAAGTACCTGGTGGATTTTTACCATCAACAGGGGCAGAGCGTCAGTGAAATCGAAGATTTGCTGAAACAGAAACTCTGCGCCGAAAACCGCGATCAAAATGAAACTGAGGGGACCACCCCCCGGCGTCTTGAGGATGTAATCGCCAGTCTTGCCGACCTGGTCAGCGGGTCTGCGGACGCAGGCACTCCGGCAGTCCTGGTCAAGGGATTCTTTGACTAGTCCGGGGGAGTAATTTCGGGCCAGTCATGTGAATAGGATACTTATACAGTATTTTGTTGAAGGGAGGGGAAATATAATGGAAGATCAAAGAACAATGTCTATGCTGTCTCATATTTTAGGTATATTCACTGGTTTTGTCGGTCCGCTGATTATTTTTTTGATTGCCAGAGATGATCAGCCCGTTGTTAAAGACCATGCCAAGGAAGCTTTGAACTTTCAAATAACCGTAGCTTTAGCCAGCATTGTTTCTGCATTCCTAATCCTTATAGTCATTGGTATTATAGGTTTAATTGCTATCGGCATTGGCAATATCATTTTCAGCATTTTGGCGGCTATGGCTGCCAGCAGAAACGAAGAATACCGCTACCCGGTTTGCATCAGGTTTATTAAATAGTTTTGGCGGGGCCGTAGAGGCCCTGTTTTTTTTCCCCGGAGCGGCAGAAGGGTAAGTCCCGGTTGTCGAAACTGCGACAAAAAGGTACGTCCCCGCTGGCGCGGTTGCATTGGCCGGTTTCCTCTTATATAATTAAACAAGTGTATTTAGAGGAGGATAATTATGATTGAGACCGATTCTGAGAAGAGCAATTTTATTTTGGCGATTATCAACAAGGATCTGGCAGATGGTCTAAATGACGGGCATGTGCACACCCGGTTTCCGCCTGAACCCAATGGCTATTTACATATTGGCCATGCTAAGGCAATTTTGCTGAATTACTCCATTGCCAGGGATTATAAAGGCAAATTTAACCTGCGCTTTGACGATACCAACCCAATCAAAGAGGAGCAGGAATTTGTCGACTCGATTCTAGAGGATATAAAATGGCTGGGAGCAGATTGGCAAGACCGCCTGTATTTTACTTCCGATTACTTTGAGATCAAGTATGAGTTTGCCCGCCGCCTGATTAAGGCAGGCCGGGCCTATGTCTGCGACCTCAGCCCCGAGGAAATCCGGGACTACAGGGGGACGTTGACTGAGCCGGGCAAGGACAGCCCCTACCGCAACCGCGCGGTGGAAGAGAATTTGGCTTTGTTTGAGCGCATGAAGAACGGCGAGTTCCCCGACGGTTCCAGAGTGCTGAGAGCAAAGATTGATATGGCCTCAGGCAATCTGAATATGCGGGACCCGGTTATATACAGAATTCTCCATGCCAGTCATCATCGCACCGGGGACAAGTGGTGCATCTATCCCATGTACGATTTTGACCATCCTTTTTCCGACGCCCATGAGGGCATTACCCACTCCCTATGCTCCATAGAGTACTCTGATCACCGCCCCCTCTACGATTGGATTGTGGACAACGCCTTGGAGCTGATTCCTGAAGCCATTAACTGCCGGTCCCGGCAGTATGAATTTGCCCGCCTCAATTTAACCTACACTGTCATGAGCAAGCGCAAACTCCGCCGCCTGGTGGAGGAAGGTTATGTCCAGGGCTGGGATGACCCGCGGATGCCCACTATCGCCGCCCTGCGGCGCCGGGGGGTTACGCCGGAGGCGGTGGCGGATTTTTGCGACCGCATCGGGGTGGCCCGCTCTGACAGCACTGTGGACTTGGCCCTGTTAGAGCACTGCATCCGGGAGGACTTAAATGCCAAAGCCCACCGATTCATGGGGGTGCTGGAACCTTTGAAAGTAATCATTACCAACTGGCCCGAAGATAAGGTGGAATGGGTAGAGCTGGAGAACATGCCCGGAGATGAAAAAGCCGGGAGCCACAAGGCGCCTTTTGCCCGGGAAATATATATAGAACGGGAAGACTTTATGGAAGAGCCGCCGAAAAAGTTCCACCGCCTCTCCCCTGGCAGCGAAGTCCGGCTCAAGGGGGCTTACATCATAAAGTGCGAGGAAGTTGTCAAGGATTCCACGGGCAAGGTCATTGAGCTGCGCTGCAGCTATGACCCGGAAACAAAAAGCGGCGAGGACAGCAGCGGCAAAAAAGTCAGGGGCGTTATCCACTGGGTTTCTGTCCGCCATGGTTTGCCAGCTACTGTCCGGCTTTACGAGAATCTGTTCCTGAATGAGAACCCGGATGATGATTTAGATGAGGGCCAGGATTTTACTGACAACATCAACCCCGACTCTTTAGCAGTCCTGGAAAATTGTGTCCTGGAGCCAGCCCTGGCAGAATGCCACCGGGAAAGCCGGTTCCAATTCATGCGCAAGGGTTACTTTTTCCAGGACCCTAAGGATTCCAGCAAGGAACATCTGGTCTTTAACAGGATTGTAGGTCTCAGGGATAGCTGGGCCAAAAAGAATAAATAGATTGAGCTCTGCCCCTGCTTGGTCGAATATAAAATGACAGCCTCATTGGGGCTGTCATTTTTAATGCTCAACAGTATTTGCCTGGCAGCAACTGCTTAAGCTTTTTGAGAAAATTGGGCTTCTCTTCCCGGGAAAACCGGGCGGAGAGGGTGAGGGCAGCGTCTTTATAGCCCCTTTCGATTTGCGCCTGGATGGCGGCGGGGCTAAAGTCCAAGATTCCGGCGATATTCTCAGTGCGGGTATGAGCGGGCATGATTTCGATGATATCCGCGTCTCTGAACTGCTCCCGGGGCAGTCTGTGGTACATGTCCAGATTGACCACGATAAAATGCCGGTAACCCAAATTATAGAGGGGCCGGATGGGAACATTGTCCGCGGTGCCGCCGTCTACATAGGGGCTGCCGTCAATTTCCACCGGGTCAAAGATGAAGGGAATTGCCGAGGAAGCCAGGAGAATAGCTTTAATCTTGTCGGGGGTTTGGCCATTAAGGCGAAAATAAGTAGGATCCAGCTGGCGTTTCAGCATTTTCCGTAACTGCAGTTCCGGCATTTTGCTGCAGGTGGCGATGGCAATAAGCCGAGAGCGGCTGATCTTTTCAAAATCCACATGGGTCTCCAGCATGCTGAGAAGGCCCTGATTGGAAAAAACTCCGTCAGTAATTATGCGCTTGAGCTGAAACCGCTTAAGGGGTTCAAGATATTTAGCTTTATCCAGCATCAGGATGGAGCTGTTGTCCACCATGCCCCAGATTTTTCGGGCCTGCTCCCAATCTCCCTGGATGAATAGTCCTGTGTTCAATGCTCCCACTGAGGTTCCCGCCACTGCGTTTATTTTTTGGACCACGCCATATTCCTGCAGAGCTTTCCAGACTCCGATTTGGTATGCGCCCTTGCCGCCGCCGCCTCCCAGAACCAGAGCCCAAGTTTTTTCCATTGCAATCGCCTCCCGCTATTACCTGAGTATATTTCGACTCGAAGATCTGTTCATCCTTTTTTATTGATCGCTAAGAAAAATAAAGGAAAGCAGGGACAGCTGCGCCATCCCTGCTTTCCTTTGAGCTTAGGTCCACTGATCCAGGACTTTGCCTTCCTTGTCTTTGAATGAACCTACCAAAATCATGATAAAGTCAACAAGAGCGCCGATGCCGAATAATCCCAGGGTCAGCAGCCAAAGGATGCCTGTGCCGATTTTGCCTACATAGAATCTGTGGATGCCGAATACGCCTAAAAAGAAGCAGAGCAAAAACGCCGGGAGGATTTTCTTTTCTGAAGACATAAAATCATTCCTTTCCCCATAATTATTTGCCTATTCGACATAGAAGCATAAAATCCCTGCCGAAAAGGAAAAAAATATTTATTGAGGAAAAGATTTTACTTATTGTCAATATGCCCGGGCGAAAATTGCCACTTCCTTGGCCTCCCGGCCGCAGTGAACACATTTGGCCTCGCTGCCCACCCGCTGTCTTGCGCTTTCTTGATCCAGGGGGATGTTGCGGATGGTGGCGGCCATGCGCTCCTTTGCTGCCAGTTCGCACTCTTCACTGCCGCACCACCAGGCGTAGACAAAGCCGCGCTTTTCGGTGATGATTTTTTCCATTTCTTCCATATCAGCGGCGGCAAAGCTGTTGTTCTCAATAAACTCTCTGGCTGCCGTCAGCATCTGGCTTTGAATTGTGTGCAGCAGCTGGATCACAGCGGTCTCCAACTGCTCAAAGGGGGCAAAAACCTTTTCCCCGTTGTCCCGGCGGACCAGGACGGCCTGATTGTTCTCAATATCCCGGGGACCTACTTCAAGGCGCAGGGGCACTCCCCGCATTTCCCAGTCATTGAACTTGTAACCCGGGGAGTATTCTTCCCTGGCGTCCAGGTGGACGCGGATGTCGGCCTGGTTTAATTTGGCCTTGAGTTCATAAGCTTTAGCCAGCACAATTTCTTTGGCTTTTTTGGGGGCAATGGGAACTATGACTACTTGAATTGGGGCAATCTTAGGGGGAATTTTCAGGCCGCGGTTGTCGCCGTGGACCATAATCAGGGCGCCCACCAGGCGGGTGGAAACCCCCCAGGAAGTCTGATGCACATATTTCAGCTGGCTGTCTTCATCCAGGTAGGTAATGTCAAAAACCTTGGCAAAATGCTGGGCCAGGTTATGGGATGTTCCCGCCTGCAGGGCCTTGCCATCCTGCATCAGGGCCTCAATGCTGTAGGTGGAATGGGCGCCGGCAAATTTTTCCCGGTCGGATTTGCGCCCGGGAACTACCGGTATGGCCATGTCATTTTCAACAAAATCCTGATATACCCCCAGCATTTTCATGACTTCTTCCTGGGCTTCCTCATTGGTGCGGTGGGCGGTATGTCCCTCCTGCCACAAGAACTCAGTGGTGCGCAAGAAGGGCCGGGTGACCTTTTCCCAGCGCACCACATTGGCCCACTGGTTGATGAGCACCGGCAGATCCCGGTAGGACTGAATCCACTTGGAATACATGGAGCAGATAATGGCTTCAGAGGTGGGGCGCACTACCAGGCGTTCCGTCAGCGCTTCGTTGCCCCCCTGAGTGACCCAGGCAACTTCCGGGGCGAAGCCTTCTACATGCTCTGCCTCTTTTTGCAGCAGACTCTCAGGAATAAACAGAGGAAAATAGGCGTTCTGGTGCCCTGTTTCCTTGATGCGCCGGTCCAGTCCCGCCTGCATCCCCTCCCAGATCGCATAGCCATAAGGCCTGATGACCATACAGCCCCGGACAGGGGAGTAATCTGCCATTTCCGCTTTGCGGATGACGTCTACATACCATTGGGATGAATCTTCATCCCGGTTGGTAATTTCTTTGACAAAATCTTTTTCCTTGCTCATTTTTATCCTCCTCACAAATAAAGCAGCCCTGTCCATAAGGACGAAGGGCTGCTTCGTGGTACCACCTTAATTTATCCCCGAGAGGGACCTCGTTTGGCTGTAACGGGCGGACCCGGCTGATTCATCATCAGCGGTTCAGGGGTGGGAGGCTGGTTCGGACAGGGAAGCTTGCACCAGACCGCTTCCTCTCTGGACTGCCGAAGGCAGATGTGGCCCCGTCATCACTTTTTGCTTTGATGGTAGAATACCACGTATGTTTAAGGCCTGTCAAGGCAACGGGTTTCTTCCGGGGGAAAAATAAAGAACACCCGCAGGTGTTCTAGTGCTTTACTTGCCAATAAGAAGAAAGATGCCGGCAATAATGGCCAGAACCGGAAGGCCTTTGGTCACTATTTCTGCAACTGCTCCAGTAAGAGTCACTAAATCCATCCCAAGGACACCTGTAAGGATAAGCCAGATTCCCAGGAGAATGGCGCCAACACGTTTCATATGAATTCCTCCTTTTTAGTAAGAATGAGTTTTAATAATAGTATAATTATACCATAAATCGCTGGGAAAAGAATGGATGCAGATTTTTATTCTTCCCCTGATTGCTTGTCTCAGTTTTTCCAAGAGAATACACGTTTGGCGCTATTGAATTGTCGGCAGTCCGGCGGTACAATAAGAATGTCCCAAATGAGCAAAATCATGGGGGGATTGACATGAAAAAAACATGGCTCTCTTTCGGTTTAATTTGTTTGGCGGCGCTGCTTTTGGCCGGCTGTGATACTGTCCATGTAGTCTTGAGCTCTGAGCCCGGACAGGCCGCCGAACTGATTGGCGCCGGCGCCTATACTCAGGGTCAGGAGGCTACCGTCAGCGCCATGCCGGAGCCGGGCTGGGAATTTGTCAGCTGGACTCAAGGAGGACAGGTAGTGTCGGAAACAAGCGACTTTACTTTTGTTGTTCGGAGAAAGACTAAGCTGACAGCTAATCTCAGGCCCCTGGAGTATGCGGTTTCCGCCCTGGCTCAAGGACAGGGTGACTTTCTCTATTCTCAGGAACCTGCCCGCCACGGCAGCGAATACACTATTACCGCCGTTCCGGAAAGGGGATACAGATTTGTCTGCTGGACCGAGCAAGGAGAAGTGGTCAGCACTGAAGCTGAGTACACCTTTACCGCCGCTGGCCACCGGGATCTGACGGCGATGTTCTTGCCTGAAGATTACAAGGTAGATCTGGAGATTGAGGAGGGCGGCCAGGTAGCGGAAACCTGGACCCTGCTGCCCGCGGCTCAGGTTACCCTGGAGGCGATTCCCAGGGAAGGGTATGAATTTTTCGGCTGGGTCGATCTCCAGACCCAGCAGGAAGTGGCCACTCAGGAAGAGTATTCCTTCATCTGTGAGGAAAGGCGCAGCATCCTGGCTAGATTTCGCAAGGAACTGGTGCCTGCCGACGGCAGCAGCCTCAAAGCCGTCGTGGGCAAGCAGACTACTATTGGAGAGTACGCTCCCGCAGATTTGGTGGAGCTGCCCAGTCACCTCAGTGTCAAGAAGCGCCGGGTGCGCAGCCAGGTTGCTGACGCTCTGGAAATAATGGCCCAGGCCGCCCAGGCCGAGGGGGCGAAGCTCAACGTGGATTCCGGTTACCGCAGTTACAGCACCCAGCACAACCTCTTTTACCGCTATGCCAAGCGGGACGGAGTGCTGGCTGCAGAACGATACAGCGCCAGGCCCGGGCAGTCAGAGCACCAGCTGGGAACAGCCGTGGACTTTGGCGGCACTAACAGGGACTATTCTGATGGCTTTGCAGATACCAGCCAGGGCAAATGGCTGCTTGCAAATGCCTATAAATTTGGGTTCGCTTTGAGTTATCCCCGGGGCAGCGAAGAGATAACCGGCTATAAGTATGAACCTTGGCATTACCGGTATATCGGGGTGGAGCTGGCCCAGGAATGGAAAGAATCCGGACTGACTTTAATTGAATTCCTACAAATGAAAAACCAGGCTGACTAGCCTGGTTTTTATTGCCAAAAAGTATGTTTTATTATGGAATGGTTCCTAATTTTTGCCCCTGGCAAATTCCCAGGCAGGAGAATAAAAATAGCAACTAGAATATATAGCAGAGGCTAGATAAGGAGGCTGTAAATTGAAATCATTCGATAGGGTAATCAATCGCCGGGGCACCGGCAGCGCGAAATGGGATGGGCATGCTCAAATGGGCATTCCCGCGGAAGCCCTTCCCCTTTGGGTGGCGGATATGGATTTCGAGATCCTTCCCCAGGTCACTGAAGCGATCAAAGGGCGCATTGCCCATGAGATTTACGGGTATTCCCTGCCAACCGACTCATATTACAAGAGTTTACAGGGCTGGATGCAGCGACGTTTTAACTGGGCCATTGAAAAAGAATGGATACTGACTGTTCCAGGAGTGGTGCCCGCCATCAACCTGGCCCTCCAGGCCTTTACCCGCCCAGGGGACGCTGTTCTCATCCAACCCCCGGTATACCCTCCCTTTGCCAATGCTGTTCTAGGCAATGGCCGCAAACTGATAAAAAATCCCCTCATCCGGCAGCAGGAAGGATATCGCATAGACTTCCAGGACTTTGAGGCAAAGATTAAAGAAGGCGTCAAGCTCTTCATTCTCTGCAGTCCCCACAACCCGGTGGGTCGGGTATGGACCCCCCAGGAACTTAAGCAAATGGCAGATATTTGCCTTAAGTATAATGTGCTCATTGTCGCCGATGAAATTCACCAAGACCTGGCTTTTCCAGGTGTCCGCCATTATCCTCTGCCTTCTGTAGATGCCGCCTATTCCGATATTTCTATTGTCTGCACCGCTCCCAGCAAGACTTTCAATCTGGCGGGGCTGCAGACCTCGAATATTTTCGTGCCCAATCCCAAGCTGCGAGCACAATTTGAAGCAGCGGCAAGATGCTGGGGGGTGGGCAAGGTAAATGCCATTGGCTTGGTAGCCTGTGAGGCCGCTTACACTTACGGGGATCAATGGCTGGATGAGGCCATGGCCTATATTGCCGCCAATAAAGACTTCGTCCGGGACTTTTTGGCCGAGAATCTCCCTGAGATTAAAATGGCGGAGTCCCAGGGGCTGTACCTGCTCTGGCTGGATTTTAACGCTCTCGGCCTTTCTCCCCAGGAATTGGAAAGTTTTTTGCTCACCAAAGCCCATCTTTGGCTTAATCAGGGCTATACCTTTGGTGATGAGGGCAGGGGATTTGTTCGCCTCAATACCGCCTGCCCCCGTTCTCGGTTGGTCAAGGCCATGGAAGGGCTAAAGGTTGCTATTGATGACAGTTTTAGGGATAAGCGAAAATAGGTGTATTTTTTCACAAAATAAAGCCCGGTTTGCCCCCGGGCTTTTTCTAGTTCTTTGGCGACCCCGGACTTCATGGAGCAGGGGCGGCATAGAGCTATGTGAAAGTGCTCTTTTGAGCGTAGAAGGACAGTAAAGGATATATACACTCCGGGAGCGTATCCATATAGTAAGGAACTGTAAAGGATGGGGATGGCCGTGCTGAAAATAGCTGCCTTGCCCCAGCTCCAGCTGCAGGCACAGCTGAAGATTTTGCTTTATCCCGCAGCTGGGTTTGATTGGAAGGTGCCCCTGTCATTATTGCGCCTAAGCCTCCAGTTTAACTTGCCCAAACCTGGACTGTGCATTTATGTGGACTACAGCTGCCAGCTGGCGGCGAAGCTAGAACAGGCATGGGCTGCAGGGGATAGCCTGAATTGGGGGCCTGATATTCGGATTGAGAAAGTACTAGTTGTCCAGCCTCCGGAAAACTGGATATTGAGCCTCCGTTCCCGGGGACGGCATGCTCCTCAAGGGGGCTCTGTAACCTCTGACTGTTGGTATGCCCTGGATCTTCGCCTGGCCAGCCATTCCTTGCCGGTTCTCTATATTCCTGCCGACGCAGTTGCCTTTGTTTCGGAAATAATGACGCCCTTGGATGTAAAGCCCGCCTACGTAGCCACGGTTACTGATGGCTGCCGGGAAGGGGGCAACTGGTGCTGCCTAAGCAAGAAAAAAGGCCCTGTTTTTCAAGGTTTACAGCAAGCGGGAATTCTGCCTGATTACTGGCTCACTGATCATGGGGACCTGGATTTCCCGGCCCTGGCCCAAGTCAATGCCGGAGTGTACGGCCGGGGGGAAAGCAAGTTGATGCGGGTGCAGTAAAAGTAATAAGCTGCCGGTTTTGGCAGCTTATTTTCTGTATCGGCGAAAGTGAAACCCTAATGGTCCCGTTATAATTCTTTGCGAGAAAAGAGCAAAGAGGCAGAACCCAGCAAAAGGGCAATAGTGCCGGCGGCAAAGGCAACCGCGCCCCAAATATCACAGCTGGCAGCGGTGCCCGCTGCTGCCTGGGAGATGTAATCTGTCAGCACGGCAGGGGAGTACTTGCTCAGGGTCCGGGAAAATAAAGGCAGCAGGTTGAGGATAATTAAGCCCAGCACCGTCAGGCCGCCGGCAGCGATGGCTGATTTTGTCATGGCGCTGGCAAAGATAATCAATGCCAGGATAACGGCAACATAAGCTAGGTATATACCTGTGGCCTTGAGTCCCGCCAAAAAAACTGTATCCGCAAAGATGACGTCGGTGTAAAACCAGGCCGCGCAAAAGGCAAGCAGGGAGGCCAGGCTGATCAGCAGCAGATTGGCCGCATACTTGGCCAGGACATAGCCGGTCCGGGACACAGGCTTGGTCAGCACCAGCTGGGTTATGCCCCGGTTTCTTTCATCGGCAATAGTGCCCATGGTTGTGAGGATGATGGCCAGTATCCCCATTTGGTTGAGATTTTTAAAAAATTGCCCGTAAGCGTCAAGCCAGGTCATTTCCGGCAGGGTGATGCCTATT
The DNA here is from genome assembly GCA_002427015.1 of Firmicutes bacterium UBA5496. Classification (GTDB taxonomy): domain Bacteria; phylum Bacillota; class Proteinivoracia; order UBA4975; family UBA4975; genus UBA4975. The sequence goes on along the minus strand of DIPE01000046.1, from coordinate 13,960 downwards.
TCTGTCACCAGATTTCCCAGCAGCTTTGGCATCAGTTTGGTGAGAATGGGGCTGGTAAGGCCAAAGAGCAGGAAGAGGCCGGGGACTACATAGATTTTGTAAGTGCGCAGGAACTCGCGGATTTCTTTAAAAAACATGGTGCCGAAGTTTTTCATGGTTTCACCAACCTGACGAAGATATCTTCCAGATTCATTTCCACAGGCTCCAGCTTGCCCAGTCCCAGTCTGTGCTCAGCCAGCAAAGAGGGGATTTCCTGCTGGGCGGCCGTGAGATCAAAGGCGGTCACAAGAATAGAGCCGTTTTCCTCCCTTACCTCCTGCACCCATTCCCTGCCCTTGAGAGCTAGGATAAAGGGGGCAGGGTCCCCAACAACAGCCAGCCTAAAGGCGTTTTTGGCAAAGCGCTTGTGCAGGTTAGAGATAGTATCTTCAGTGACAAGTTCTCCTTGGTTGAGGATGCCCACCCGGTCACAGACCCGTTCTACATCTGTGAGGATGTGGGTGGAGAAAAATACTGTGCAGCGGTGAGAAATCATGCTGATAGTATCCAGAAGCTCTTTGCGGCCAATGGGATCCAGAGCGGAGGTGGGTTCATCCAGGAAGACCAGGTCCGGCTGATTAATCAGAGCCTGAGCCAGTCCCAGGCGCTGTTTCATGCCCCTGGAATAGCCGCCTATTTTAGTCTTTACCCCTTGCAGGCCGGTGATTTCCAGCAGCTCGGCTTTGCGCTTTTTAAGTTCAGCAGGGGGGATGGCAAAGAGCTGTCCCACAAAGTCCAGGAATTCCTCTCCCCGCATCCAGGGGTAGAAATTGGGCACATCAGGCAAGAACCCGATTCGGTTTAAGTAATTTCCGGAGGGTGCAGGCTGGCCCAGGACCCGGATTGTCCCCGCACTGGGTTTGGTCAGGCCCAGAAGTAGCTTGATTGTAGTGGTCTTGCCGGCGCCATTGGGGCCGAGAAAGCCGTAGACTGAGCCCTTGGGCACATTGAGGCTGAGGTTGTGGACGGCTTTGACTGTTCCAAATTGGCGGCATAAGTTTTCTGTCTGAATTACGTGCTCCAAAGCCTTACTCCTTTCTGCCGAGAACCAGGTATATTATCGGGCCAAGATAATTTATCGCCAAAATTACAATTGCCCAAAGCCATTTTTTCCCCCCGGCCACCTGTTCTCGGCGGAGCAGGTCGATGAGAGCGACAATTTTCAGGACAAAGTCAATGAGGACGATGGGAATCAAGAGCGGCCAATATTGGACAAGAAACTCTTCCATGTGCTTTTTCCTCCTTTTTGCTTTTTATCCCAGGGCTAAAGGGAAAACAAAAAATGCCCCTGAGGGCATTTAAGCTGTTTGCCAATAGCTGTCCATCTGTTCCTTGATTGCCCTGGTCAGTTCAATATTGTGCTGCTGGGAGGCAGCTCTGGCAACTTGAAGCATTTTAAAGAGAAGGATGATATCACTGCGTCCGCCAACAAGGCCGGAAGCCAGTTGATGCAACTTGTACAAGTTATCCCAGAGGTCTCCGGAAATGCCTTCTGTCTTGAAGTCTTCAAGACTTTGGGCGCCCCAGATGTCACCCCAGCTGGGGAACATGGCGGGGAAGGCGACAATCTGAATGACCAGTGCAGCCAGTTCAGAAGCACACTTAGAAGTCTGGCCAGTCTTGCATGCAAGGGCAGCTCCGGAAATGGAGCAGTGCAGCAATACAATCCGTTTGCTAAACGAGCCAGAGCCCCACTCAAGGTCTTTGGTATCTTTTAATTCTGCTATCTCCTGCTGAAGGTGAGCCAATCTCATCTGTCTACCTCCTGGCATGCCTGCCTGCCGGCGGCGATATATATAATTATATTATAACTGTGTTACAATGTCGATGTAAATGCCTGAATGATTTATTCTGGGTTTTTTTTTATTTTTTTTGCTTTTGCGAAAAATGCAGGGGATTACGCAAACAAGTGGCGTTTCCGCCACTTATTTATTCTTTATCCCCACGGATTTTCACCTGACCCTGGCCGGCATTGCGAATTTTATACAGTTTGCGCTTGCTCTTTTCCCTGGCGCCGCCGGAACTGAGGCCAATCTCTTCAGCTATTTCCTCTATACTCCGGTTACGGGACAAGGAGTCTTTATATCGTCCTTTCTTAACCATTCCTTCACCTCCTGAATTTAGTATTGCCCGCAGATGTGAATTTGCTCAGCAAATAATTAACAATTAAAGATCAAAGCTTATGGGTGTAACTTGTCGGGAAAGCAAGACTTATTGCTTCGCGATAACAAATTAAATTTGCTGATTCGATATAATTTTTAGATGAGTTATCTTGAGTACAGAGATATATTGTTTTTTTTTTCATTATGGTAGTATAGTGTGGTGCGAAAAAGCACAAAATTTAATGGGAGGGTAAGGTAATGAAAAAAACATTATCACTCGTCTTAGCTCTTTCTATGCTGGTAGCGGTTCTTTCAGTCGTTGGCTGTACACCTGCCCAGCGCACTGTCAAGCTTGGACTCGGTTCAGTCACATCTATCGCTAAGTCCAAGGACGCTACCGCTGAAGCACCTGCAGAGGCACAGGCAAACACAACCGTTGTTGCAGTAGTTCTCGACAAGGATGGCAAAATTCTCGATGTCAGCATTGATACGGCCCAGACCAAGGTTGCATTTGACGCTGACATGAAGGTTACCTCTGACAAAGAGGAAGACATTAAGACCAAAAAGGAATTAGGATTTGACTATGGCATGAACGCCAGATCCGAAATCGGCAAAGAGTGGCATGAACAAATTGCCGCCCTTGAAGATTGGATGATTGGCAAGACTGTTGAAGAAGTTAAAAATATGAAGGTAAAAGAACGGGATGCAAGTCATACCCATGTTCCTGATGTGCCGGAACTGACTTCCTCTGTGACCATCACCGTGCAAGATTACATCGCTGCACTAGAAAAGGCAGCAGCCAACGCTGTGGAAGTGAAGAACTACAAAACCCTGGGTCTTGGCATTATTGTTTCCATCGCCAAATCCCAGGATGCAACCGAAACCACCACTGCCCAAGCGCAGGTGGACACCACCTTTGCCGCAACCGCTTTTGATAAAGACGGCAATGTAGCCGGCGCCATTATTGACGTTGCCCAAGCCAGGATTCCCTATGATGCAGAAGGCAAAGTCGCCGCTGACAAAAGCGCTGCTGTCCTCACCAAGAAGGAACTCAAAGAAGACTATTTCATGAAGGAAAGGTCTGAAATCGGCAAAGAATGGTATGAACAAGCCGAAGCCTTTGAAGACTGGATGATTGGCAAGTCTGTAAGTGACATCGTCATGCTCAAAGTCACCGAAAAAGGCAATCCCGACATTCCTGAACTCACTTCTTCAGTGACTATCTCTGTTCAAAGCTTAATCGCCGCTGTCCAGGAATCCTACAAGTACAAAAAGTAATTACCCTTACAAATGATCACTCCCCCTAGCTGGGGGAGTGATTTTTTGCTATTATGTATAGTATCAAAAAGCTCAAGGGTGAGGACATTGAAAAAAATTGCGCCTTTCTGCGCTGCCCTACTGATTATTGCTGCTATATCCGCTTGCTCCTGCCAGAGGCAGCCGGAGTATACACGGCATTCGGATGTGATGACCGATTATTTTAACACCCTGATTACTTTTGTGGCATATACCAAAACCCAGGCTGAATATGACGCTTATTTTCAACTGGCCCAGACTCGGTTTGCCCAGCTCCATAAGCTCTATGACATCTACAGTAATTATGAGGGCATAAACAATATCAAGACTGTTAACGACAAGGCCGGTATTGAGCCCGTTGCCGTCCATAAGGATCTCCTTGACCTGGTAAAGATGGCTAAGGAGTGGACCCTTTCCGGCCATAGAAAGACGAACATTGCCCTTGGTCCTGTGCTGAAAATTTGGCATCAGTACAGAACTGAAGGGTTGTATGATCCGGAAAACGCCCAGCTGCCTCCTTGGGGGGACCTGGAAACAGCGGCCAGGTATACCGATGCCAGCAAAATCATCATTGATGAGCCAGGGGGCACTATTTATCTTGCGGACAGGCATATGAGCCTGGATGTGGGCGCCGTGGCCAAAGGCTATGCCACAGAGCTGGTGGCCCGGGAACTGGAAACTGCGGGCTTAGTCTCCGGCGCTATCAGCGCCGGGGGCAATGTGCGCACCATCGGCAAGCCCAGGGATGGGATGAGGGACCGCTGGGGAATTGGAATTTTTAATCCCGACAGCCCTGTTTTTTCTGATGACCGCAACCTGGATACTGTGTACATCAATGATGCCTCGGTAGTGTCCAGCGGCGATTATCAGCGCTATTACTATGTCCAGGGGGTTCGCTACCATCATCTTGTAGACCCGGCTACCTTGATGCCGGCAGGTTATTATCGGGCGCTAACGGTAGTTACTGCTGATTCAGGCTTGGCAGACCTCTTGTCTACGGAGTTGTTTCTCCTGCCCTATGAGGAAAGCCGGCAGTTAGCTGAAAGTCTTGAAGATGTGGAAGTCCTGTGGATAATGCCCGACGGCGCAATCAGAGTCACCGAGGGCATGACCAAGCTGTTGCGCAGTTATGGGGCCTCAGGCCGGGATTAGAACTGAGACTTGCTATTTTCCGGGGGCAGGGTTTTCCCGTTGCTTTGCCGAAGTAAAACAGTGCTCATATTTTTGCTCGTAATACCCAAGGGGAGGGGAATAGAATATGCATGAAATGCGGGTGATCTATAATCCCAAAGCCCGCCGGGGCAGGTACATTTCCCAGTTTGACAAACTGGCAGAAGCCGCCCAGTTCCGGGGGTTCCGCCTCAGTCTATATAGACTCAGCGGCCAGGAAAAGGATACCCAGCGGATGCTGTCCGGTTTGCAGGATAATTCTATACTGGTAACCTGCGGCGGCGACGGCACATTGCAGCTGGCGGCCAATGCCCTGGTGGCCAATGATATTAATATTCCTGTAGGAGTCCTGCCCTTTGGGACATCCAATGACTTTGCCGATTCTCTGGGACTGACAACTGACTTGGGCAAATTGCTGGAGTTTATCGATACCGGCAATATACATCCAGTGGATTTGGGGCTGGCGGGAAGCAAAGTATTTGTCAATGTTTTCAGCGCCGGCCAGATCATCAAAGCTTCCCACGAGGTGGAACGGGCTTATAAGGACCTATTGGGCATGTTGGCTTACTATTTGCACACTGTGGGACAGCTGCCCAAGATAACACCCTTTCGGCTTAACTTGCGGGGAGATATTGAGGAAAGTTTTAATTGTCTGCTCTTCTTGGCGGTAAACAGCACTAATGCCGGTGGCTTTAAAAACCTTGCCCCCACCGCCGATCTCAGCGACGGAAAATTGAATGTCATTGCCATCAGGGAATGTTCCCTTTCGGAAATGGCCAGTGTATTTTTCTGTGTCTTGCGGGGGGAGCATCAAAACCATCCCTCGGTGCTCTGCGCCAAGGTAAGTTCTTTGGCGGTTGAGGGGCCTCAAGATGTGGCTACCGATATTGACGGCGAGAAGGCAGAGAAATTTCCAATTACCATCCGCGTCCTGCCGCGGCGCTTGCTGGTGTTGGGGGCAAAAACCTTGCCCCGCTAAAAAAAAATGGCCCTGTAGAGGGCCATTTAGTTTTCGCTGGCGTATTGCCTGAGAGTGGCGGCAACGCTGGCAGGCAGTTCCGCTTCCACCTTGACTCGATTGTCATTGGTAAACTCCAGGGGAAGCAGGCTGCCCATATCGGCGCTGCTGAGCCTGCGGAAGATTTCCAGGGGCAGGAGCAGGCGCACTTTTTCCCAGGGTTCGGTATGTGCCTCGATTGCCGCCAGCAGCTTGTCAGTGTTTAGTCCCGTAAGAGCCGAAACCGGTACATAGGGAAGATCCCGGAATTTCCCGGCCAGTTCCTGGGGGGTGAGATCAGGGAGCAGGTCGATTTTATTGGCGGCGATGATCTGATCTTTTTCCAGGCAGCCTAAATCTCTAAGCACTTTATTGACCTCTTCTATTTGCATGTCCATATCCGGGTGGGAAAGATCCACCACATGGATAAGCAGGTCCGCATTGACTACCACTTCCAGGGTGCCCTTGAAGGCGGCGATAAGATGATGGGGCAGGCCGGAGATAAAACCGACGGTATCAGTAAGTACAATTGTATTTTGCTGGGTTTCCAGGCGCCGGGACAGGGGGTCCAGGGTGGCGAAGAGGATATTGTCGGTATAGGCTTCTGCCTTGGTCAGCTGATTGAGCAGTGTAGATTTGCCGCTGTTGGTATAGCCTACCAATGCTGTCTGGAATACTCCCCTGCGTTCCCGGCGCTTGCGCAGCAGCGCCCGGTGCTTTTCCACCTTTTTTAGTTCCTGTTCCAGCACATGGATGCGCTGGCGAATCCGGCGCCGGTCCACTTCCAGCTTGGTCTCCCCGGGGCCTCTGGTGCCAATGCCCCCCGCCAGGCGGGATAGGTCACGGCCCCTGCCCATGAGCTTGGGCAGCTGGTAACGCAGCTGAGCCAGTTCCACCTGGAGCTGGCCTTCTCTGCTGCTGGCCCGCTGGGCAAAGATATCCATAATCAGTTCGCTGCGGTCGATGATTTTAGCGGGGATTATCCTTTCCAAGTTATTGACTTGGGAGGGGGACAGTTCCCGGTCAAAAATAACGGTGTCAATTCCCTCATCCCGGACATAATTGCCGATTTCCTCGGCCTTGCCCGGTCCGATATAATAGCGGTTATCTATTTCTGGACGGTTTTGGGTAAACCCTGCTAAAACCTGCACGCCTGCTGTGGCTGCCAGGCTGTACAGTTCGGCAAAACTCAGTTCTTCCTTTGCGCTGCCTCCCTCAAGCCAAAGGGCCACGGCGGCTGCCTTTTCATGTTTCTCCATCAGTATCACCTCTGCATTATCTTACCATAACCCGGGCAGGGAGAAATATATTCTTCTACCCTCTTTATTTTCCCGGAAAATGATGTAAAATAGACTCAAATGCAGATTTGCCCATTTTGCATAATGAAGGCTTTAAGGGCAATGCTAACTGCGAATACTTTTGAGGAGGAATTAAAATAGCTGTCAGATTGTATGTTGATCAAGATCTGTGCATCAGCTGTGGCGCTTGTGTAGGTATCTGTCCCGATGTCTTTGACTGGAATGACGATGAAAAGGCTCATGTCACAGTTGACCCCATTCCCGAAGATCTGGAAGACGAGGCTCTGGAAGCTCAGGAGTCCTGCCCCACTGAAGCAATTCAAGACAAAGAATAGAACCCGCTTATGGCGGGTTATTCTCTATCCAAGGTCAGGGACTTATCGAGCAGAGGGGGTTACATAATGAGCCAGTACTCAATCCTTTGGTTCAGCGGGACCGGCAATACATTGCTCTGCGCCCGGGCTTTGGCCGCGGCCCTGGCCCAGGAAAAAGCAGAAGCGGAACTGGTGGATATCAGCGCAGCTGCATATTGGCAGCCGCCGGCAGACAACACCTTGATTTTCTGCTGGCCGGTGTATTGTTTTGGCCCTCCCCGGATAGTGCGAAAATATATCAAGCAAATGCTCCCGGGGGACAACCGGGTTTACCAGCTATGCACCCTGGGGGGTGACGGCGGCGGCGCCATGAGCCTGACTGTCAGACTGCTCAGGTCAAAAGGCTACCGGGTCTGCGGCGGCACTGAGATTCTCATGCCCAACAATTTCACCGGCGGACGCATCCCTGATGCCGGCAGCATACAGGACTTGGTGGCAACCGCCCGGGTGAAGATTGAGGAATTTGCCCAATCTATCCTCAAAGGTGAGCATGTAATCCAATCAGTTTCTGTTGCTGATCCCGTCACTGCCCGGGGGCTTAATTGGGGTTTTCGCCTGGCCCAACCTCTGCTGGGCAGACTGTTTAAACTCTCCAAAGAAAAATGCACAGGCTGTCGGATCTGCGTCCGGACTTGTCCCGTAGGCAACATCACTTTCCACAGTCTTCCCCGCTGGGGCAAAGAATGCGAACTTTGCCTGCGCTGTCTGCATATTTGTCCTCAGGCCGCCATCGATTATATGGGCGCCTTGAAAAAAGGCCGCCCCCAGTATATGGCTCCGGAAACTGACTTTGCCAAGACTCGCTGACTAAGCTAAATATAGCTGAATAAATACAGGAGGCAGTTACGATACTAATGGCAGGAGGTGTTAATCTTGCCATTGCAATTAAGTCAGAAGGAAAAGCTGCTTCTGCAGGATCAGCAGGCCCAAGAGGAGATTTGTATTCAGAAATACACCAGCTACGCTCAACAGGCAACTGACCCAAAGCTCAAGCAGTTATTCAACAGCCACGCCCAGCAAGAGCAGACCCACTATGACACTGTAGGCCAAATTCTTCAGGGCCAGGTCCCCAGCATGCAGCAAGGTCAGCAGCAAGGGGGACAGGGCCAGCAAATGGGCATAAATCTGGGGATGGGCATGAGTCAAAGCCAGTTTGGCCTCTCCCAAGGAGGCGGCGATGACCAGGCTCTCTGCCGGGATTTGCTGATGACCGAAAAACATGTCTCCGGCAGCTATGACACGGCAATTTTCGAATGCCAGGATGCCAACGTTCGCCAGGCTCTCAACCATATTCAAAAAGAAGAGCAGCAGCATGGCGAAGGCATATTTAATTACATGAAGCAAAAAGGCTGGTATCAACCTCAATAGGAAAACCGGGCGGCGCCCGGCTTTTTTATTCTCGTTCAGGTTTTTTGAGCATTCCCAAGATGTCCTTGAAGGAGGCGGCGCTGTCAAATTTCAGGAGGCTGCCCTGGTAAATGCGGGCGCCTATTTTCAGAAACAAAATTGTCGAAACCAGCAAAATCAAGGATGTGACGATAATTTCCCAGAGGGGAACTTTGGTGATGCCGATGCGCAGTAACATTGTAGCCGGTGTGAAGAAGGGAATGAAGCTGCAAAGCCGGGCAAAAAAACCGTTGGGGGCCATCATGATTGGCGTCGCCAGCATTATCGGCAACATGGGAATCATAAAAATCAGCCCATGAGCCTGGCTGCCGCTTTCGGCATCCTTCATAGTGGCGGCTGTGGCCGCAGACAATGTAGCCAGCATCAGATAACCCAGGAAGAAATAGGGCAGAGCTTGGAGGAGCAAAGAGTAATCCAGGCCAATTGCGCTGAGGTCAATAAACCTGGCGGCTACAGAGAGGCCCACCCCCAGCCAAATCGCGATTTGAATCAAGACCAGGCCCCCAAAGGCCAAGACCTTGCCGGCCAAGAGTTCGCTGGCGGAAAGGGAAGAGAGCAAAATCTCAATTATGCGGTTGCGCTTTTCCTTGATGACGCTTTGCATGAGGATTTGACCAGAGAAGAGCAGCGATACGAAGAGAAATATGCCCATAAAAAGTGGAATTACAAAGGCAAAGACATTTTCCTCCTCCCCGCTTATGGAAAACAGCTGCAGGGAGGCAGGGGTGAGGATGGCGGCAAATTCCTGGGGACTGATGCCGGAGACTTGCAGGCGGTATTGAGTAAAGGCGGGCTGAATCAGCTGTTCTGCTTCTTCCCGGTTAAAGTTCATGACATCTTTGGCGAAGAGCTCCATCTCCCCGGTAATCAGGGATTGCTCAGTGATATGCAGCAAGCCGTCAGCCTTGTCCTGGCCAACCTGTTCCTTCAGTTCCTCCAGGCTGCCTTCAACGTTTTCCAGGTCAAAACGGGAATCAGCCAGGGCCGTTTCCAGGATTGGCGCTAACTGGCTTGTTTCATCCAGAACCCACAGAGTTTTCTCCTCCACATTCATTCGTTCCATGACAAAGCCGGGGAGAAAACCGGCCAGGGCCATAATTGCGGGGAGGATAAAGGTAAAGATGAGGAATACAGGGCTCTTGACATGTTTTTTAAACTCCCAATTAACGACTGTGAAGATATTGGCTCTTTTCATTGCGCTGACCCCCTGCCGATGGTGTCAATAAAGATTTCATGGAGGCTGGGTTTTTCGATTTTTATGCTCTTGAGAGCGCAGAGGCTGTTAATGTTGGCGAGGAAGCTGTTGGGATCGGTGGCGGTCTTTAGTTTCAGGCGGGCGGTGTTGCCGTTAATGGAAATGTCCCGGGCATCCCCCAGGGAGCGGAGATAATCTTCCAGCCCCTTTGCGGCAGAAAAGGAGATCTCCACGGAATTTTCTTCATGCTGATCGCGAATTTCCTCCAGAGTGCCGGATAAGACGGGGGTGCCTTTGTCGATGAGAAAGATGCGGTCGCAGAGCTCCTGCACCACATTCATCTGGTGGGCGGAAAGCAGCACAGTAATCCCTGCCTCCCGCAGCTGAAGGATTAATTCTTTAAATAAGTCCTGGTTGATGGGGTCCAGTCCCGAAAAGGGTTCGTCCAGCACGACCAGATCTGGCTGGTGTAAAACTGTGGCGATAAACTGGACCTTTTGCTGCATGCCCTTGGAAAGTTTCTCCAGCTTATGATGGGCATAGTTGCGCAGGTTCATGATTTCCAGCCAGTTCAGAGCCTTTTCCCGCCCCTCAGGGGGAGCCGTCCCCTTGAGGGCCGCCAGATAAACCAGGGAGTCCAGGACCTTAGCGTCGTCATACAATCCCCGCTCTTCCGGCAGATAGCCAATGCGCTTTTTGTCCAGGGGCCCCGGGGAACCGGAAAAGTAAAATTGTATTTTCCCTGCGTTTGGCGCCAGTATTCCCAGAATCATTCGGATGGCCGTAGTCTTGCCGGCGCCGTTGGG
>DIPE01000046.1:2486-3181 GCA_002427015.1 Firmicutes bacterium UBA5496 | reverse complement strand
CTTGCCGGCGCCGTTGGGCCCTAAAAATCCTAGAATTTCACCCTTTTGCACCTGAAAGCTGATGTCGTTCACCGCGGCATAGCCATTATAATATTTTGTCAGCCCTTCCACCGCTAAAATAGTGTGGTTCACAGCCTGATCCCTCCTTTACTCCTTAAAGGATAATGGAATTATCTGAAAAATGCAAGACCCCCATGGCGCAGGAAATAAATGGCCCTTGTCGAAGTATATAAAAAAGAACAGCCTGGAGCCATGAATTGGCCTGGCATCTGGAGGGGTAATGAATGGCACATATCATCTTGGCAAGTTGCATCGGCTGTGGGGCTTGTGCCCGCAGCTGTCCTGCTTTGGCCATTGCCGGCAGGGAAAAAGAGCTCCATGTCATTGATCCGGACAAGTGCGTGGACTGTTCAGTCTGCGGCTTCAGCTGTCCAACGGGCAGTGTCCTTGACGCCCAGGGCAGGCCTGTAGGGCGCCTCGCTCCCCCCCGGCGGGCAAAACCTATGGTTGATAAAGACCTGTGTACAGCCTGCAGCCTGTGCATAGACATTTGCCGCTTTAACGCCCTCAGGCTCAGCGCGCCACGCCGCCAGGGGGATACCCGGGCCTGGGCGGAACCGGTCCGAGAACATTGTGTTGGCTGCGGCTTATGTCAGCAGACATGCCCTGTAGGGGCCATTGAGATGGAGGTGCAG
>DIPE01000046.1:902-2260 GCA_002427015.1 Firmicutes bacterium UBA5496 | reverse complement strand
TACGTAGGCGGCAAGATTCTGGCGGCCAGGATCATGCTGGATGAGACCAGGCCGGGAACAGGCCCCCTGGCGCCGGATAATATACTCATAGTCAATACCGGTCCCCTGACAGCCACGGGAGTTCCCGCCTGCGGCCGCTTTAACATCACCACCAAAAATGTCCTCACCGGCGGCATCGGCACCTCCAATTGCGGGGGCAATTTCGGCATCAAGCTGCGCCGGGCAGGCATCGACGGCCTCATCATTCGGGGCCGGGCACAGCAGCCGGCGTACATAGAAGTGACTGGCGGAAAAGCTGTCATTCATGACGCCAGCCACCTATGGGGCTTGGATACCGAAGCCGCCCAGGCCAAATTGCCCGGGGAATACGGGAAAATTGTCATCGGCCCTGCCGGCGAAAATCTCGTCTCCTATGCCTGCGCCCTTTCCCAGGAAAGGGTGGCCGGCCGCTGCGGGGCAGGGGCGGTGATGGGCGCCAAAAATATAAAGGCCATAATCGCCTTCGGCGCCGCTCCCGCGCCGGTGGCCAACAGGCCCGGCCTGACGAAATTGACGAAAAAATGGACAGCCGCTGTCCGCGCCAATGCCATGACAGGAAAGGCCCTGCCCAAATTAGGGACTGTTGGTTTTCTCGCCAAGGGCTATAAGTCAGGCTTTGTGCCGGTGAAGAATTTTTCTCGGCCCAGGTTTGAGCAGGCGCATAAGTTTACCGGCGAAGGCTATGCCCGGGACCTCCTTACTCGGAATACCGGCTGTGTGGGCTGCCCTATCCGCTGCGGCCGCAAACAAATGGAGGGAGAAAAGGAGATAAAGGGCCCGGAGTATGAAACAGCAGGACTGCTGGGGCCAAACCTGCTCAATGCCAGTTTCAAACGGGTTGGCAGCTGGAATCATTTGGCTGACCGTCTGGGCCTGGATACAATGTCCCTGGGAGGCACCCTAAGCTTTGCCATGGAGCTGAAAGAAAAGGGCCTGGCAGATCTGGGGGTGGATTTCGCCGATTTAGATTCTATCTCGCAGATAATAGAAGCTATCGCCTTCCGGCGGGGCACTGGGGATGAACTGGCCCAGGGCAGCGCCTGGCTGGGAGAAAAATACGGGGGCCTGGATTTTGCCCCCCAAGTCAAGGGCCTGGAAATGGCCGCCTATGATCCCCGGCGTTCAGTGGGACTGGGCTTAGGCTACGCCACAGCCAACCGGGGGGCCTGTCACCTTAACGGTGGCTACATGATATTTTTGGAAGTGATGGGCCCCATGAGCATCAATCCCCAGTCCCCCCGGTCCAAGCCTGCCCTCACCATGATGATGCAAAACCTCATGGAAGCGATTTCGGCTTCGGGAGTCTGCCTCTTTACATC
>DIPE01000046.1:436-819 GCA_002427015.1 Firmicutes bacterium UBA5496 | reverse complement strand
TCGGGAGTCTGCCTCTTTACATCAATGGCGGTCTTTCCCAACGCTCTGTACAACATGGCTCCCGGCAGCAGAATGCGGCGCCTGATTTCCCGAGTCATGGGCAGAAGCGGCAGAGTGGTGCAGCTGTTGAACAGCCGCCCCCGGCTGGCAGCAATCAATCTAAGCTTAATTCCCTATCCCCAGGCTCTGGCCCTGGCCACGGGCATGAACATGAACCTGGGCCGTTTCCTGGAGCTGGGGGAGCGGGGCTACAATCTGGAGCGGCTTTATAACCTGCGGGAAGGCCTGAAGGGCGATGAACTGCCCAAGCGCATGACCACGGAGCCCCAGGACCCCCAGCGGCCGGAAACCATTGTTCCCCTGGAGGCAATGCTGGGCTCCTA
>DIPE01000046.1:0-151 GCA_002427015.1 Firmicutes bacterium UBA5496 | reverse complement strand
GGGCTGGAGCTGTTCTGGCAGGCATGGCTGCCGGAAGTCCCGAGAGCAGTTGTCCTCATCATTCACGGTTTTGGCGAGCACGGCGGCCGCTATAACAATGTGGTGGAAACTTTGGTGCCCCAGGGCATTGGCATCTATGCCCTGGACCATC
>DIPE01000023.1:9030-10735 GCA_002427015.1 Firmicutes bacterium UBA5496 | reverse complement strand
GCCTATGCTGAAGGCTGGGCCCTGTATGCCGAGAAGCTGGCCAGGGAAAACAATCTCTTCAGCGACCAGTTCAGCGTCCTGGGCTACCTGGCCTCCGAGCTCTTCCGGGCAGTGCGCCTGGTAGTTGACACAGGCATCCATTATAAGCGCTGGACCCGGGAAGAGGCCATTGAATACATGATTAACAACTCCTGCACCGATTACGTCAACGCAGTGATTGAGATTGAAAGGTATATCGTCATGCCCGGTCAAGCTACAGCTTACAAGATTGGTGAACTGGAAATCCTGCGGCTGCGGGAATTGGCCCGGCAACAGGGCGCAGCCTTTGACATCAAAGAATTCCACAGCGCCATTCTGAAGAATGGTTCGGTGCCCTTGAAAATCTTGGAGGAGTTGGTGGAAGAAGCATCCACAGCGGTTTCGCAAATAGAGTAGGAACAAAGGGGGAAGCAGGAATGAAAAAAAAGGCTGTCAGAAAAAAACGCATAGGAAGCATCTTAATCTATGTCCTTATTGGCCTTGGTCTGATTCTCTCCTTTGCTGCCCCTAGGTTTCCCGTGCTCATTGAGGCCGGATATTCCACATCATTATACAAATGGCTTGGCGGGCCGATTAGCCTCTTTACCGGGTTGGTCCCCTTTTCCGTGGCGGAATGCATTATTGTGGGTATCGGCCTATTTTGCCTTGTCCAGATCATCCGGGGCGCAATCGCCTTGTTCAAAAAAACCAAGGGATTTTTCCGCTCCAGCCTTAGGGGTATGGAGAAATTAGTTCTTATTCCTTTATTGCTTTATGTAGGCTTTAATATGTTGTGGGGCCTCAATTATAGCCGTCTTTCATTTGCTGACATCTCAGGCTTGCCTGTGGAGCCGGCTGCGGTGGAGGAGCTGACAGCGCTGGCCCAGTCCTTGGCAAACAGCGCCAATGCCCTCCGCGCTCAGGTGGCTGAGGATGAACGGGGGGTAATGACCCTTTCCTCCAGTATCCGCCAGATGTTTGTGCGGGCGGAAACTGGTTACCAAAGGGCGGCAGCAATCTATCCGGAACTGGGGGGCAAATTCGGGCGGCCAAAAGGCGTTTTTCTGTCTCATTACTGGTCCTATACCGGCACTAGCGGCATGTATTTTCCCTTTACTGCCGAAGCCAATGTCAACACCGATATGCCTCATCTGCTGCAGCCAGCCACTGCTGCCCATGAAATGGCCCACCAGCGAGGGTTTGCCCGGGAAGATGAAGCCAATTACCTGGCTTACCTGGCGTGTTCTTTGCACCCAGACGCGGATTTCCAGTATTCCGGCACGGTCTCCGCTTTGATTCATACCATGAATGCCTTGTACAGAGCGGATATAGATGCTTATAAAGCGGTAAGGAAAGAGTACTGCGATGGCCTGAACAGGGACCTTAAAGATTGGCGGGAGTACTGGGCCAAGTTCGAAGGACCGATTGACCGAGTATCAACCAATGTCAATGACTCCTACTTGAAAGCCAACCGCCAGCAGGACGGGGTCCATAGTTATGGGCGCATGGTTGACCTGCTGCTGGCTGAGTTTAGGCTAGAAAAGCCTAAAAACTAACCTTTACATTTTCTTTTCTTTTTGATATTCTTAATTAGAACTATATAATATGGTCAAGGGGGAGCTCCTGGAAGGGGCTGAGAAAGGGCTGAAAAGCACCTGACCCGCAACCTGATCAGGGTAATGCCTGC
>DIPE01000023.1:8649-8933 GCA_002427015.1 Firmicutes bacterium UBA5496 | reverse complement strand
GATCAGGGTAATGCCTGCGTAGGTACAGAAAAGCTGCACAGCGCGCACCCTGCGCGTTTTTCTTTTCGCAGCTGCCTATTGCAGGCGTGCCGCTGGCACGCCTGTTTTGGTTCCCCGGACCAAGAGGAGGAAGAACTAATGGATTCACGTTTTAACACCCGCACCATTGTAGAGGCCGGCATGATGCTGGCGTTGGCTGTTGTTCTGGGGCTGATAAAGCCGTTTTCCCTGCCCTTTGGCGGTTCGGTAACGGCAGGCAGCATGATTCCCCTGCTGCTTATCGC
>DIPE01000023.1:1001-8443 GCA_002427015.1 Firmicutes bacterium UBA5496 | reverse complement strand
CCTTTGGCGCCCTGGGTCTGGCCGGTTTTGTTTGGAATCCGGTGAGGAAGGGAACAATTAAGCTGGGTTGGGAGTCGTTGCTGGCAGTTGCAGCCACCATCGTAGGCCTTGGCGGCCGCTTTATCAGCCACTTTCTCGCAGGGGTTTGGTTCTGGGGCAGTTCCGCTCCGGAAGGGATGCCCGCTTGGAAATACTCCCTTGGCTACCAGGCCAGTTATCTGGTCCCCGAAATAATACTCAGCGCTGTAATTCTCTATTTCTTGGCCCCTCCTTTATTCACATATTTAAAAAATAGAGAATAGATTTTTGCTCGCCTACACGGCGAGCATTTTTGTCACAGCAATAAGGTATAATTTACTTAGTCCTTAGCAAATCTATTTTTTATCACACTTTGTCGAAAGATGTCGAATTTGGGTATACTCTTTTTTTGGTATTTAAAAGGAAAAATGCTTTTCATGCCGAAGTTAGTAATATCTAAAAGTATCAGTCTTTACCTAGATAAAGGGAGTTGGCGCAATGCGGCTAAAAGTCACCCTAAAATGCGAGCCCGATACCATTTTGCCTTATAATTACAATCATCACCTTTATAAAGCAATAACTAGAGCCGTCCATAACCCAAACACTGTAGGCCATAAGCGGGATTTGGGGTTTTTCACCTTCTCCCAGCTCTATTTTGAGCAGTACAGCATTTCTGCTAATGGCATCCGCAATCTGGGTAAATGCGTCCAGTGGTACATATCCTCAATCAAGGGGTATTTTCTGGAAGCAATTCTCAAGGGTTTCTCCGAAGCCGGTTTCATTGCTTTGGGCAATGTCAACATGCCCATCGTCAGTGTTGAAATTTTGGCCACTCCTGAAATCAGTGAGGTTATGGAATTTTCCTGCATGTCCCCCATTACTGTTACCTGCAATCTTGACTCGAATCAAGGCCGTATGCGCTATGGCCGCATTGAAGACCACGATTTTACCGAAAAATTGCGTCAGGATCTCATCAATAAGCATTACCGGGTCTATGACTCGCTGCCCTCTGACGACAACTTGGTCTTTGAATTTAACGAACGCTATATGTCCAACAAGCGCCGCGTCACTAGGCTGATAAATTTTAACGGCATTAAAATCTTAGGGTATATGATTCCATTTAAGGTTACAGGCAATCCGGAGTTAATCCGGGTGGGTTTTCACATGGGCTTTGGCAACAGAAACAATTGCGGCTTTGGCATGGTGAAGGTGTGGTATCCGCCTACAGCTCAGGACGCCATAGAAGATGAAGTTGGCTAATGCCAGCCCTGCAGAAGAAGCCCGGATGGGGCTTCTTTTTTGCGCCTGAAGGGCTGATTTCATGCCTTTCTTGCAGGATTTCCATGTTTAATATAGAATTCTATCGTGTTAAAGGAGATGGTTTCAGTGCAAAGATACAGGCCGACCTGGGCGGAGGTTAACCTGGGCAATGTAGCTTATAATATCAAGGAATTTCGCAGCCATATTCCCGGGCCTACCCGCTTAATGGCAGTGGTCAAGGCCGACGCCTATGGCCACGGGGCGGCAGAAGTGGCCCGGGCGGCGCTGGCCGCCGGCGCTGACTGGCTGGCTGTTGCCCTGGTTGAAGAAGGAATCCGCCTGCGCCAGGCAGGTCTGGCGGCGCCAATTTTGGTTTTGGGGTATCTTCCCCCGGAATCTCTGTCTGCAGTTATCCAGTACCGCCTGACCCCTGGAATTACGGATCTTTCCACTCTCCTGATGATGGAGGACGAAGCCCGGCGCCAGCGGAGAAAGGTGGGCATTCATCTCAAGGTGGATACCGGCATGGGCAGGCTTGGCCCCAGGGGGGCAGACAGTCTGGATTTGGTTAGCCGGGTGCTGGCTTCAACCCATCTGGAACTGGAAGGGGTATTTACCCATTTCGCCACAGCAGATGAAGAAGATAAGAGCTTTACTGCTGCTCAATTGGATAAATTTAAAAGGATAGTGGAAACAATAAAGAAAGAAAAACCACAGGCTATTGCCCATTGCGCCAACAGCGCAGCGGCCATTGAAGTGCCGGAAGCATATTTTGACATGGCCCGCATCGGCATCAGCCTGTATGGGCTCTATCCTTCCCAGCAGGTAAAAAAGCTGGTTGCCTTAAAGCCTGTCATGTCTCTGCATACCAGCATTGCCTTTGTCAAGGAAGTGCCGGCAGGGACACCCATCAGTTATGGGCGCACCTTTGTCACTACCCGTCCCAGCCGCATCGCTACCCTGCCTTTGGGTTATGCTGACGGCTACTTGCGGACCTTGTCCGGGAAAGCGGAATTCCTCATTCAGGGCCAGCGGGTTCCACAAGTTGGCCGCATCTGCATGGACTACTGCATGGCGGACATCACTGACTTGCCGGAGGCCGGCGTTGGCGAGCCGGTAGTTGTCTTCGGCAGTCAAGGGCAGGAGCATATCTCGGCTGATGAGCTGGCTCGGCTGGCAGGCACCATCAGCTACGAAATTTTCTGCGCAGTTTCCGCCAGAGTTCCCCGTTATTATCGGCATTAGTCTTGACTTTAGTGAGGCCGATAAAATATAATGTTTCTATACGCCTGTGTGTACAAGTCTGATATACTTTTCGTATACAGGAATACTTTCAGGGGGTGCCATTGTGGCTCAAACTAAGCGTATAATGATTTCTCTCCCCAACACGCTGCTGCAGGAAGTAGACGGCATTGTCAGCAAAGAAAAGGTCAACCGCAGTTATTTAATTCGCGAGGCAATGTGCATGTATATTTCGGAAATGAGAAAACGTCAAATCAGGGAAAAGCTTCAAGAAGGCTATATTGAAATGTCCAATATCAATTTGCTCCTTGCCAACGAAGCGGTGCAGGCAGAGAATGAAGCTGTCGAAACCATTGAGTCAATGGTCAGCGGAGCGTGAGGGCATGAATATTAAACGGGGAGACGTATTTTTCGCTGATTTGAGCCCGGTGGTGGGCTCCGAGCAGGGGGGAGTACGTCCGGTTTTAGTTATTCAGAACGATGTAGGCAACAAGTACAGCCCTACGGTAATTGTTGCCGCCATTACCTCCCAGATCCAAAAGGCCAAACTTCCCACCCATGTTGAAATTACCGCCAAAGAACATGGCCTGGACCGGGACTCAGTAGTGCTGCTAGAGCAGATTCGCACCATTGACAAACAGCGCCTCAACGAGCGGATTACCCATCTGGTACCGGAACTGATGAAACGTGTTGAAGATGCTCTGCAAATTAGCCTGGGCCTGATAGATTTCTAAAATAGATTGGCAGCTTCCGCAGCTGTCTTTTTTTTTCTCGGGGCAGGAAAACGCCGGCAGTTATTGAATATTATCATGTCAGGTAAAATAGCCCGGCTTACTTTGCCCCTAGGAGGGGCTCAAGGAGGGGGTATATTGGCAATTATCGCGGTAACATGCAAGCACAGCAATGAGGATGGGCTCAGCTTTATCAAGGATGGGTATATAGAGGCGATTGAGCAGGCAGGGGGACAGCCTGTTGTCCTGCCGCCCTCCCTGTCTCCTGCTGCCAGCGCTGAGATCCTTCGCCATACAGATGGGCTTTTACTCAGCGGCGGCGACGATCTTTCACCCCTTTTTTTTGCCCAGCAGCCACATCCCCGTCTGGGAGAGGTAGATGCCCTCAGAGATGAACAGGAAATCGCCCTGGTCAAGGAAGCGCTGAAGCTGGGGCTGCCCATTCTGGGAATTTGCCGGGGCCTGCAAGTCATCAACGCTGCTTTGGGGGGGACCATTCTTCAGCACATCGGCGAAGACGGCGCCCAAGCAATTCAACACAGGCAAAATGCCCCCGGCTGGCATCGCCACCACCATGTGCGGATTATGCCGGATACAATGCTGGCGGCAGCGCTGGGAAAGGGGGATATCGGCGTCAACAGTTTTCATCACCAGGCTGTGGACAAAGTGGCCCCAGGCCTGACAATCAGCGCCACCTCCCCCGATGGGCTGGTAGAGGCCGTGGAAAGCCGAGAGCCATGGATTATTGGTGTTCAATGGCATCCGGAAAGGATGTTTGCCCGGCATCCGGAATTTTTGCGTCTTTTTGAGCTCTTTTGCGCCAGATGTAAGGAAATACAGTAACCTAGACTGCTTATTTTTCCTAAAAACAAGGAGGAATGATCTTTGCAAGCTCAAGTCTTAGTTGAAGTGACCAGGGGTCCTTTAGTGGAAAATCGGCACCGGGGCCATGTGGCAATTGTCGACTGGCAGGGTAAACTGCTTTACAGCGCAGGGGACCCCTACCACAAAACCTATTGGCGCAGCTCCGCCAAGCCCGTTCAAGCTTTGCCGGTAGTGGAGCTGGGAGCTGTAGACCATTACGGCATTACCCCCAGGGAGCTGGCTATCTTTTGCGCCTCCCACAATGGCGAGGCCTTTCACACAGAGACAGTGCTGAAAATCTTTGCCAAGATTGGCCGGGACCACTCCCTGCTACAATGCGGAATGCATCCGCCCATTCATAAAGCTACCGCCAAGGCCATGCTCCTGGCCGGTGAAGAGCCCACTGTCCTCCATTCAAATTGCTCGGGCAAGCATTCTGGCATGCTGACCTTGGTCACCCATTTAGACTTTGATCCTTCTAATTATCTGGACTTAAACCATCCTGTGCAGCAAATCATCCTGGATTACATCGCCGACATGACCGGGTATCCTCGGGAGCAAATTGCCATTGGCGTGGATGGCTGCGGCGTCCCGGTCCATGGCCTGCCCCTGTACAACATGTCCCTGGCCTATGCCCGCCTGGCCCGGCCCCAGGGATTGGGCAATAAGCGGGAGGAAGCCTGCGCCAGAGTTACCGGGGCAATGATGGCCAATCCGGAAATGATTAGCGGAACCGACGGATTCTGCACCAAGCTGATGCAAGTAGGAGAAGGGATACTGATCGCCAAAGGCGGCGCCGCCGGCGTTTATTGCGTGGGCATAATGGATCAGGGCATCGGCATCACCGTCAAATGTGAAGACGGGGCCAGCCGGGGACGGGAACCCGTTGTAGTGGAAATCCTCAGCCAGCTGGGTTATTTATCTCCCCAACAGGTTAAGGCTTTGGAAGACTTTCACCACCCGCAAAATATCAATCACCGCCAAGAAAAATGCGGTGAAGTGCGGCCTGTTGTCAAACTGAGACAGGAAGGATAAGATAAAAGCGGGCTGAAATGGCCTGCCGCAATTGTAAGTGGACAGGGACCTATACCAGGCCGGGGCCGCTAACGGATACCTGGTCTGGCTGTTGAGAAAAAGGAGGAGAATTTTTTATGTCTGATGTAGAGGCTAAGATTTTGCAGATTATCGCGGCCCAGCTAAAAATACCCATTACACAGGTAACTGAGACCGTCAAACTCCTGGATGCTGGCAATACTGTGCCTTTTATCGCCAGGTACCGCAAGGAAGTCACCGGCGGCCTGGACGAAGAGCAGATTTTTGCCCTCCAGCAAGAGGCCGGCTATCAGCGCAACCTTTACCAGCGTAAGGAAGAAGTAGTGCGTATTATTGCCGAGCAGGGCAAGCTCACCCCTGAACTGGAAAAGCAAATTCGGGAATCCACAAAACTTCAACAAGTGGAGGACTTATACCGGCCTTACAAGCCCAAGCGCAATACCAGGGGGAGCAAGGCCCGGGATGCAGGCCTTGAGCCCCTGGCGGAAATTCTGGTAGTTGGTGAGGTTGACCCTCTGGCGGCTGCGGAACAATACATCAATGAAAAAATTGCCACTCCTAAGGCTGCCCTTCAGGGAGCCATGGACATAGTGGCAGAGGATTTTTCTGATGCGGCGGCAAACCGGATAATTGCCCGCAGACGCACCTGGGACAAAGCTGTGCTCCTGGTAAAAGCCAGCGATGCAAAAGCTCAGTCTGTCTACGAAATGTATTACGAATATAGCGAGCCCGTGGCTAAGCTGCCCTCCCACCGGGTTCTGGCCATCAACCGGGGGGAAAAGGAAGAATTCCTCAAAGTATCCCTGGATTTCGATCCCCAGTACTTGCTCCAGGAATTGTGGCGGCGCAACTTCAATCCCCGGCGACAAGACGCTGAGGAATATGTAAGAAAAGCTATGGAAGACGGCTATCAGCGCCTGCTGGCCCCGGCAGTTGAACGGGACATCCGCCGGGAACTGACGGACATGGCCCATGCCTCGGCATATAAGCTGTTTTCCTCTAATCTTACCTCCCTGCTGCTGCAGCCGCCAACCCGGGGCAAGACGGTGCTGGGCGTCGACCCGGCCTACCGGACCGGCTGCAAACTGGCGGTGGTGGACCCAACGGGCAAGCTACTGGAGATAGATGTCATTTATCCTACACCTCCCAGAAGCCAGGTAGAGCAGTCCAAAAAACGGCTGAAAGAACTGATCCGGCAATACAAGGTCAATGTCATTGCCATCGGCAACGGCACCGCCAGCCGGGAGACTACTGAGCTGGTAGGGGAACTGACCCAGGAAATACCGGGCATCGCCTACACTGTGGTGGATGAGTCGGGGGCTTCAGTCTATTCCGCTGATCCCCTGGCCAAAGAAGAATTCCCGGATTTGGATGTTTCCCAGCGCAGCGCCGTTTCCATCGCCCGCAGACTCCAGGATCCCCTGTCGGAATTGGTTAAAATTCCCCCTCAGGCCATAGGCGTAGGCCAGTACCAGCATGATGTGGACCAAAAAGAGCTGGGCCGCCTGTTGGGCGAGGTGGTGGAAACCAGCGTCAACAGGGTGGGCGCCGATCTCAATACCGCTTCGGCGCCGCTGCTTTCATATATTGCGGGCATTAAACCCGCTGTAGCCAAATCAATTGTCCAGTGGCGTCAGGATAATGGCGTCTTTTCCGACCGCAGTCAATTGCTGCAGGTTCCCCGTTTGGGTGAGGCCACTTTCCAGCAATGCGCAGGTTTTTTGCGCATCCGGGAAGGGGGCAATCCCCTGGACAACACCACTGTCCACCCGGAATCTTATGAAGTAGCAGAAAAGCTCCTGGGTCTCTGCGGCTATACAGCTGAAGATCTAGCCAGCAGGGGCGGCATTCCGGAACTGGGCCGCAAACTGCCTGAGTCGGTTAAGGCCTTGGCCCAGAAGCTGGGGGTGGGTGAACCTACCCTCCGGGACATCATTCAGGCTTTAGAAAAGCCTGCCCTGGACCCCAGGGACAAATTGCCCCAGCCCCTGTTCAGAGAGGGCATCCTGACTTTGGATGACCTCAAGGAAGGCATGATTCTCAAAGGCACCGTCCGCAATGTCACCGACTTTGGCGCCTTTGTGGATATTGGCCTCAAGGAAGCTGGCCTGGTTCATGTGTCCGAACTGGCGGACAAGTTCGTCAAACACCCCTTGGATGTGGTCAAGGTTGGAGAGAATATCAGCGTCAGGGTCATCGGCGTCGACAAGCGCCGCCAGCGCATTGCCCTGTCATGTAAATCCCTAAACTAACTTTAATAGCCAGAGAACACCG
>DIPE01000023.1:627-862 GCA_002427015.1 Firmicutes bacterium UBA5496 | reverse complement strand
TGGAGATGGCCGGTCTGACAGAAATTCCCGGAGATTCCGGCATTGTTGTTGAAGGTGAAAACCTCAAGAAGGCAGCCTTCGGCGTAGACATGGAAGCGGCAGAGATGATGATTGCCCGGGAGCTGGGGGTGGATTTAGTCATCACCCATCACCCAGTGGGAGGCTCTCCCCGCCTCAATCTCTTTAAGGTCATGGACAACCAGATAACCCGCATGGTAGCTGCGGGGGTGCCCAT
>DIPE01000023.1:0-262 GCA_002427015.1 Firmicutes bacterium UBA5496 | reverse complement strand
GACTACGCCGGCAAAGTCTTCGTCACCATGGCCGGCGGCACCAACGGCGGCGTCAATGTGGCCAAGGCTTACTTTGAGGCCGGGATCGGCACCCTGGTCTGCATGCACATGCCCGAAGATGTAATCAAGGCCGTCAGAGAGCAAAATATCGGCAATATTATCGTTGCCGGCCACATGGCCAGCGACTCCATCGGCATCAATCTGATTATTAAGGCCCTTGAGGCCCGGGGCATGGAAGTAATCCGCATGAGCGGGGTCATTG
>DIPE01000100.1:6647-7703 GCA_002427015.1 Firmicutes bacterium UBA5496 | reverse complement strand
ACATCAGGGTCCTGGCGCAGGGCTGCCCGTAAGGCATTGGCAAAGGTTCTGCTGTCATGTCCAATTTCCCGCTGGTTGACTATAGATTGCTTATGCTGATGTATGTACTCAATGGGATCCTCCAGGGTAAGAATATGGCAGGCCCTGGAACTGTTGATCTCATTGAGTAGTGATGCCATAGTTGTCGACTTGCCGCTGCCGGTGGGACCGGTGAAGAGCACCAGCCCCTGATGAAGATTGGCGAATTCCCGCACAACCGGCGGAATGCCCAGTTCCTCGAAGTTGGGAATCTTTTCGGGGATGAGGCGCATGGCAGCTGCCGGCACCCCCTGCTGACGGAAAATGTTGACACGGAGGCGGTTATGAGGAGCCTGGTAAGTAAAGTCTATTTCTCCTCTGTCGACGAATTCATCATAGCGGTCACCGGCCAGTTCCCGGGCCAATGCCTCCAGTATTTGAGGATTCATATCCTGATTTCCCACCGGAATTAATTGTCCGTCAATGCGAATCAGGGTGGGACGCCGGTCGGTAAAATGGATGTCCGACGCTCCCCGCTCCCGGGCATATTCAATAATATCTGCTAGGCTCATGCTGTACCTCCCGGTTCTGTAATGTACTCGTATTAGATATAGTCTAGGCCGACGACCCGGGCCACTTCTTCCTGGGTAGTCAGGCCCTGCTTCACTTTTTCCAGCCCGTCTTCATACATGGTAATCATGCCCTCGGCCCTGGCCATTTTGCGCAGTTCCGAGGCGCCCCGGCCATCAAGAACAGCCTGGCGAAGCGTATCGGTGAAGGTCAAAACCTCATGCACAGCCAACCTGCCCTTGTACCCGGTCTTGTTGCAGCGGCTGCAACCTTTGCCCTTGCAGTCCCGGCACAGTCTGCGAACCAGACGCTGGGCGACAATGCCGTTGGTGGCGGCAACAACCAGAAAGGGAGGCAAGCCCATTTCAATCATCCTGGTCAAGGTGGAAGGGGCGTCATTGGTATGAATGGTGGAAAGAACCAAGTGGCCGGTAAGGGCAGCCCGGACGGCTGTCTCCAACGTTTCGG
>DIPE01000100.1:2861-6478 GCA_002427015.1 Firmicutes bacterium UBA5496 | reverse complement strand
GGCCGGCATTAAAAGTCATGCCGATTTTGCTGTGGACGTTGACCTGGTTGACACCGGCCAGGCGGTATTCAACCGGATCCTCCACAGTTGATAAATTCTTATTAGGCGAATTGATAAAGTTCAATGCGGAGTACAAAGTGGTTGTCTTGCCGCTGCCGGTGGGGCCGGAGACAAGGACCATTCCATAAGCCCTGGTGATGATATCTTTGAACTTTTCATAATTAAAATTGCTGAAACCCAAGTCCGTCAGCTTCAAGAGAATAGACTCGGGGTTGAGGATACGGAGAACAACTTTTTCCCCATAGATTGTCGGCATGGTGTTCATGCGCAGATCGACGCTGTTCTCTTCATCAACCATGAATTTGATTCTGCCGTCCTGGGGAACTCTGCGCTCGGCGATATCCAGGCTGGCCATGATTTTCAGCCTGGAAACCACCAGGGGATGAGTGCTGACAGGAGGAGTCATGCGCTCATGCAATAAGCCGTCGATGCGGTAGCGGATAATCAAAGACTCTTCTCTTGGTTCCACATGGATGTCGCTGGCTCCCTCGTTGACAGCCTGTTCAATCATATTGTCTACAAGACGGACAATGGGGGCATCGTCAACCATAAGGGACAATTCTTCGACATCGAATTCATCTTCAGGCTTGGCCTCCTGAACAACCCGTTCCATGGATTCCCGCATGGTGTAATACTGGCGGATGACCTTGTCCAATTCAGACTTGGCAGCGATGACGGGAATAACCTGACAACCGGTAGCCATGGCAATATCGTCGATGGCAACAACATTTTTGGGGTCAGCCATGGCGACGGTAAGGCGATCACCCACTTTTTCCACAGGCACAGACTTGTACCGCTTGACTAGATCAGCATCAAGCAGTTTTAGAACCTCTGGCTTCAGCTGAAATGTATCTAAATTGACGTGGGGAACGCCTAGATGGAATTCCATTATTTCTATGTATTGCTGTTGAGTGAGCACGCCAATCTCTGAGAGAGCTTCAGCAATATTGCTGCCTTTATTGGCTTGGCGGGCATCCTGAATCTGTTCGGGGGTAGCCATCCCCGTGTCCAGCAACAGCTGTTCCAGTGATTGAAACATCTTCTCTCCCCCATGCAATTTCCCAATAGTTTCGAAATCTAATAGTTCATACATTAAGTATTCTACATAAACTTGGAAAATCCTTGTATTGCCGGCAACTTTTTTAACTTTACAGTTTAAAAGCGTTAACGTGGGCTTGTAACAGGTGCCCTGTTTGGCACCTGTCATATAATGCTCATTCGATGGGCTATTTTTGAGGGTAAGATGAAATTTTTAGCCTAAATATGACAAATGTATTACCATAATTCTACATATAAATGATTTTCCCTGCTAATGCAATAAAATAACCCCGGCTTGATGGCAAAAACCTGTGCCTATCCGGGGTAGAGGCAGGTAAGCTTCACAAGCCTGCGAAGCCCTTCTAAGGGCGGTCAACCTTGAGCTCAAGTTCCCGCATATACTCCACGCCTTCAAAGGAAAAAGTCAAGACCAGCTTACCTTTATAAGTGCCGGCAGGAGTATTTCCTTTAAAATGGGTACGGAGCGTAAAGCTCACACTGTCGTTTTTCTTCAAAACTATTTCTGGCGCAGGTGCCGAGGAAACAGCGCCTCCCCAAGCCAGCAGACTGGGCCCTGCATCAGGAGGGAAAAATTCGACTTTCGTCAATATTAAGCCGTCCTTCAAGCTGGTAATGAAGCCGATACCCGTGTCCCCCTTTCCATTTCCGGGATTAGTAATATTTTCAGCAATATTTATCTCCACAATATCATCCAAGGTAAGGAAATTAGCGGTAATAGAAGCATCGGCCTGAGCGGAGCTGGTGAACCAGGCATTGGAATACCCTAGGAGAGAGCCCGACATGGCGGACATGATCAACAGGCATAACATGACACATACGCCCAACAGGGCAAATTTCTTTTTCCCCATACTGTCCACCCCCAATCGTAAAAATGGCATCGAGTCAATCTGTATTGCTGTGCATACATTACCATTTCCAGTCATTTCCGTCAAGACGCCGAACTAATTAATTTTTCCCCTCCACCCAGGTTGAAATTGTAGCCACTGCTCGTTCGCTGCGGGCAGTGACTAATACTTGCCAGCCCCCTTCAGATTCACTGATTTCTACCTCCAGGGCGATATCCGGGTCCGGCCAGGTCACCTCGCCGCGACCGCCCTCCTGCAAGTCCCTCCGGACTAACTCAAGCCCGCCCCAGGCTGCCCGCCGCACCCTGGCAGAGTGATAATCATCCAAAGCTGAGCTCAAGTCGGAGCGGGCAATTGAAACCAAGACGCCAGCCGCAGGCAGCGCCGACATACTGATGACAAGGGCGAGCACCATGGCTGCGCCTTTTTTATTCATTGGCCCCCC
Organism: Firmicutes bacterium UBA5496; assembly: GCA_002427015.1. Taxonomy (GTDB): domain Bacteria; phylum Bacillota; class Proteinivoracia; order UBA4975; family UBA4975; genus UBA4975. Next base: position 4,069 of record DIPE01000100.1, on the reverse strand, counting down.
TCCAGACAGTAGCAGCAACGGTAACTTTCCTTAGGATAGTATATTTCTATCCAGAGCAAATTCCCCTCCTGCCACCAACGGACAGAATTCACTTTGGCCAGGGGATAGAAAGCGCTGCCTTCACCCCGGTAAAAAGACTTGTCTGCAGTAACCCGATAGACATATTCTTTACCTTCCTGAATCACGCGGATTTCAGAAAATGTCACGGTGACTTTTTCTGCATTTCTCAAATCTGCATCCAAATAAGAAAAGGCCACCGTGCTCCACTGGCGCTGACGGCTGGCCTGAGTGCTCTCAAGCCAGGACTGCCAGAAGATCACCAGCAAGCCGCTGACCGCTGCCGCCAAGAGAAGTACCTGGGCCGAAGCAATCAGAGCCTCCAGGGCAACCATTCCCCGCTTATTCATGGTCCCCCCACCAGCCGCAGGGGTATGAGCAAATCCGGCCCCTGCACCTCAGCCTGCCACAGGATGTACCCCTCCTGCTCCAGAATTGTGAGGGTGCTCTGCAGATTGCCATCCCAAAGATATGGTCCCGCTGTGCCGGCTGCAGCCTGTTCCAGATGGCTGGCAGCCAGCAGGCGGCCCCGGGTGACAGCTTGGGAAACTTGGAAGATTTGGAGGGCGCTGGTCAGGGCCGCCAACAGCGCCAGGGCGGCCAGGGCAATGATTGCCGCCGCCGCTAATACTTCCATGAGAATGTAACCTCTTTTCGATTTATGTTTCTTCATCATTCTTGGGGATTACAGTGGGTGCAGTAGACTTTGGCCTCAGTTCCATTATATATCAGCTTATACTCCGGGTTAATTTCAGCATTGCTGTATGGACATTTAAGTTCTTCACCGGTCAGATAGCCGATTCCCCTTAGGAATTCCACGAGATCTACGTCAGTCGGAACTTTCTGCCCGGTAGTCAGGTTATACCTTTCCACTTGGGTGAAGAGAATCTTTACATTTGTGGCACAGGCATCCCGGCGTCCCTGTTCGACGGCATTGATATAACTGGGCACGGCAATGGCGGCAAGGATGCCAATGATGGTCACCACCACCAGGATTTCCATCAGGGTGAAACCCTTAATGTTTTTTAACATTATTTTCTCCTTGTTTTTAGTATTGGGAGGCAGGACGCCTCCCCTACAGGTTTTAGGACGTGGGAGAAAGACGGCTCCCCTACAGGTTTGGGGATGCGGGAGCCGAGACGGCTCCCCTA
>DIPE01000100.1:797-2746 GCA_002427015.1 Firmicutes bacterium UBA5496 | reverse complement strand
TACTACCTGCTTCCATTAAAAGACCCGGGCCAGCTGCAGCACCGGCAGCATCAGCACCAGCAGCATTGCAGCCACCATCCCTCCCACAATGAGCACCGACAGGGGTTCCAGCAGGCGCTGGAAATTATCCATGGATTCCTCCAGCCTTTGCCCGTAATATTCTGCTGCTTTGGTCAGAGCTACAGGCAGCTCTCCGGTTCTTTCCCCCTGGGCCACAAAAGAACGGAGCACACCGGGGCTTCCCTCCAAGGCAGAGTACAAACTGCTTCCCTCACGGATTGCCGTGAGGGCGGCAGGGGCAGGCCCCCGGCGGGAAACAGCTGCCGCCATGCTCAGGGCCTGCTCCAGGGTGTGGCCTGCAGAGGCAATCATGGCTGTGACCTTGCAAAACCAGTAGCAATAAAGGGTCCCCGCCAGGGGCACTTTGGCCAGTGTCCGCCATTGCACTCTTTTGGCAAAGAGCCAAACTGCTGTCCCCAGCAGCGCTGCCAGTATTATTGCTGCTGCTAATAGGCGAGTTGGGGTCACTGCCTTGGCTGCAGTAAAGACCAAGCGGGTGGCGGCGGGAATCTCGGTCCCTAAGACTCCGTAGAGGCTGCTGAAACCCGGCACCACATACCAGAGGGCAATGATGCCGCTTCCCAGGGCCACCCCGATTAACAAGAGGGGGTAAAACATAATTCTCAGCAGGCGGTTCTTAATCTTTTCCCGGTCGCTGTAGTATTCCGCCAGGGTGTCCAGGGCCGGCAGCAAGCTGTCCCCGGTTTCGCCGATTTGGGCCACTGCCCGATAGAAGACCGGGAACAATCTGGAGAAGTTCACCAGCTGTTGAGAAAAACCGTAGCCCAGGGTCAGTCCCAGGCCCAACTCACCAGCCGCTCGCTTATAGCCCTTGTGGGGAAACACCTGTTCCAGCTGATTGAGGCTTTCCACCAAGGGCAGGCCTCCCCGTAGCATCGCCGCCAACTGCCGGGTAAACAGAGCCAGGTCCTTCATTCTTAATCCTCCAAGGAGAGGGCCAGTTGCCGGAACTGGGCTTCATCAGTGAGGCCTGTTGCCAGCTTGGCCCTGCAGTCATCCAGCATAGTCGCCTGGGGTGGGGGCAGGGGCGAGCCAATGAGGACGGCGTTTCTCACTTCCGCAGTAGCTACGAGCAGCTCAAAGACGCCGGTGCGGCCATAATAACCGCTTTGATAACAGCGGGAACAGCCCCCTTGACAGGAACAAGGCTTGCGCACCAGACGCTGGGCCAACACACCGTTAAGTGCCGCCGCCACTTGATAGCGGGCGCAATCCATATCCAGCAGGCGGGCCACAGCCGAGCAGGAATCTTGGGTATGCATGGTGGCCAAGACCAAATGCCCTGTCAGGGCAGCCCGGACACTGATGGCTGCAGTTTCCGGATCCCGAATTTCACCGACCAGCATGACATCGGGATCCTGGCGCAGGGCCCCCCGCAAGCCGGCAGCGAAGTCCAGGCCCCCCCGGTAATTGACCTGGGTCTGGACTATTTCCGGCAGGCGGTATTCCACCGGATCTTCCAAAGTCATAATATTAAGGCGCTCCCGGTCCAGCAAATTGAGAGCGGCATAGAGGGTGGTCGTCTTGCCGCTGCCTGTGGGACCGGTCACCAGCACCAGGCCCTGGCCCTTGTAAAACAGGCGGGCGAAGGCCTCGCCGGTCTCGGGAGCCATGCCTAGGGCAGTCAGTTTCTGCTCCATCGGCTGCACCGGCAGCAGGCGCAGCACCAGCTTCTCCCCTTGGATGGTGGGCTGACTGGCGACCCTGATGTCCCAGCTTTGCTCCCGGCAAGTGAGGCGCATACTGCCGTCCTGAGGCAACATGCGCTGGGCAATGTCCATGCCTGCCAGGACTTTTATGCGGCTGCACAGCTGTTTTCCCTCATTAGCGGGCAAGACTGTGAGAAAAATAAGGCTGCCGTCCACCCG
>DIPE01000100.1:282-572 GCA_002427015.1 Firmicutes bacterium UBA5496 | reverse complement strand
ACTCTGCCGGAATGGGTGGCGACAACAATCTCTACTTGGTAACTGGAACCCTGGTGCCGCAGGGAAATTGTGCTCCCCGCAGGGCACCTGCCAGATCCATAAAAGAAGATTGGATTAGTAGATAATTTCACCCATTCCACACCCGGAGGCAATTGAATGCGCCGGGAAGGGGCAAAGGCATATTCAGGCATAATGTAGTAAGCCCTTGCTGTCCGATCGAAGAGAACTTTGTATGTATCGCCATTGGCCATAGCCAGCTGGCGGGCGGCCTGCAGCTCCCGGGCCAGTTC
>DIPE01000100.1:0-170 GCA_002427015.1 Firmicutes bacterium UBA5496 | reverse complement strand
AGTTCTTCAGCCCCCCGCTCCACCGCCATGGTCCCATGGGTTGTTATTGCCAGGGGCAATAGTGAAAGGGCAAGCGCAGCTGAAATAGTCATTGCCACCAGCAAGTCAGCCAAAGTAAAGCGCATATTTCTCACCCCTTTCGAATTAATTAATTCGCCGGAAGATTATTA
>DIPE01000004.1:10243-10697 GCA_002427015.1 Firmicutes bacterium UBA5496 | reverse complement strand
ATGGGGTTGGCAATCAGGCAAAAGCGGAACATGGGGCGCACAAAGGAGTTTTTCATCTGCAGCTTGAGGGTATCCCATATCACTCTCAGCTTTTTCATTGGGCTTTCTCCACCAGCTGAATATAGGCGTCCTCCAAAGTCAGTTCCTTGCGGGAAAAAGAATAGATTTTTTCATCCCGCAGGATATCAAGGGCCCGGCCGCTGACATCAACATCCGACAAATATTTGACGGTGATAGCAACGCCATTTTCGGAGCCGGCGGCGGTAACAGATTTAACGCCCTCAATGGCCTTAATGCGATTAAGCAAAGCCTCGGAACTGTTGGCCACAGCAATTTCCAGGGAACTCAGGCCGTGAACACCGCGCTTTAGTTCCTCCGGCGTGCCCAGGGCTACCAGACGCCCTTTGTTGATGATAGCAATGCGGTCGCAAAGCTCGTCAGCTTCAAACATATA
>DIPE01000004.1:3187-10022 GCA_002427015.1 Firmicutes bacterium UBA5496 | reverse complement strand
GGCTATCTGCAGGCGCTGAATCATTCCCTTGGAATAGGTTTCAACCAGGAGATCGGCTTTGTCTGCTAAACCAACAAGCTCTAAAATCTCGGCAATGCGCTTTTCCGCCACTGCCCCCTCGATATAGTACAAGTTGGAGAAGTATTTGAGATTATCCCGGGCGGACAAGCGCCGGTAGACACCCATCTCGCCGCCGAAGATGAAGTTAATCCGCCTGCGGATGAACTTTTCTCCGCCAAAGGTGTCCGCCCCCAGCACCCTGCATACTCCCGCTGTCGGCGCCAGCAGGGTAATCAGCATTTTGATGGTGGTGGTCTTGCCGGCGCCATTTTGGCCGAGCAAGCCAAAGATCTCACCCTTTTGAACGTCAAAGGTGATGCCGTCGACGGCTTTGATAATCTCCTTCTGGCGCCGAATCCAGCCCTTGCTGGAAATATACTCCCGCTTCAGGTCCGAAACCTCTATTACAGCTGACATAATTGCCAACCTCCTACTATAATAGTCTAATTAGATATTAGTCCAATTAGACGAAAAGGTCAAGACAAAAAGCCTTTTCATAGGCGGCGGCCTAAGGGATTTAATTACTGCATTAGATTATTGTTTTTTCAGGAAAGAAATGGTATGCTAAATTCAATCTTAATTCTGTGATGATTCTTCCATGCTTCGCAGAGTGCGAAAGGAGTTGTTGTTATATGACTTACATTTTCGAGGTGGCTTTGGCCTAAAACAGAATACCGGGCTTGGCAATATTTTTTAAGGTGTATATACGCCTTTTATTGCTGTGCCGCTATGAGTATCCTTTCGTAAATACTGTAGACTTCTATGGGCATACGAACAGGTATGCCCGTGTTTATTTTGACACTGGCATCACCTGTAAAACCGCAGTTTGCAGCTATCGATGGTTGCTTGCTGCGGCATTTTTATGCCCAATACGAAGAAAACTCACCGACCTTGTGCGCGGGGATGAAAAACAGGAGGAACCATATTGAAAATTACAATACGACGGGAACAACCGAAGGACTATCGCGCCGTGGAGGAGCTGACCCGCGAAGCCTTTTGGGGCAGCATGAATCACCCTACTTGTGACGGCGAACATCTTCTTGTCCATAAGCTGCGGGACCTGCCCTCCTTTGTGCCGGAACTGGATTTCGTGGCCGAGGCGGAGGGACAGCTTGCGGGGCATATCATATACAGCACAGCCAAGGTCATCACGCAGGATGCTCGCGAGATTGAAGTGCTGAGTTTCGGCCCGCTTAGCGTTTTGCCGGAATATAAGCGGAGGGGCGTCGGCTCAGCGCTGATGCGCCACAGCATTTCGGAAGCAAAGAAACTTGGGTATAGAGCGATTATTTTCTACGGGCATCCGGATTACTATCCCCGCTTTGGCTTCAAGCGGGCAAGCGCCTTTGGAATTACCTCGGAAAACGGGAAAAGCTTTGATGCCCTGATGGCAATGCCTCTCTATGATGGCGCCCTTGACGGCGTTAGTGGGCAGTTTGTCTATGATGCGGTATACGATACGGACCCAAAAGAGGTCGAAGAGTTTGATCATACCTTTCCGCCAAAAGAACCTGTGGTGTTGCCGCCAATCAAACTGCTCACCGCTAAGCTGCCTGAGAACGCGAAGCGGGCATTTGAGACTCAGAAAATTGAATATGTATCCCAGCTCCTGGGCTACAGCGGTGTTGAAATGCTGCGCTGGGAAGGTATTGAAGAACAGAATATAGCTCAAATCAATCATATTCTGAGAGAACTGGGTCAGCCCGAGAAACTGCTTCCGTCCTCCTATATTTTGCAGCTCGCCCAAATGGGTGTGCGCATACCAGTTGTGCAGAAAATCCGTGAGAAAGCGGGCATTGCGGTGTATCGGGTGGAATCGGAAGCCGAACATTATGTGCTCAAGGTGTTTGAAAATCCGGAGGACAGGCGGGAGATTGAGAATTATAAAATCCTTGCATCACTCGGCATACCCACACTGCCGATGCTGAAACATACCGCCTGCGCGCTGCTTCTGCCCGATGTGGAAAGCAGCCGGGAATACCGGCTGGGCTGCGAAGGGGATTTAGCCGATATTCAGGTGGCTACAGCCATTGCCAAATGGTATAAAGAACTGCACCGCAAGGGACGGGCGTATATGCGCCAGAATAACCCTGCGCTTTATGATGAAACCGATAAAATTACCATATCCAATCTGGATATGGTGGCCCACAAAACAAACACGGCTGAAAACGCGCTGTGGCCAATGGTCCGCAAACGTTTTGCTGAAATCCGCCGCAGAATTGCCGGCCTTCCCCGCACGCTGACCTATAATGATTTTTACTGGACGAACCTTGTGGTCGCAAGGGATCGATCCGCCGCTATGATGCTGGACTTCAATCTGCTGGGAAAGGGTTACGGGTATAGCGACCTGCACAATGTAACAAGCGCCCTTAGCCCAGAAGCGGCGGCTGCTTTTTGGCGTGAATATGGAGAGGATTTTGACGGCGAAGAAGAAAAAGCAGCCCATGGGTTTCTGGCGCCCCTTGTCGGGCTCGTCGTCGCCTGTGAAAGGAAGAGCTTTCCCGGATGGGCTGAACCAGCGTTGGCAGAACTGAAAAACGGAGCGATTCGAGATAGCCTCACCGGGTGGCTGGACGGGTGTTGCCCCTCATAGATACTTCGCGAGTGAAGCGGGCTAATAAGCGAAGGTCATACAAAAACTACTCTGACGGGCCTATTCCTAAACGAATCGGCACATCGGGCGACTATCTGGGCTAGAAAATGCGTAAAAAGACCAGCCATGCTAAGCAATTACATTTGGACATGACTGGTCTTTTTTTGCTGCCCCTTGAGGGTTTTATCTGAAGACTTACTTGCTGTCGTGAATCCCCAAGTTGCACTTCGCTATTCTATTTGCCCAGGGTTTCACTGAGGCGGCTTATTAGGGCCTGGATATTGTTCTTGCTCAGGCTGTAATACTTGGAATTCTTGACCTGTTCCTCATTAATCAGCCCGGCCTGTTTAAGCTGCTCCATGTGATGGGATACCGTCGAGGGCGCAAGGGAAAGGGCTTCGGCAATGTCTAGGCCCCGCAAGGGGCTCTCTCCCAGCAAGGAAATTATCTTAAAGCGGGTGCTGTCGGCAATGGCTTTCAGCTGCTGCAGCATCGCATCGTCTTGAAGAGTCTCATCCCGAATGGAAATAAATAAAATCTGGTCCCGGCCAAACAGGCGCAGCACCCGGTAAGGCAAAAACAAGCTGGGCGCGAAGATAAAAGAAACATAGGGCCCCCGGTTGCGGAAGGTCTTGCCCATCAGCTGTTGGGAGAATTCAAGATAAGGCATATCTTCCAGGCCTGCCTTGACCTGGTTCAGCAGCTCCGCCACATTGGGGCCAGCCGCCTTAATCATCTCAGCAAAAGTCTCGGTGCGCAGCTCTTCCGCCAGGGAGAAATACTCTTCAATATACCGCTGTGCCTGCCTGAACAGGGACTGGAAGCCGAGATAGCTGTTGCACAGGTAGGGCCGTTCAAAAAAAAGAGCTTCCAAAGCTTTATCATTGTTGATGGCATCGGCAATATCTGCAGTGTTAGCATCCGTCAGAGAAAAAAACACCTGGATAAATTCCGCCGGATCCATTTGCAGCAAATGCCGGCGGTACTCGTTCAAGGCAAAATCCGCAAGGGGATAGGTTAAGAGGGGTTCCAGCATGCCATGAACAAAATTCGGCTCTAAGGTCTTGAAAACCTCATAGAGAAAATGGTACTTCCGTTTCAAGGCGGCAATCTTATCCGGGCCATATATTTGTAAACACAAATCATGCCGCGGTTCATCCTCGAGGATGCTTTGGGCAGCAAACATAAGCTCTATATCTTCCCAGTAGATAAAGCTGCTGTTTTCATCAATTTTGACATGCATGCAAGTCACCACTCATTCCCTTAACTTATTCCCAGCAAAAGCTCACGGAAAACAACCTCATGCAAATTCCCCTAGCGATTAGGGATATGGGCAAACTCCTCATTCTTAATATAATTCCCATCTTTATCTTTCCGATATGGCAGCACAGCAACTACAGCATCCAGGTTAACCGGCCCATAAATATGGGGATATTCTCTGCCGCTATTATCTCCATCTTCCCACTTCAGCGGAGAAGTCAGCTTTTCAGTGTCAATGCACAACAGCGCTAGCTCGTCGGCAATATCACGGAAATTTGGCGCAACCCGCCAAAAGTATTCAATCGAAGAACAGTGAATAAAACCTTCTGCTGCAACGCTCTCTTCGCCAAACACAGGTTTATCTTTTATGGCTTCCCAAGTATCATTGCGCAGGCAGTGCAGGATTATCATCGGCATCCCCCTCCCGGCAATGTAAGCATTCTACCAATTGCTCCTGAATTCCTTTTTAGGGGCCTCCCCCAAAACCAACCTTGACTGGGTTATCAATATTTTGATAATATATATCTGTAAATATTGATAAAAAGGGAGGGCAGTGTTATGCCTGAAATCCGACCTATTTCTGATTTAAGGAATAAAGCCAACGAGATTTCTGAGTTCTGCCGTGAGTCCAGAGAGCCCGTCTACATTACCAAGAACGGCGCCGGAGACATGGTGGTAATGAGCATCGAAACCTTTGAACGCATGGATGCCTTGATACAGCTATATGCCAAGCTTGCAGCAACAGAAGAAGAAATAGCTAGGGGCGGCGAAGGCGAAGACTTTTTTCAAGTTGCAAAAGAGCTGAGGAACAATGTCCACGGAATATAAAATCCGGATATTTTCTGCTGCAATCGATGACTTAAAGAGTATCGTCAATTATCTAAATACCTTGTCTCCACAGGCCGCGACAAAGTATTACGACCGAATTGTCAATAAAATTTCCACCCTTGCCAAGATGCCGGAGAGATGCCCTCTTGTTCGAGACACCACACTGAAAGCTCGGGGTTACCGTTATTTAGTCATAGACAACTACCTGGTCTTCTTTGTTATAAGAGGCGATGCCGTGCAAATCCGCCGGCTTCTTTACGGGAAGCGAAAGTATAACTGGCTGTTGGAGAAATAAGTATATAAAAATGCCGAGGGAAGCCCCTCGGTATTATTATTGGTAGGTTAGGGGATTGACCACTGACAAGCATTTCTGGTCCAGGTCTAGGCTTTGGAGGAAGTCCTCCACATCTTTTTTGGTCAGCTTCCTCATTTCTTCGAATCTGGTGAGATAATCCCCTTCCTGGAGCCAGTCGGTGGCATAGGCCATAACTGTCGATTCCAGGCCGTTCAGGTCCATGATGAATAATCCCAGCAGCTTGCGCAGGTTGACCTCCAGCTGCTGCTGACTGACGCCGCATTCCTTCAGCCTTGTTAATTCCTGCAGCAATTCATGGGCCAGCCTGTCGGGGTCATCGGTTTCGCCGCCAAAGATAAAGTGGCTGTACCAGGGAGTGCAGGTATATTCAACCCCGAAGGAATTATCGATGATGCCTTCATCATACAGCCGGTTATAAAAAGGCGAATTCTTGCCGATAAAGATCTCCAGGAAAAGACTGACCACTGTCTCCCTGCGGCCGGCTTCCCGCCAATCCCGGGGCAGCTGATCCCTGAGGCCCAGGCAAAACAAAGGCCGAGCCACTTCCATGCCTGCAGCGCAGCCCTCCCCCACACTGGGCTGCGGCCGGGGCACCAGGCTCTTGATTGCCGGCAGTTTGGGAAACTGCTTTTGCCCCTGGTTTTTGGCGATAAAGCCAAAGAGCTCCTCTGCCTCAATATCTCCGGCAATAACCAGGACCATGCGCCCGGGATTATAGAAAAGCTCATGGCATTTGCGCAGCAGCTTGTAATCTATTTGCGCCAAATCCTCCTCCCGGCCTGCAATATCTTCAGACACGGGATGGCCGCCGTACATTCCCGTCAAGGCCCCCAAATAAACGGCCCAATTAGGCTGGTCCTGGTACATCTTGATTTCCTGGGCAATTATGCTCCGTTCGGCAATGACGCCTTCTTCAGTAAAGGCAGGCTCTTGAACAAAATCCAGGAGCAAATCCAGGCATTCATAGAAGTTCTCCGCCGTGGAAAACAGGTAGGCTGTCATAGTATGGGTGGTAAAGGCGTTGGTGCTGGCCCCATAGGAAGCAAACTTGTTTTCAATGCTGGCCGCCGGGTCCTCAAACATCTTGTGCTCCAGGAAATGGGCAATGCCGGCAGGGGTGACAAACTCCTCCCCATCCACCAAGGCGGAGCGGTTAATTGCCCCGTAGGGGGTGGCCAGGACTGCGAATTTGCGTTTAAATCCGGGTTTGGGCAGGAAAATGCAGGTGAGGCCCCCATCCACTTTGCCCATGTATACCTTCTCACTTAAATCAGGATAATCTCTGCATACGTATTTCATCTAATCGCCTCCGCCGGAAAGAAAGTAGGTGGTCTGCAGATGCATCTGCCGTGCCGCTTCTTTGACATCGCCGCTGCTGACTCGGTCCAAAGCCTCCAGGAGGGCGGGAATGGTCCAGCGCCGGCCGGATATCCTGGCGTCCACAGCCAAGGCCACCTGCTCGCCTAAATCATCATACATCTGAAGCAAGCCCGTCTGCAGGCTGGACCGGGTCCATTCCAGCTCCTGTTGGCTGATCTTGCCCCGGCGCATATCCTCCAGCTGGCTGGCCACAACTTCTGTGGTTTCTTGAAAGGAGCCGGCATCGATACCGGCGGTGATAAACTGCAGGCCCATGATGCTGTCCAGGCTGGACCCAATATAATAGGCCAGGCCCCGCTGCTCCCGCACATTTTGAAAGAGCTTGGCATGGGGGTAGCCCCCGAGAATGCCGTTGTACATAATCAAAGCGGGATAAAGGTCGCTCTGCTGGGTGATGC
>DIPE01000004.1:2663-3028 GCA_002427015.1 Firmicutes bacterium UBA5496 | reverse complement strand
ATAACACTATGCTCCTGCTGCTCCAGGGGGCGGGGCATTTCCGGCTCCCTTCCGGGCTGGCGGGACCAGTGCAAGCGGGAGCTCACCCCTTCCACAACCCGCTTCTGATCATAGCGGCCGCAGACATAGATATCTGCCGCGGCGTTCTTCAGCAAATGCTGGTACTGCTGCCAGGCATTTGCCGCTGTCACTGCCTCTACCTGCTTTAAGCTGCCATACTGATTCTGGCTGTAGCCCCGCTCCGGGCAAAGGTGCTGCAGGCAGCGGTGAAAGGCAAAGCGGCTCTTGTCATTGAGCAGCGACTTGATTCGCGCCTGGATATTGCGTTTTTCCCCCTGGACAAAGCTGTCTGCAAAGCGGCCTTG
>DIPE01000004.1:368-2502 GCA_002427015.1 Firmicutes bacterium UBA5496 | reverse complement strand
TACTGATCATTGACCAGCTGAATCTTCAGCTGCAGGATCAGGTTCTCTCCCCGTTTCAACAGCCCGATGCCAAACTGAGTGCCATACAATTCAGCCAGGCGGGCCCTCAGTTCTCGGGCGGTGGGATATGTAACTGTGCCCCGCTGGAGCACATGGGGAATAATCGCCGACTGGGCCACATCTTCCCCTAGGGGCCAGTACAGAAAAACCCCGACAAAGGTAGTTTTATAATTGTCCATGGGCAAAAGATGCAGCGACGTACCGTTCGCCAGTCTTTGCTGTATATATTCCACGCGCTTTGCCTCCTCACTTATATCTATCTTGCCTTTTCCCCAGCGCTTTTAGACATTTGCTGATAAAGTCATAAAAAGGCCGGTCACCCGGCGTTCTGCCAGGGGTGCCGACAATAAGCTCTTTCCAATTTTATCTTTTCCCCCAAGCTGTTGTCAACCAAGGTTAATTTTCCGGCCCCTTTACAGGCACGGCAGCATTGATGATCTTCTGAATGTCCAGCATCATCTTGCTGAAGCGGTATTCCGCTTCCAAGTAACATTTAATTACGTCATCCCGGCGGGCAGACTCATACAGCCGGCGCAGATTGTCCTTCTCTTCTTCACTGGCATCTTTGCCCGTTAACTGTTGGCGGTGGAGTTCAAATTCATGGCGGCGCAGCGCCAGCAGCGTCTCTTTCAGTCTGGGGGCAGCGAAAACCTGACGCTGCCATTTGACGAATTCGGCGTATATCTCTTCCTGTTTTAAAGCTACCACCAGTTCCCGGGCTTTTTCGTAGACCCTCATCCCTCTCTCCTCCCCCTAAAAGAACTTGTCTTACTGTGCTATGGTATTCAGTTTAGCCGTTATCTATTCCCGAATGCAGGGAAGTCCTGCCCCTGAACCTTGGCCTGCTGCTAGCTACAGAAATTCTGGCAAGAAAACTCCCCTTGGGGAAATCTAAGTAAAAGGGCAAATTGCCAAAAGGGAAATCTGCCGGATATAGAGAATATCTTTAAGAGAGAATAAAGGAGGCCGTAAACAAGATGGAAGTAAAACTGACTAACCGGGCTGCTGCCCCGGCCAGACTGATCACTTGCTTTGAAGGAGAACAACCCTGCACAGGGGACCTGCCCGAGCCAATCGCCCAGCTTATCCGGGATATGGCTGACGCAGCCTTCTCCCCCAAGTTTGGAACCACCCTGGTCCTTACCCCGGGACAAAAGGAAGCCCCTCGGCACATAGTCCTCATGGGCCTGGGCAAGGCCAGTGAATTTACAGCAGAGAAAGCCCGTAAACTGGCGGGCAGGGCCTTTAAAGAGGCCCGGAAACTGAAAGCTCGCAGCCTGGACATAGACAGCGCCGCATTGAAGGGCAAAATTGATTCTCTGAAACTGGGCAGGGCGCTGGCAGAAGGGGCAATGCTCGCCTCCTACAAATTTGACAAGTACATCACTGAGCGCAAAGAAAATCCTGTTGAAGCAGTATACATCCTGGGTGAAGGGGATGCCCTCAGCCAGGGAATCAGCGAAGGCCTGGCCTTGGCTGAGGCCACCAACCTGGCCCGCATACTGACAGATGAACCCGCCAATATTATGACCCCGGCGCATCTGGCCCGTGAGGCGGAGGAGGCAGGGGCAAAGTATGGCTTTGCAGTGCAAGTCCGGGATGAAGCGGGCATCCGCGCCCTGGGGATGGAAGCGTTCCTGGCGGTAGCCAGAGCTTCCGACAATCCTCCCCGGCTGATTGTCATGCGCTATATGGGCGCCCCCGACAGCAATGAAATTCTTGCATTGGTAGGCAAGGGCCTGACCTACGACAGCGGCGGCCTTTCCCTCAAACCCCGGCAAAGCATGGACGGCATGAAGGGAGATATGGCCGGAGCCGCGGCAGTAATTGGCGCCATGGCCGCCATGGCCCACCTAAAGGTAAAAGCAAACGTAGTTGGCGTCGTCGCCGCCTGCGAAAATATGGTTTCGGGCAAAGCCTATAAAGTTAACGACATCGTAGGGTCCATGGCGGGAAAAAGCATCGAAGTCCTCAACACCGATGCCGAGGGACGCCTGACCTTGGCCGATGCCGTCTACTATGCAGTTGCAGCCGAAAAAGCCACCCGGGTGCTGGACATCGCCACCCTTACCGG
>DIPE01000004.1:0-164 GCA_002427015.1 Firmicutes bacterium UBA5496 | reverse complement strand
CGCATCTGGCGCCTGCCCCATGACGACGAATTCAAGGACTTGATCAAGTCCGACCTGGCCGACGTGCGCAACACCAGCAAAGACGGCGCCGGCACCATTACCGCCGGCCTCTTTGTGGGGGCCTTTGTCCAGGATAAGCCCTGGCTGCACCTGGACATTGCCGG
>DIPE01000085.1 GCA_002427015.1 Firmicutes bacterium UBA5496 | reverse complement strand
CAGGGCTTAACCGATGTCAGCAATGTTTTCCTAGAACTGTTTAAAAGCGTTCCCCTGCCTGTTGCCTTGTTTATTGTGGCTGTCATGCCGGCAGTATGCGAAGAGTGCCTGCACAGGGGGTTTATTCTCTTCAATTTTCAGGGTGTGGGCAAGTGGGCCACTGTCTTGGCCATGGGCCTGATCTTCGGTATTTTTCATCTGGACCCCTACAGGTTTTTCGGCACTGCTGTTCTGGGCCTACTGCTTACATTCATCATGGTGGAAACACGGAATTTACTGCTGCCCATGCTCTTTCACCTGCTCAACAACGCCTTTAGCGTCCTGGCTTCATTAACCTCGGAACCCAGCGCTGAAGTGATTCGCGTTCCCCTTACCGCAGTGGGCGTTTATCTGGTAGTGGCGGCAATCATTCCCTTTATCTTTCTTTGGGGCAGCAGGCTTCTGAAGAGCAAAGAAGAATGCCGCAATAATCCCCTTCGCAAAAGGGCTAAGCTCGTGGCCATTATCGCCGCTCTTATCCTTTTCATTAGCGGCATCGCCATTGCCGCCGCCGGCATATCGCAACCCCCGGTATTTGAAACAGCTTTTTCACAATCTGTGAACAAGGATACTCAACCTAAGGTGCTGGTTTTTTCAGTAGAGAAGGACAGCAGTTTTCTGATAGATTTGAAAATCCAGGGGAGCGGGGTCATCACTAATGTGGTCATCTCCAATGCTAGGGGCGAAGAAGTCTATACTGCCAACGCCGGAGCCATGACCGCGAACGGGTACATTGACCTCGAAGCAGGACAGTATACAGTGATAATCAGCTATCAAACGGACAGTGCCGAGTACAACCCTGTCAGTGTTAACCTCCTGATTAAATAGGTATAATATCCTTTCGGGAATAAAAACGCAGCCTTAACGGCTGCTTTTTCTGTAGAGGCGGTTCTCTCCGCCGACATGCCAGCGTTATAAATAATCCCCCAGGGTTGTGTGCAGGAATAATTGTTTTCCATATAGAAATGAATGCTAATGAAGAAACGAGGGAGTGGCTGCAGTGATCAGACCGCAGGAAATGGATTTTTTCGACAAACAAGGGCGCAAGGTGCTGCTCCGAGGTGTAAACCTGGGTGGCAGCTCCAAGGTCCCATATAAGCCGAATATGCCCAGTCATGTCCGGGAGGGTTTTTTTGAACATAAGCGCCTGTCCTTTACAGGCCGGCCCTTTCCCCTGGAAGAGGCGGACCGGCATTATGCCCGTCTGCGTTCCTGGGGCTTTAACTGCCTGCGCTTTCTCACCACCTGGGAAGCCATCGAGCATGAGGGCCCGGGCATTTATGATGAGGAATACTTGGACTATTTGTACCAGGTGGTGGCCAAGGCCGGAGAATACGGCTTTTATGTCATTATTGACCCCCATCAGGATGTATGGAGCCGGTTTACCGGCGGCGACGGCGCCCCGGGCTGGACCCTGGAGGCCGCAGGCTTAGATATGAAAGGGTTCCAGGCCACCGGCGCCGCAATCGTCCACAACATCCAGGGAGACCCTTATCCCCGTATGATATGGCCGACAAATTACGCCAAGCTGGCGGCGGCTACCATGTTTACTCTCTTCTTTGCCGGCAACACCTTTGCTCCTGAGACAAAGGTTGAGGGAGTGCCGGTCCAGGACTATCTTCAGTCCCATTATTTTAATGCCATCAGGCGTGTGGCCGAGAAGCTAAAGGGCTTGCCTCACGTCCTGGGCTATGACAGCCTCAATGAACCTTCTCCCGGCTGGATTGGCTGGCAGGACCTTGCGCAGCACCAGGCCCTGGCCAAGATGGGGGATACGCCTACTCCCTGGCAGGCAATGCAGTTGGGAGAGGGAATCCCCCAAGAAGTAGCAGTATGGAATATCGGCCTCCTGGGCATCCGCAAGACCGGCAAACGCAGAATTGACCCCCGGGGGCAAAGGGCCTGGCTCCCCGGGCACAATTGCATCTGGCGCGCTCACGGGGTCTGGGATCTGGATGGCAGGGGCAATGCCTGCCTGCGCAAACCCGCATATTTTGCCCAGGTGGCTGGCCGGCCGGTAGACTTTGCCCGGGATTTCATGAAGCCTTTTCTCCAAGAATTTATTCGCCAGATTCGCGGCGTCGACCCTGAGGCCACTGTCTTCATTGAGTATGCAGATTTAGGCAAGCCTTCCCTTTGGGTTAAGGGCGAGGCTGAGAATGTTGTCTACGCTCCTCATTGGTATGAGCCAATCGGCTTGGTCCTCAAAGGCTTTATCCCTTGGCTCACTTTTGATCAGGAACGGGAGAAGGTTGTCTTGGGCAGGCGCAGCGTGAGAAAGCAGATGGTGAAGGAACTGGCCCGGTTTAAGGAACAGGCCAGGCTGCTCCTGAGCGGGATGCCTGTCCTCATTGGTGAGACCGGCATTGCCTTTGACATGCAAAAGGGGAAGGCATACAAAACCGGAGATTTCACCGCCCAAATCAAGGCAATGGACCGCCTGCTCCGGGCTTTGGAAGCCAACTTCCATAACTTCACCCTGTGGAATTATACAGCAGACAACAGCAATGAACGGGGCGACGGCTGGAACGGCGAAGACCTGTCCATTTTCAGTCCCGACCAGCAGCAGGATTCCCAGGACATCAATTCCGGCGGCCGGGCCTTGGAGGCCTTGGTGCGGCCCTGGCCTAGGAGAATTGCCGGGGAGCCTGTTAAGTTAAAATATAACCTTAAAACCAAAAAGTTCAGCTTCCGCTTCCGTCACCAACCTGGACTTGACGCCCCAACCGAGATTTATATCCCGGCATATCCGTATCCCCATGGCTTCGAGCTCTGGGTATCTGACGGCAGCTTTACCCTGGACACCGCCGCAAGGCTGGTGCGCTGGCAGCACAACCCAAATTGTGAGGTGCACACTATCCGGATATCTCCCAGACAGCCAAAGAATCTATGATGCAGGCTTAAGTCTTTTGCCCGCCGGGCAGGGAGCCTATTCCCCGGAACCCTCGTAAGAGAATAAGCTGAAGCAGGCCCCTGGGGGGGCAAAAAAAAGAGGTGGCGCCCAAGGGGCAGATGGGTGTCACCTCTTTGCTTTCGCTTTTTCTTTTAAGCGGTTTGGATGCTGGCACCAGGGCGGCTGCTGTTTGGTCCTGTGGTGCTCAATGCATTCTTGGCATTTGCCGTGGCGGGGACATCTAATCCACTTGCAGGTGCATTTCTTTGTTTCCGCCATAATACCACCCCCCACTCAACTGTAGGAGATATGCCGGCTTTTTGTCAAAGGCATAACTTGGTCTTTAGTCTGCTTCCGGCTGGTATTCCAAGATGTCCCCCGGCTGACAATTCAGGGCTTTGCAAATGGCTTCCAGGGTGGAGAAGCGGATAGCCCGGACTTTGCCAGTTTTCAGGTTGGACAAGTTGACCACAGAAATATCCACCTTGTCCGCCAGCTCTTTGAGGGGCATCTTGCGATGGGCCAGCATGCGATCTAACCTTGTTATAATTGGCATATTATTTCTCCCCCTTTACAAGGTCGCATCGTATTCACCCTGCAAATAGCTCCCGTATTTGAACACTCCAGCCAGAATTAGAACCAGCAAACCCATAAACAGCATTGTTATGTCAATAGTAAATCCAATTGTAATGTTGGGGATGCTGAAGGTTTTCATAATTACGGATGCAGTCACAGTCTCTAATACCTTGGTAACCCAGGAGGCATTTAAAGAGACTATCCCAATGATAATAAGTCTCTTGGCATTTTCATCGGCAAAGGGCCTGTCTTCTTTTACGGCCTTAAGGATACCTGTCAGCTGCCAAAAGATTGTCGCCAAAAGAGGCAGTGCAACAGCACAGGAAATAAGAATTGCCAATAGTACTGGCTTAAAGCTGACGACCCCCAAATCGCCAAGAGAGAAACTGATTGTGCTCCCCAACGACAGCCGCATTGCTTCTATGTTTGCCGTTTTCAATAAATCGCTGGGCAAGAACACAGTCACCAATGCTCCCAGGGCAAATGCTGCTGCGAAAATAATAGCAGCCCAGAAGAACACCTTGAAAATAATATACAGAGTTCCCGCTAATCCCTTAACCTTCTCTTGTTTATTCATTTAGGCACCTTCTTTCCAATTCATTAACTGTATTATACACCGTATTTAGCGTGTGTCAATAACTATTTAACGACTATCATTATATTCTACCCGGAGAATAATATATCATACCCTCGGCAAAAAAAGAAGCACCCCTCCGAAGGGAGTGTGCCTATGTCCCGGTTTGGCCGCTAGTGAATTAACCAAGCTCAAATTTCTCGTATTAGTGAAAATAGGGCTGGGCGTCAATGGGCGCTTTTCCGTGTTTTCTAACCACTCTCCGGAATACTCCATTAAGGACCAGCAAGTACAGCCATTTGGGAATTGGCTTCCTGGCCGCCAGGTGAACTGCCCTGTCGGGAATAGCCTCGCCCCGGGCCAGTGCCTGAGCAGCTAGCTTCATGGAGATTCTTACCCGCCGGGACAAGCCCTTGCCCAAGGAAAAACCGCCCATGCTCAGGCTCATGCCCCCCAGCCAGGTGCATCCGGCTCTCCGGGCAAACTGTCTGCATATTTTCAGGGCCGTGGTATTGTGGAAGGGCTCAGGAAAACCGCAGTTGAGAATTGCTGCCATCCTCTTGCCGGCAGCATTGTCTGCCAGTGCCTCCAAGGCGGCTATGGTTGGAGCGGGCAGGGAGTCAACATATAAGGGAGAACTCAAAATAAGCAGGTCAGCTTGGCGTACAGCAGACTCCAGTTTTCCCCAGCCCTGGGTCAATCCTTGGACCAGGTAATACTCTTCGGTAGCTAGCCCCTGCTCCTTCAAGCTGGCCATGAGGGCCCGGCCAAGCCTTAGGGAAGCTCCTTCTCGGGGACTGCCCATCAATAATAGCACCCTCATAAGCTCACCCCCGCCTGGGCCAAGGCTGACTTAAGGCCAGATCTCAGTTGCTCCATTTCCGTTGCTTCGCTAAAGACATGGCTGGCCATTGCTGTGGGATAAAGGTTGAGGCTGTTGCGACGGGCCAACTCATAAAAGATTTCCGCCCCCTCCTTGTCGGCAGTATTTTGCACACCCAGGATTACAAGGGCCGGGTATTTAGGGTAGCGCCGGACATGGTGGGTTTCCCCTTGATACTCGGTAAACAGGCCGCAAATGTTGGGAATCATGCGGTCCAGGGCCTTTTTCAGGACTGAAGAGTAGCCGCCGAAGGTAACCGGAGTCAACAGGATAACGGCATCACTGTTAATATACTTTCTGGCCACATCATTCCCAGCATCCTGGATAACGCATTCTCCAGGGGTAATCAGCCAGCAGCTGAAACAACCCTTACAATGTTTTATTGCCGTCTTGGCCAAGGAAATGTATTCTACCCCTGGATCTGCCTGAGCCTCGAGAAGCAGGGCCTGGAGTTTGGACGACGAATTTTCAGGGAAGCCGTCCAAAATTAGTATGTTCATGGGTAAATTCTCCCTTTTCCATAGTATGGAATGTATCGGTAAAAGAGTCAAGAAGGGGCGCCCCTCTGGGTGCCCCAAGACTATCTACCTGCTGCCAAAGAGGAACTTGGCAAAGTCAGAATCCGAATCGATAACCAATGTGGTGTTGCTCTGCAGGGTTTTGCGGTAGGTCTGCAGGCTGCGAAAGAACTCATAG
This sequence comes from Firmicutes bacterium UBA5496, assembly GCA_002427015.1. Taxonomy (GTDB): domain Bacteria; phylum Bacillota; class Proteinivoracia; order UBA4975; family UBA4975; genus UBA4975. Next base: position 5,038 of record DIPE01000085.1, on the reverse strand, counting down.
AATTCAGGGTCCTGGCCATAGGACTGAGCATAAATCTTCAAGGCTTCAGCTTCGCCTTCCCCCCGAATCTTCTCTGCCTCGGCATAAGCCCGGGCCTCAATTATCGTGGCCTCCCGGTCAGCTTCGGAGCGGATCTTCTGGGCTTCCTCCTGGCCTTCAGAGCGGTACTGCATGGCCATCCGTTCCCGTTCGGTGCGCATGCGGTTAAAGATATTGGCATTGTTTTCCTGGGGCAAGTCAGTGCGTTTAATGCGCACATCGATAATCTCAATGCCGTAATCTTTGACATCGATATTTGACTGCCTGACAATCTCAGTCAGCATGGATTTCACATAGTCTTTATCTGAAATCAGGACCTCGGCGTTGATTTTGCCGATTTGCTGATTGAGATGGGAATAGATGATGTCCTCCAGGCGCACATAAGCGCTGGCCTCAGTGCGCATGGTTACCCGAAAGAGAGCGGGGTTAATGATTTTCCACTGGGCGTAATTGTCCAGGATGACCTTCTTTTTATCCTTGGTGGTCACTTCCCTGGCATCCACATCATAGGTGATGAGGCGGCTGTTGTAATAATCTACTTTGTCCAGGAAGGGCACCTTGAAAAACAAGCCGTTGCCTTCGACAATTTTTAAGTCTTTAAAGCGAGTATTGTCAGCAGTGCCGGTTAACGCGCTGGCATCATTGACGATAATTTTATGGATTTCACCAAAGCGGGTGACAATGGCATGTTCCGTCATCGCCACCTGAAAGAAAAACATGTTGAAAAGGATATAGATCCCCAGGGCAGCTGCCCCCAGCGTCAACCATCTTTTAAGGGATTTTTTCAATTGCTGCCACCTCCCTGCATGGGCAACCATTTGACGGTATTGCCCTGTTCGTCGACAATATACACTTTAATGCCCGGCAGTATTTCTTCCATCATTTCTAAGTATAGACGGGTGCGGGTTACTCCCTTGCCCAGCTTGTATTCGGCCAGGATGCTGTTAAACAGGGCCACATCCCCGGTGGCCTCGGCTATGCGCCGTTCCTTAAAGGCTTCGGCCTGATTGATGGCCTCGGCAGCGTTGCCCCGGGCTTGGGGGATTATTTCGTTGGCATAGGTTTCCGCCTGATTGATATAGGATGTTCTGTCTTCCCTGGCGCTGGCCACATCTTTAAAGGCGTCATTGACTTCTACTGGGGGATAGACATCCTGCAATTGGACGGCAGTAATCGATATGCCCAGATGGTAACTGTCGCAAATTGCCTGGAGATCATCGCGAATCTCCTGCTGAATGCTGAGCTTATCTTCGGTCAGTGCCGCATCCATGGGGTGATTGGCAACGACCCTGCGAATGGTGGACTCGGCCGCAACTCGCAGCGCTTCTTCGCCCTTGGTCACCTGAAACAGGAATTTCTCAATGTCTACAATCCTGTATTGGACAATGGTTTCTACATTGATGAGGTTTTCATCGCCAGTGAGCATGAGGGATTCCGCATGCACATCCTCGTACTGGGCCGCAGCTCCTTCTTTGACGGTGCGGAATCCAAATTCCAGGCGCTTTACTTCCGATACCTTGACTTTATACACTCGGTCAATAAAGGGGATTTTCCACTTCAGCCCGGAAGTAGCGACGGTTTCTACATGTTTGCCAAACCGGAGCACCACCGCTTCTTCCCCGGAATCCACAGTGTAAAAACCCTTGGACAAAATAACGATTACCACAATCGCTACAAAAAGGGGAAAGAGAAACCTGGTCCACACCGGGGCCGGACGGTCTGCTTTGATGTCAAAGATTTTGTTCACCTAAACCACCTCTCCCATTGGTTATACAAGTATTATATACTGAATAATTGACGGTGAATACCGCAATTAAAAACAGCCCCGGGAGGGCTGTTTAATTTTCCCGCTGGTACACTTCGGCAGCGGCCTGTTCAGGAGTAATATAGCCGTACTCAGCCATGCGGTTTAAGACATAGCGCTGTCGGGTTATTGCCCTTTCCCAGTCTTTCACCGGGGCGTAGTAGTTGGGGGACTGAACCAGGCCCGCCAGCAGCGCAGATTCGCCGATGGTCAAGTCTCCTACGTCTTTATCAAAGTAGGCCGCTGCGGCCTTGGCCACCCCCCAGTTCCCGGCGCCAAAGTTCACCTGATTTATATACATCTCCAGGATTTCAGCTTTATCATATTTCCGCTCCAGCTGCAGGGCGATGCTCATTTCCGCCAGCTTGCGCACCATGTTCTGGTCCAGGTTGAGGAACAGATTCCTGGCCAGCTGCTGGGTGATGGAACTGCCTCCCTGGGCAATGTCCCGGGTGCGCAAATTGATGAGCACAGCCCGGCCCAGTCCCAGGAGATCAATGCCCCCGTGTTTATAAAACCGGTGGTCCTCAACGGCTACAAAAGCCTTTACCAGGTGGTCAGGCATCTGGTCAATGGGCACATAATCAATGCGGTGCTGGTAGAGGTTGGCCACCAGCTTGCCGTCTACATAGCTGATTTTCTCCACATCCCCTTCCATAAAGGGAGCCGGGTCATCCCAGTCTATGGTCCAAATCCCCAAGCCGTAACTGAAGGCCCAGAAAATTAGGGCAATAACAAGCAGACAATATACTCCCCGGCGCAATATGCGCTTCCGCATGTCCTCTCTCCTTTCGACAAAGTGCAACTTCACTTAATGTCTTGCTCAAACAATAAAAAGGGCGGCTTTAACTTAAAGCCGTTTGAGAATTTCACTTTTGGGAAGACGAATAGATTTTCCATTGTGTTCTAGTAACGCGTGCATGTACTGCCTATACTCCAGGCTAGTAATACAATTTTCCCGTTTTAGTTCGTCAAATATCCATAGCGTACCCTTAATTGTAACTTTAGCTGCCTCGCCAGCTTTTCGGAGATCCTTATCCCCGGTTAATAGAATATATTTACGCTCTATGGCAATTGAAAGAGCTAACGCATCATGACGAGATAACCTAGGATGGGAAGCCATGATCTCTGGGACAGCGAAATATTCAGCTTCATTGAACTCTAGGGGAACTAGACCAAGCTCAATCAATTTCTTAGTAATTCCCGGTGGGAATAAGAATTCTATCTTAAGAGTTTCTGTGCTTAAATAAAAACTGTGATTTAACCGGAAAGGAAGCTCCAACCCATGGATAATCTGAAAATCAATCCAGATATTTGTATCACTTATAATATCCATTCTTTAGCTCTCATTACGAATAGCTTCTTCAACTTCTACATAGGAAACCTGTAGCAACTCAGCTCCTTTTTGCACGCTAACTTCATCTTCGGCAACGGCGCGATAGACTAATTGCTTGAACAAGGCGGATTCTTCCGGCTCTATCCGAGACGGTTCATTCTTTCGCCAACCAGCGCGGGAGGCTCGCATCATAAAATCTTTAAAGACGGCCTCGCTAACAATTTTTACTTCTTTTGCCCGGTAGGCTAAGCAAAGCATTGATATTCCAAATTCCCGGGCTGATAATTCCATGTCTCTATAAATGCCGGTTCTTTTGATCCCCAATTCACGAATAGCATCGTTGCGTGGGAACAAAAAAGCTCCCGCTATAGCGTTAGACTTATTATCACAGGCTGATTCCACCATGCTGTTTGGCCAGGTAAAAAACATATGCACTAATTCATGGACGATAGTAAAGCGCTGCCGCTCTGGAGTCATACATTTATTAATGGCTATATACGGCCTTTTGTTTATCATACCATTTATTCCCGAGAAATCATGGTCAAATTCATCAGCAAAAATGAGAATCCCGTTGTTCTCCAAAATGTCAACAAGGTTGCCCACCGGACCTTCTGGTGCAATATTTAAGTATGAACGCAAACTTTTCGCGTTTACTTCATCATCGATAGAAAGTTGCATGGCATGGCATTGGGGCGCCTTTGGCAAAACGGTTTCACCTAAAATAGATACAATGCCATAAAATCGATTAAAATACTCTTCGACACTTTCACGAACATACTCCTGCTTCATTTTTCCCAGGCCGCTATTCTTACGGAATTCTCCATGTATAAACTTCAGTTCCTTATTCCTTAGGGATATAAAATCCATAACATTTACTTGGAGAGCGTCTGCTAAATTGCGAAGTATTTGCATATCAGGGGTGCGAATGCCTTTTTCATAATTAGATATGGCCATGCTGGTTACACCGATGCGATTGGCCAGTTCTTTCATGCTCAAGTTGTTCCGCAGGCGGTAATATTTTAGGTTTTTACTAAACACCTTAATCACCTCCTGTTTATATTATATCAAATTTACTTCAAAAATAAACAGGCAATTGATTAATCCTTCAGCAAATTACGATAGTACAGTAAAGACACCGGAAACCCGGTGTCTGGCTTTTATTCATAGTTGTGGCAGGCTACCAAGTGGCCATTGCCCAAATCCTGCATTTCTGGTATTTCTTCTTTGCAGATGGGGATTGCCCGGTTGCAGCGGGTGTGGAAACAGCAGCCAGGGGGCGGATTAATGGGACTGGGCACGTCTCCTTCCAAGAGAATGCGCTTGCGTTTCCGTTCCAGAGGCGGGTCGGCAATGGGGACGGCGGAAAGCAGGGCCTTGGTGTAGGGATGCACCGGGTGGGCATACAGTTCCGAGCTCAGGTTGATCTCCACAATCTTGCCCAGGTACATTACCGCCACCCGCTGGGAGATGTACTTGACCATCGAAAGGTCATGGGCAATAAAGAGAAAGGTCAGATGCAAGTCTTCTTGGAGCTGCTCCAGGGTATTGACGATTTGCGCTTGAATGGAAACGTCCACGGCAGAAATGGGTTCGTCGCAGACGATAAATTTTGGCTCTACAGCCAATGCCCTGGCAATCCCTACCCTTTGCCTTTGGCCGCCGCTGAATTCATGTGGATAGCGGTTGATGTGGTCGGGATTCAGGCCCACTAGATTCAGCAAGTGTTGAACCCGCTCCTGGCGTTGTTTTCTGCCTTTGGCAAGGCGGTGGATATCCATGGGCTCCCCGACAATATCCCCCACGGTCATCCGCGGGTTAAGGGAGGCATAGGGGTCCTGAAAAATCATCTGCATCTGGCG
>DIPE01000070.1 GCA_002427015.1 Firmicutes bacterium UBA5496 | reverse complement strand
GGCAGAATGTAAAAGCCTGCGGGTGGCCGCAGGTTTTTACATGGGTATTTATTTGCGCTTTATTTTCCGGAACCGGATTTAGAGAAGCATACTGGGTGGGTGAAAGTAATCTGCTGATACTGCTGTCGCAGCTTTCTGGCATACTCCTGCCACCCGGAGTAGTTCCAGATCAGCTCAAGTTTTTTGAATGCTGCCCCCACCGCGCATAAGCCGCAGGCCACCAATTCAAAATAGCCTTTTCCCGTCCATGCTTCTCAGTGTCATGAGATTTGACACCTGGGCAGTTTCGCAAAAAACTCCCCTTATAGCACTTATACGATTTGCATATCGCTACTTCGGGGACATTAGAGTAATTTTGAGATCCCAGGTGGCTCTCAAAGCTACTTCCTCTTCATGTAAAGGACGAGGCCGCCTGCCAAAGCCAGGGCAACAAGACCGCCCGCCAGCCAGGGGACCATATTTTTCTCAGCAGCTTCAGCGTCATCCTCAATGACACTGCCGGTATCCTCAGCCCCTAAGGTGGTAAAGATCGGATCTTCGTCCTGGGCCGCAGCCTCGGAAGCGACAATTTCATCAAACTCCGCCGTAGTCAGCGCCGCCTCAGCGCTGACATCAATGTATGCCTCCGCTTTTTCATCGCCTTTTACCAAAACAACTCTGAACACTTCCCGGCCGAGAGCAGGAAACTCCTGAACCCAGCTTTCTTCTACCTGGTGACCCGGATATTCTTCCAGGGCCAGGGTATGCAAACGCTCCTGGACATCCTCAGGGAGAATCTTCAAGGCGGCAAAGGCAGGAGCCGCAGCCAGCGCCAGTATAACCAGGGTCAGGATAAATAACCGTTTCATTGTTTCAGCCTCCTTCTATTTACCAATTAGATGCACAAGCGCTAAAAACGGTTCACTATTACCAAAAAACCTGGACCGGGCCAGATGGCCCGGTCCAGTATATTAACAAACGCCTCCTCGGCGAATTCGGCAACCTGCCCCGGGTACCGCGAATGCCGGCAGTACTTGGCCGAAGCGGCGTTTGGTGGCAGGATATGGTGCAATTAGCATTACTTATTATACGCTGACCAACTCCTGCCTGCTTCAGTGTATTACCCTGCCTCATTCGTGGTGCTAACCGGCAACTAAACATCTAGCCTCAAATTCCAACCTCTAATATCTAACCTCTAGAGGGCGGCAAGACGCCGCCCCTACATTCATGCGATCCCTTTGTTGGGGAGGGGTCTTCCCTGCCGGAAAGGGCGACATCGCCGCCTCTGCATATATGTCCTACCAAGAAGGGGGCGGAGACCGCCCCCCTACACTTATCACCTCGGCTCAAATTCCAACATCACACATCTAACCTCAAAATAGGGGTCTCCCTCCCGACAGCGGGGTCCCCCCTTTAAAAAAAAGCCGCCTCAGGAGAGGCGGCGGCGCATGAATCCGCTGATGGCATCCACCAGCAAGATAGTTACAATCATCCCCAGCAGCAGCAAACCCACCCGCTCCCAATAGCGGGCGGACAGATTAAGCATCAGCCAGGTGCCGATGCCGCCGGCGCCGACAATTCCCATAATTGTAGCGTTGCGCACATTGGATTCCAGCCGGTAAAGGGAGGCAGCGAGAAAATCCGGCAGCACCCGAGGCAGCAGGCCATAGACCCAAACCTGGACAGGCGTGGCGCCGGTGGACTCTATTGCCTCCAGCCCCCGGCTGTCCACCGCTTCCACGATCTCTGCGTACAGTTTCCCCAGCACTCCAGTAGTGTAAATGGTCAGGGCCAGGGCCCCCGCCAGGGGACCGGGCCCCACCCCCCGGAAGAACATAATTGCCAAAATCACAGGAGGAAAAGTGCGGATAAAATTGACTGCCAGTTTATTTAGAACGGGCCAGGCCTTATGCCGCCAGAGATTATAGGCCCCGAAAAAGGCCGCAGGCACCGCCAGCAGACTGCCGGCAATAGTGGCAAATAAGGCAATATACATACTCTCGGCCAAGCCCTGGAGCATGCGGCGCTTATAGCTCCAGTCGGGAGTAAGCATCCTGCCCAGCATGGCGCTGCCCTGTTTGAGGCCCAGGACAAACCGATCCCAGCTGATTCCCAGCAGGGATACGCTCCAGCCCAGGGCAAGGGCGACCACGACAGCGCCCAGGGCCAACTTCAACCACTGCCAGCCCCGAAAGTTTTTATACCCCCGAAACGCATAAGCCGGCAACTCCAGATTTTGCAGTTTCCGGGCCAGCCAGCTCAGGCCGTCGATGGCTGCTACAGTAAGGAAGAGAATCAAGATCAGGGTGGCTAGGCGGTCATAGCGAAGAAAGTTGAGATCCCGCCACAAGAGCTGGCCGATGCCCCCGGCCCCAACCAGGCCCAGCACCGTCGCCGCCCTGACGTTTACTTCCAGGGCAAAGAAGAGCAGCGACCACACCCGGCCTGCAATCCGGGGCAGCACCCCGTAGACAACCATTGCCCCCCAGCTTGCGCCCACCCCTTTCAGGGCATCCAGCTGCCGGCCCTCAAGGTTCTCAATATACTCGCTCAAGAGTTTCGCCACAATGTTGGCGGCAGTGATGCTTAAGGCCAACACCCCAGCGCCCCGACCGATGCTGAACACCGTCACCAACAGCGCCGCCCATACCACATGGGGAATGGTCCGCACTCCTGCCAGCAGCCAACGCGTCAGCCTGCACAATACAGGATGAGGAGAGATATTCCTGGCAGCAATAATTGCCAGGGGCAGGCCAATCAGGGTTCCCAGCAGTGCCCCGGCCACAGCCATGCTCAAGGTCTCGGCCAAAGTCTCCAGCACCTGGGCAGCATAGTCCCATTGGGGATTAGCCATTCGGGCCAGAAGCGCCCCCATATGGGGCAGGCCCTGCCAAATTCGCACCGGATCCAGGCCGATCTGCCAGGCGCACAGCGCCAACAGCGCCAGCACAAGCAAATACTTAAAGCGCCCCATTGAACTTATCTCCAACCGGCGCCCGCCCGTAAATGCTGGCGAAGATCTCCCCGTTTACCGAGACAGCGGGCCCGTCGTAAACAATAGCGCCATGACGCATTCCCACAATCCGATCTCCATACTGGCTGGCCAGATGAATGTCGTGGAGATTGACCAGAATGGTAATTCCTTCCTCCTGGTTGATCTTGCGGAACCAGGCCATAATATCATGGGCGGTGGGAGGATCCAGGCTTGCCACAGGTTCATCCGCCAAAATCAGGTGCGGCTGCTGGACCAGGGCCCGGGCAATGCTGACCCGTTGCTTTTGTCCGCCGCTTAGGTCCGCTGCCCGGTTAAATATCTTGTCCCCCAGGCCCATCCTTGATAGAGCCTGGCGAGCTAATTCCACATCTTCAGGAGGAAAACTGCCCAGCACCGTCTTCCAGGCAGGATTGTATCCCAGGCGCCCGGCCAGGACATTGGTCAGCACTGTTGTGCGCTCCACCAAGTTAAAGTCCTGGAAAATCAGGCCGATCCCCCGGCGCAATTTTCGCTGCTCTTTCCCCTGCAGCGAACCGATGTCATGGCCGTTGACCAGGACCTCACCGGAATCCGGCCTCACCAGTCCGTTGATGGTCCTGAGCAAAGTGGATTTGCCGGCGCCGCTTTCACCGACGATGACCACAAATTCCCCAGGCTTCACCTTGAGGCTGACATCTGCCAGGGCCCGCACCCCGCCTGGAAAGCTTTTGTTTACCTGCCTCAGTTCCAGCATTTCCTCCACCCCAGTTCTTTTCTATTCTCCCGTCAGATCCACATCCAGGGCCTCTGCAACTTCCCTGACTATTTGGTAATCCTTGTCGGTAGCCCGGACAAAACCATGGATGTCAAAGAGCTCCTTTAATATTGCCAAAGCTTCCGGATCCTCGGCAATGGCCAGCAGAGCAGATGCTATTCTTTCGGACATCTCCGCATCCATATCTCCCCGCACGGTAATGGAAACGCTGGGAATTGGCTCGGTGTAGCCGATGATTCTTGTCTCCTCCATGGCAGCAGGGAAATCTGCAGCATATCGCTGGCGGGCATCGGCAAACATTACTGCCATATCCACATCGCCGTTTAATACTGCCTGCAGAGCCTTGTCATGGCCGCCGGCATAAATGGTCTGGAAATCCTTGTCGATGTCATAGCCCAGGCCGATGAGCTGAGCCGCGGGATACAAATACCCGGAAGTAGAGGCCGGGTCCACAAAGGCAATCTTTTTCCCCGCCAAATCCTCCAGGGAATTGATTTCACTGTCTGCCCCCACTACATACTGAGCTTTATAAGTAGCCGAACCGTCTTTGCGCAGGGCGGAAAGCACTACCTGGGCATTGCTTTCACTGTTGGCCAGCACATAGCTGAAAGGCGGAATAAAACCAAAGTCCACCTGACCCGAACCCAGGCCTTCCACCACCGCTACATAGTTGACAGCGGTAAAGGGCTTGACCTTGATGCCCAACTCTTGAGAGAGGAGCTCTGCCAAAGGTTCAACGCTCTCCACAAGGCTCTCGGCATCTTTCATCGGCACAAAAGCCATGACTAATTCTTCTTCTTTCTGCTGGCCGAAGCAGCCGGCAATCAATGTGACCGCCATGAGCACAGCCAGCAACAATGCTGTTTTTTTCATCACAATCCCCTTCCCTAAATTTTGCTTGCTCTTCCTGTGGAAACAGGATATAATAAGTGTATCGGTACAATCTTTTGGATTGTTGCCAAGTTTATTATTACACTCCTCTGTTATACTGTCAATACATATAGGGAAGGAATGATGGAAATGAATAATTTCCTCAGAAGTGTATCGATACAGATTCAAAGGGAAAGCAATGAACCGCTGTACACCCAGATTGCCTCTGCCCTGGCCGAAGCCATAGAGTCGGGACGCCTGGCCCCCGATACCCGCCTGCCTTCCATCCGGGCCCTAGCCGCAGCCCTGGAAGTCAACACTGTCACTGTGGTTACAGCCTACAAGAACTTGGAACAGCAGGGCTATGTCTGGTCCCGGGTTGGCAGCGGCACCTTTGTCCGCCCGGCCCCGCCGGCGGAGACCACCCGCCAGATATACATTCCCCACAACGGCATCAATTTCGCCAGCGCCACTCCCACTCCGGAGATCTTTCCCGTGGCAGATTTTCAGCGCCTGCTCAATCAGGTGCTGGACCGGGACGGAGGCCACGCCTTTGGCTATCAGGAGAGCCAGGGCTGGCAGCCCCTGCGGGAAGCCATGCAGAAGTACCTGGCCAACAGCGGCATCCACACCCCCGTGGAGAACATCCATATTATCTCCGGAGGCCAGCAGGGCATCGACCTGGCAGCAAAAATTCTCGCCAATCCAGGGGATACCATCTTCGTTGAAGGCCCAACCTATCACGGAGCTATCGCCTCTTTCCAGTCCCGGGGGGCGCGCATAGTGGCAATTCCCTTGGAAAAGGATGGGCCGAACCTGAGGGAGCTGAAGCAAGCCCTCCGCCGGCACAAACCTCGGCTCTTTTATGTCATGCCCAACTTTCAAAACCCCACGGGCTATTCATATTCTACCCAAAAAAAACAGGCCCTCCTGGACCTGGCCCGGGAGCACCAGTTTATCATTGTTGAAGATGATTACCTCAGTGAATTGTCCTTTGACCATACTTCTCGCCAGCCCCTGAAGGCCATGGATTCCCAGGATCAGGTGATGTATATCAAGAGCTTTTCCAAAATTCTCATGCCCGGCCTGCGCTTAGGCCTGACTATCGCCCCCGCTCCCCTCAATCATGGAATCGGGGCGGCAAAACAGTTTTCCGACATCTCCAGCTCGGGGCTGCTGCAGCGCACTTTGGACCTGTACTTGCGGGAACAGGCCTGGCATCAGCATATCCAGGCCATGCGCAAATTCTACTCCGCCCGCTATCAGGCAGCCCTCAAGGCCCTGGCAGAATATCTGCCCAAAGAAGTCCGCTTCACTGCCCCCGGCGGCGGCCTCCACCTGTGGCTAAAGCTCCCCCAGGGGATCAGCGGGGACCAACTGTATCAGCGCTGTCTCCGGGAGAACATCCTCATAACCCCGGGCAGTTTCTTTGCCCCCAGCGGCCGCTATGACCAATGGTTCCGCCTGAGCTACGCCGCCGCAGGCGAGGATGAAATCTTCAAAGGTGTTGAAACCATGGGCAGGATTATAAAAGAGATAAATTCTCCCCACACAATCCAGCCCTTGCTCTAACAAAACGGGGCGGCACCGCCGCCTCACATTCCAACATCTAACCGTTAACCAAGGGGGCGGAGACCGCCCCCCTACATTTATGTACGCTCCCACCCGGGTTCACATTCCACCCTCCAACCTCTAAATTGTAGGGGAGGGGTTTCCCTCCCGAGGAGGGACAAGACGCCACGACATCTTGTAGGGGAGGGGTTTCCCCTCCCGAAAAGGTCGGTAAAACGCCCTACATTTATGTCCTGCCAAAAAGGGGGCGGAAACCGCCCCCTACATTTATCTACGCCTCCACCTGGGCGATTATTTATAACAATACCCCCACAATAAACCCTGATACCAGACCAATCGTCGCCCAATAATGATGATAATTGCGGGCATGGGGAATCAACTCATCCCCCACAATATAGAACATCGCTCCGGCGGCAAAGCCCAGGGCCGCCGCCACAAAACCGGAATTGGACTGAAAAGCGAGACCGCCCAGGAGGGCCCCCACCACGGTCATCAGACCTGCAACAGCAGTCAAAATCAGCACTTTCGGCCCCTTCATTCCCCCTAAGCACAGGGGCACGGCGGTTGCCATCCCCTCAGGAATATTGTGAATCCCAATGGCAATGGCGATTGCCAGGCCCAGACTAGGATGAGCGAGCATGCCCGCGCCTATGGCCAGGCCCTCGGCCACATTGTGCACGGCAATTCCCAGAAATATCAGGTAGCCCACTTTCAGCATTTCCTTGTTTTTTTCACAGCCATTGGTGAAATGGATATGGGGAATGAGGTGGTCCAATAAATGCATCATCAAAGCGCCGGCGACAAATCCCACTAACGCCAAGACAGTGCCGCCGTTCTCAATTGCCTCAGGCAGAAGCTCCAAGTTCGAAATGGCCAGCATAACACCGCCGGCAAAACCCAGCAATGTTGAGAGCAGTTTAGTCGATGGTTTCCCTGCAAGAATTACTATACCCGCACCCAGGGCAGTGGTCAGCCCTGCCAGGGTGCTTATTAAAAATATATCTCTCATTTTTTACCTCCTTGCAATATCCTGAAAAACTGGCGCAAGCCCAGGGACATGGGCCACCGCCCCTTGGTATTATACGCTAAACGCCGCTTGCGGCAATAATCTGAGCCGCCACCTGGCGGACATCCAAGTCAGGGTGAATATCCAGCCCGCCTTGCCGCAGCAAATCCACCAGGCGAAACAAATCCGGCGCCCGCAGGCGGCTTTGCTCAAGAATATCCTGCTGCTGAAAGACCTCTATAGGCTTGCCTTTAGCTGCCACCTGGCCTTTATTAAGGACATAGACGGTATCCGCCAGCAAGGCCACCGGCTCCAGCTGATGGCTGGTAAAGACAATAGCCGCTCCCTCTTCCCGGCTGACAGACCGCAACAATTCAACCAAATCCTTAACTGCCCCCACGTCCAGCTCGGCAAAGGGCTCATCCAGCACCAGTAATTCCGGCCCTGTAACCAGAGCCCCGGCCAGGGCGACTTTTTTCACTTCGCCGCCGCTGAGGTAGTGGGGGACCTTGC
>DIPE01000072.1:13903-18165 GCA_002427015.1 Firmicutes bacterium UBA5496 | reverse complement strand
AAACATTAGGATAATATCTTTTCGGCTGTAACCAATGGCCTTCAAGGTTCCTATCTCCAGCCTGCGTTCCAGGCCCATCATAAACACCAGGTTAATAATCAGGATGCTGACAATGACCATGAGCACGAGGATGAAGAGGATGATCATTCCCCGGTAGACACTGATGCCGTTAAACACAAACCCGCCCATGTCTTGCCATGTTGAGAGAGTGACCCCCTGGAGTTCAGAGTCCAATTGTGTGAAAACATCTTTTGTTTGCCCGGAATCCGGCGCAAAGACAATGACATCGGTAGCCTCGCCCCATTCAAAGCCGGCCAACACCCTGGCGCTTTCCAGGTCGGTAAAAACCGCATTAAACCCGAATAAAGAAAGCATCTGGACATCGCCGATACCAACTACTTTCAAGGAAACCGAACCGGTTTCGCCGGTTGCTTGTATCTCCTGACCAACAGATACTTGCAGCTGGTCAGCAATATATGAGGCTAAGACTATTTCTCCAGAACCCGCTGGCTCAAGGTATCTTCCCTTTTCTAAGCCAAAGGCCGATTGGTAATGGGTATCACTGGGGTCCAGACCAATAATCATGGCATAGTCCTGCTCTATGCCACTGATTAGGGTTGCATTGGTACGGACCCGTTCAGTATAATCTAATTCCTGCTTGTTTAAAGCAGTGGCAATCTGATTCAACTCATCCTGAGATAAGAAATGCAATCCGGACCAGCTGGTTTTCATGGCCAGCATATCTTCTTCTTCAGTGAATACCGAACGGATCTGAACATGTCCCGTAAGAGAGTTAATCAGGGCATCCTGCATGTTAGTGGTCACAGTCATAAAGAAGGAGTTAAAGACGATCAGGATAAAGCTGGTCAGAAATACGAACAGACCTAAAGACAGGGAGCGCCGCCAGTTGCCTGCAATATTTTTTAGGGCTACGGAAAGCAGACTCATGCCATATCACTCTGGAGCACACCGTCTTCAATGTGGTAAATGACGCTGGCTCGCTGCATTATCTTAGGGTCATGGGTAGAAAAAACAAAAGTTGTCTTGTATTCTCGGTTGATTGCCTGCATCAGGTCAATTACCTCAATTCCAGTTTTTGAATCCAGATTTGCCGTGGGTTCATCGGCCAGCACTAGTTTAGGATATGTAACCAGGGCTCTGGCCACCGCCACCCTCTGCCTTTGACCTCCAGATAACTCAGCGGGCTTATGCCTGGCCTGAGCTGTCAAGCCCACCGCCTCGATAAATCTTGCTGCCCGCTCTGCCCTCTCCTTCTTGGAAATGTCCTTGCGAATCAAGAGAGGCAACTCCACATTCTCCCTGACGTTAAGCACAGAGATCAGATTAAAGGCTTGAAAAATAAAGCCGATTGTCTTTAAACGGATAGAATTTAACTCCCGCTCAGATAAAGAATTGACCTGCCTCTCCCCCACCCAGACCTCGCCGCTGCTGGGCTTGTCCAAACAGCCAATTAAGTTTAACAGAGTTGACTTGCCGCTACCTGAGGCTCCGGCCACTGAGACAAACTCTCCTTCTTGAATAGACAGATTAATTCCTCTCAAGGCGGGAACGGTTGTTTTACCTAAGCTATAGTTTTTATAAACATTTTTTACGCTTACAAGCATCTGACTCTCTCCTTAAAAAGCAACTCCACTACAGCATAACATTAAAAAAAAGAAGTTTCCAGATAACTGGAAACAACGAAATCAAAACTATATTTTCATAGCTTTTGTACTGGCTTACTTCAATCCTGTCAGCGAATCCCGTTGACAATAAGCATATAATATCTTATAATGAAACACGTTGCAGGGGAGTGGCTCAATTGGCAGAGTGGCGGTCTCCAAAACCGTTGGTTGCAGGTTCGAATCCTGTCTCCCCTGCCAAATAAACGCATACAGCCAGGGAGTAAACTCTCTGGTTTTTTTTATTATGCTTTTAACGGCTTCCTACGCCGGAATAAAAAACATATAGGGAGCGGTTAACACAGCCAATACCAGGGCAAGCTTTTGCTTTTGGCTGTTATCTAGACTTGAAGTCTCCAGGCTGTATTTATAGTTAAAGCGAAAAATGAAAAACGCGGATATTATTACACAGCCTGTTATCCAGAGCACAGTGTAAATATTATATGTATAGGCTTGAGGATTGAAAAGCATGGCTGCAGCACCGATAACATCAGCTGCTAAACCGTAAAGCCATACTTTTACGATTACGCTTTTGGCGTTTTGCATAATGTCTTTTATACCAAGGCATCTCAGCGTCAAAACTACAACCACCAAGTCAATTAGGAAATTTGCCGGCAATACTGCAAGCCACAGTTTCGGCCACAGCAGTAATATCCATACTGGAAATATAGCATCGTACAATTTAATGTATTTCTTTTTCATTATCGAATATCTCACCCCTTACGAATAATAGCAAAGGAACTTTCTAATTATTATTGCAATCTCATTGTATCTCATTGCTTTGCATAAATCTAGAGCTAATTGAGACCTTGTTGCCTTAGTAAAACAATTGGCACTGTTCAAATCCCTCCATTAGATGTAAAATACCTGCAGGAGGGATTGATAGTGAAAAAATTTCTTGTTGTTCTTTTAGTTATTATATTAGTGCTTGGCCTATTAATTGGGGGGTTTGTATTCGCCCTGCGTCCCCCATTTCCTGTAGTCGCACCTCAGGAATCTGATTTTACTGAACTTAAACCCGCCCTTAATGCATATCTTATGGACAGGGCTGCCCTGGCCCTTGATAGTTACTCCGGCGAGGGTGAAATTGACGTCAGTTTAGATGAAGCCGGCCTCAGCCAGGTTCTTGCCAATGCCTTAGCCAGCCGGATTGACAACTTGCCCAAGGCGCTAAATTATTCCGGTGTCTTTATGGACATTCGCCAGGAATATATACAGATAGGCGGCAGCTTTAAATTTTTAATCTTCCCCGTGGGCGTTTCCGCCCGCATGCAAGCGGAAATCCGTGACGGTAATTTGGAGCTGAAAGTGAACTCTGCTCATTTGGGAAGAATCCCCCTGCCTCTTAACTTTGTCCTCAAGACTGCAGAAAAGTATACCGAGCTGCCAGAGGGAATTTCCTCACTATCTGTATCTGTCCCCCTTAATGAAGAAGGCGAAAGTATAGGCTTAAATATTTCTGGGTTAAAATTACAAGCAGAACAGATGGTTTTCAGCGTTCAAGCCGAAGATAATCTTATTCCGGAAATAGATGAAGCCATTTTGGAGGATTTAGAAGAACTTAAACCTCAGGCCCAATCCATCCTGGCCGATAACCCTGTGGCACTGGCGATACTTGATGAGCTTGAGGCTTTGCTTGAAGAAGCAAGAGCCCAGAGTAAACCAGTCAACCCCTTAAGACTAAGCAGCCTGGGAGAAAAACTGTACAACGCCCTCAGCGAAGATGAAATTCAGCAGCTGAGAAATATCGTCGATAATGAAACCATGGAATTCCTCCAAGAGAACATGGACTGGTTTTAGGTCCCCTCTTCTCTCCCCTCTTATAACTATAAAAAAGAGCCCCTTAGGCTCTTTTTTATATGCGGATTAAATTGTTGCGTCTGCTAGCATTTGACCAGAGTATTTAAATGGCTTAGCCTTTTCCTGTTTTTCCTGGGGTTGATTTTGTTTAGTATAATGCTCCAGGACTTCTCTTCTGCGGACAATGCCGATAAAAACATCATGGTCGTCAACCACCGGCACAAAGTTTTGGTCGATAACCAGGGTAATCAGGTCATTAATTGAAGCATAAATGCGGACCGGCTGATTATCCATGCGGCGGGGAATATCCTTCAGCATAATCTTTTCGGTCCCTTTCAGCGTCAGACCTGGTGTGTTTTTAAACTTCCACAATAGGTCTCCTTCAGAGAGAGTGCCAACATATTTATTGTCTTCGTCAATGATAGGTACGGCCCTGAAGCCCCGGTTTTCCATGCGCTCCATGGCTTGCCGCATTGTGCAGTTAATCGGAAGATAGGCAACTTCTTTTTTAGGTACCAAAAAAAAGGCGACATTGTCGGTCAATGGCTAACATCCTCCCTTTTTTTCAGGTCACACTATTATTATACACTAGCCACTGCGTCATTCAACCCTGCTAAAGAGATAAATTGATTGCTGACCCCTTATTTATCAAGGGTTAAAATAGATTATTACTTTTTGGTTACAAAAAACGAAATTATTTTACACTCCCCGGATCAAGGCAACAACCAATCCAGTCGCCAGCATAATCAGGGGGACAGGGACAAGATATCGATAAATTCC
>DIPE01000072.1:10635-13754 GCA_002427015.1 Firmicutes bacterium UBA5496 | reverse complement strand
GGCGATAACATATAGCCAATAGATGCTGCGATAAATGTGAAACTGATTCCCGCCAGATAAATATCCTGGGAAAGGAGCGGCACAAATATAGGAAGGGATATGGCTATAGCTGCTTCATGGGACCCGGTGGCAAGGCCGATTAATAAGGGCATAACTAAGAGCAACAGCCACATGGGAATTCCCATGCTGACTAAATTAACGGCGAAACCGTTGATGAGGCCGCTGACAGACAAAAGTTCTTTAAAGAGCATAACTCCGGCCACCGCAAAGGCTAGCTGCAGGCGGAGTCCGGGAAAAAACATAGTCTTAATCCGGTGAATACCGGTAGACAATGTCCTTGCAATAAGGGAATTATTACCGGCCTCAGGCAAGTTAAACAGGGCAACCAGCACTCCCAAAGCCAAGCTCACGAGAAAATCGATTTCCACTACTACATACAGAAAAATCACCAAGAGCAGCGGCAAAATGCTGGCTGCGAACCTAAAAAATTCTTTGCTGTTCCAATTGCCCCGGCCGCTGCGAGGAAGGGGGTGCAGCAGCAAAAACCAGGCTGAGACCAGGCCCACAAGCAATACAGGTAAATTCTGAGCCGCCAGCTCCTTGGGAGTTACTTTTGCCAAACTGGCTGCAGTCAGCATGCTGGGAATAATGGGCATAGATACATACCACACATGCCTGAAGATGATATTGACCCCTGTTTTGTATTCAGCCCCTATACCCACCTTATCCCCCAGCTGGTCAATCATTGGCGCAGACAGCATTGCGCCTCCGGGAACAACCAGAGCTCCGATTACCCCTGCCAGCACTGCCATTATCCAGCGGGCATCCCCAAGAAGTTTGACGAGACTGTCAACCATGATATCCATAGCGCCGCTGTTTTTGAGGATATAGCCTAACAACCCTATTAATACAACGGAGCCAATCAGAATCCAGGTAATAGGATTAATCAGTGCAGTCTGGGCGGCTCCCAGGACCTGCTCCATGCTGAGCGGAGTCAAAATAATCAGCACGGCACTGCCTGCCAGCATTGCCAGCCCAATATTAATGCGTTTTATTGCCATTACAGAGATGACAAGTATAGCGATTAAAATAGTCAGTATTCCCAAACGGCCTCTCCCCTGTCTTTATTCAATCCATCACTCATTATATGCTAATTTTCCCCTGCCGTCGATGGGGACGGTTCTTTTTGTCCCAAACCATAAAAAAAGGAAAGGACTAGAAACCATTAATTCTAGTTCTCCGTGTTATTTAGCTTTCGCCAGTTCCTGGGCGGTCAGGACAGCGCCGTCAAAATTAATCCTTGCCCTGGGTATATATACATTGCAGTCAGCACCGCTGATCTTCAGGGTGCCTAGACCTTCACCTTGCCTTATTGAATTGCCATTCAACAGTATGTTAAGATCAGACCTTTCAAAGATAATGTGGCGGCAGCTTTCCTTTTCAAGAGCATTTGTTTCAATTTTTAGTTCAGCACCGGTGTCGAAAATGTACATCAGGCAAGTGGGGTGAAAGCGGCCGGCGCCCGGATAGGTAACGGTGGTGTTTGGATTCCAGCCGCCGCCAACCGGATTGCCGGTTGTGATTATTTCCACCCGCACTCCCTTACCCGGCATAGCTTGGGCCAGGCTTTTTTTCATTGCCTTTTCCCTCTCCCCCGCTTCCCGCTCCTGCCGGGCAAAAAATTCGGCAAAATCAAGACTCGTGTACTGCGGCCGCTCAGGATTGGGCACATGGCCCACTGCTTCGGCGACTATATCCGCCAGGGTCCCCCATGCTCCTCTTTGCCACCCGGGGGCATAACGGTCGCAGAGCAATGCCCAGGCCATACCCGAATAATAAAAGCGCAGGCGGTCAGCGCCCCAGGCATTTTTGTTCAGCTTGGCGAGGGTATTGAGCTTTGACTGCCACAAGTGCGAGCCGGAACCGGCAGTTTTGATTTCCACATAAGTCGCCAGCCCCTCTCCCAGTTCTGTCTCATTTTCAAAAGCGGCAACGTCCTCTGGCAGCCTTGCCTGCCGGGCAGCCCTGGCGTCCAGCGCCCCCCGGATTACCTCCTCCCCCATCTCCCCGCTCACTGCCTGGCAGAGCAGACTTGCCTCAATTTCAGCCAAGGCCTGAACCAAGGGGTCGTTGACGGGGTACTTCATGACCACAAGAATATTACCCCAGGGACAAGTATTAGCCAGTTGGAAGGCGTGGAAGGCCTCGTGGGTGATTAAGCCTAACATTTCCTCCCCATCTCGCTCCTGCCACATCACCGTCGCCGTGTGAGTGCCATTGAGATCAACGGCGGTGTTGGCGGTGAAACTAACCGGCTTAGGGTTTGCTACATAGTATTTCACCCCTTCCCTCTCTTTCTCGAGAAATTCCTGGGATGGATTAGGGTGACCAAAGAGCACTGCCTTTTCACTGTCATGAAAAGCAATAGGAGTGTCGGCATGATCCCAGCCCTCCCAGAGTTTGGGCTGTTGAGTGTAGAGCTGCCAAAGCTTCGAAGCACTGTTTTCCATTAGTTTCCCTCCTCCAATTTCGCATCCAGCTGTGCCAATAGCCGGGCTATTACCTGATAATCCCCGCTAAATATATGTCTGGCCCGCTCAAGATTCTGATCGTAGAAATAACGCCATTGGACATTGCTATTCTCTGGCAACTGTTGCATGAGGGCGCCCACTAGTGTGCCATGGTTGCAGGAGTTAGTCGCATGGTAATCTCTGATCACCAGCGTTCTCCGCTCACCTGTCACCAAGGGATTGGCCCTGTCCAGGAAATTCATCACTTCTGTCCTGGCCTTGGCGAGAAAATGGTTGCTGCGTGCGTCCATGAAGTCTCCGATGGCTTCTCGGGAAATCCGCCACTGCCCTACCTTCACTGCCCTGATTTCCCCGGCATTGATGAAATCCCGCACTGATTTTTCCGATACCCCAAGAATGTCAGCAACCTCGGCCACGGTATACAGTTCATCTAGCTTTTTTATTTTTATCACTCCTAACGATTACTTATTATTACTTATCACTTTATCATATTGGGTTACAGCATACAATACTGGCTCGCAAAACTTAAAGCAGGGACTGTTGTGCAGACTCCCTGCTTTTCAGTATTTAGTTTTAAGGATAGAGGCG
>DIPE01000072.1:8239-10476 GCA_002427015.1 Firmicutes bacterium UBA5496 | reverse complement strand
TCCCGCAAGTGGCTGAGGCCGCAAATCCAGGAGATAAACCTCTCCAGGCCGATGCCGAAGCCGGAATGAGGCACGCTGCCGTAGCGGCGCAGGTCCAGGTACCACTTGAATGCTTCTTCAGGAAGCTTATGTTCCTGGATGCGCTGCAGCAGCAAATCCAAATCGTCGATGCGCTGACTGCCGCCGATGATTTCTCCGTAACCCTCGGGGGCCAGCAGGTCGGCGGCCAGCACCACTTCCGGCCTGCCCGGCAGCGGCTTCATGTAAAAAGCCTTAATCGCCGTGGGGAAATGTTCTACGAAGACAGGGCCGTCATGCAAGTTGGCCAGGACTGTTTCATCAGGGGCGCCGAAATCATCCCCCCACTGGATTTCATGACCCTGTTTTTGCAGGTAGTCAATGGCCTCATCATAGGTCATTTTCGCAAAGGGCTTGTTGATGACATTCTCCAGTTTGGCAGTGTCCCGTTCCAGAAGGGCTAAATCATTGCGGTGCTTATCCAATACGGTCCTGACTACAAATTTGACCATCTCTTCCTGCAGGGCCATGTTGCCGTTATGATCCACAAAGGCCATTTCCGGTTCCATCATCCAGAACTCGATTAGGTGGCGGCGGGTCTTGGATTTTTCCGCCCGGAAAGTGGGGCCAAAGCAGTAAACTCGGCCCAATGCCAGGGCTGCGGCTTCCATGTAAAGCTGGCCGCTTTGAGAGAGGTAGGCTTTGTCCCCGAAATACTCAGTTTCAAACAGGGTTGTAGTGCCCTCACAGGCGGCGGGGGTCAAGATTGGGGCATCCACAAGGGTAAAGCCTTTAGAGTCCAGCCAATCCCTCATTGCCTTGACCACAGTATTGCGGATATGCATGATCGCGGCCTGGCGGGGTGTGCGCAGCCAGAGATGGCGGTGGTCCAGGAGAAAATCCACGCCATGCTCCTTCAGGCTGATAGGATATTCCTGAGCGCTGCTGATGACAGTGATTTTTTCTGCTGCCAGTTCATAGCCCAAGGGAGAACGGGAGTCTTCCTTGACTGTGCCGGTAACCTCCACTGAGGATTCCTGAGTGATGTCGGCAGCAAGTTCCCAATCCTCTGGGGAAATTTCTGACTGGACCAGCACAGCCTGAATAAAGCCGGTGCCGTCCCGAATAATTAAAAACTGTATTTTACCGCTGGAGCGCCGGTTATACAGCCAGCCCTTCAGGGTAACTTGTTTGCCGTTATGCTGCCCAATATCTCGGATTAAGACTGTTGTCAATTAAATTGCCTCCTTAATTGCCAAAGGGTGATGGACCTGGGGCTGTAGACTCCAGGGACTCGGTTTGAGGGTCGGAAAAACGCATATGATGATCGTTAAAGGTGAGCTTGGTAATCCCAGTCTTGCCGGTTCTGTTCTTGGCTACAATCACTTCAACATCATTGAGGGTATTGTTGGCCAAGGCCTCTTCATAGGCGGCCGCGCTCTGGCGAGAATGGCGGTAAAGGAAGATGACCATATCGGCGAATTCCTCGATGTTGCCGCTTTCACGCAGGTCGGAAAGCTGCGGGCGCCTGTCAGAACGCTGGCTGTAGTTACGGTTGATCTGAGAAATCAGCACAATTGGGACGTCCAGTTCCGAAGCTAGGTTGCGGAGTTGGAGCACCACGTCACCTGTTGCCCGAGCAGTAGAAATAGTATTACTTGCCTCCAGTTGAATGGTCTGAAGGTAGTCTATCACCACCAATCCAAGAGAACCAAGTTCAGCTCTCATTCTGCGCAGCCGGGCTCTTATCTGAGTAACTGTCAGACCCCTTTCATCGCTGATCAGCAGAGGTTTATTGTATAACACATTGATATTGGTTTGAAATTTCTCCAGTTCATCTTCAGTCAAATTGCCCTGATCATAGCGAAAGCCGTCGACAGACAGTTCTGAGATTATTAAACGGTCGATAATTTCTTCGGCGCTCATTTCCAGGCTGACAATCCCCACCGGTACCGCAGGGTCACGGCTGAGGACGTTGCGGACAAAGTTCAGAGCCATGGCGGATTTGCCTGTTGAAGTTGCAGCCGCCAAAACAATCAAATGTTTATTCTTAAAACCAGCAATGATATTGTCCAGAGAAAAATACCCTGTCAGCAATCCCCGGGGGGCAATCCCTTCCGCCCGACGCAAGTATTCTTCCCAGCGGTTAGCCAATAAATCATTCATCTTGTGGACAGGAGTTGTCGTGCTTGCATCCGTAGCGTTAAAAACAAGGTCTT
>DIPE01000072.1:6558-8133 GCA_002427015.1 Firmicutes bacterium UBA5496 | reverse complement strand
TGCATCCGTAGCGTTAAAAACCAGGTCTTGTGCCCGGGCCTGGATGCGGTCAAAGTCGTTGTCCATGTTGTGGGAAATCGACTCGGCAATCTCCAGGGCTGCTGCCAGCAGCTTGCGCTGATAATACAAGTTGAGCAGGTTTTTCCACATGGCTTCCAGCTCATGATCGTCCTTTGAGCCAATGCCTAAGCCGGCAAAATAGTCTTCTACATTGTCCAGCCGGTTCTTTGCCTTAAGGGCCATGTACAAGTCCGTCTGGGTAAAGGAGCCGGTATTCTGATAGATAGACAGCATGGATTCAAAAATTATCCTGTTCTCCAGATTGTAAAAGCATTCGCCATTTAGCTTATCTGCCACTAAATCCAAGAACTTCGGTTCGGCCATTACGCTGGCCAGCAGCCGCTTTTCTAAGGTGGCATCATGGGGAAACCAATAGCTGGTTTTGCCGGCGCCCAGATCCAGGTACTGGCGGATGCTGCCCTGGGGATGGTCCCAGCTGGTTGAGAGCTCATGAATAATATCTTCGATGACCAGGATGTTATCTATAGTCTTGAGGTATTCTCTGATTAATGAATACTGCTTTTCACGGCTGGGTTCGGTTTGCAGTATTTGGCGCACGGCAAAGATATCTACCGAATATGCGCCCTTAATTGTATTCTGAACTCCTTCTTCCCCGGAAGCCAGGAGCACATCATTTAAATCTTTGCAGCCGTCAGGAGGCGGGGCAACCTGAATATGGACGCTGGGATCGCTGGCCCGCAGCAGGTCCCGGTTGTTGAGAACGCTGCGCATCCCCGTTTCATCATTGTCCGGCACCAGGATGACAGTCTTGCCTTTGCACAGCTTGGTAATCAAGCTGGCCTGGTCTTCAGTCAGGGTATCCTTGCAAATGGCCACAGAGTTTTTAAAGCCGCTTTGCCAGGCGCTGATCACATCAAAATAACCCTCTAAAACCAAGAGAAAACTGCCGGCGTGTTTTCGGGCCTTGTCCAGATTATACAGGAGCTGGCCCTTATTAAACACTTCGTCGTTCCTGGAGTTTTTATACTTCGGGCCCTTGCCGGGATCCAGAAACCTTCTGCTGAATCCCACCGGCTTGCCATAACCGTCGTTGAGAGGGATGACAATGCTGTTTTCTTTGGCGTCGTAACCAATGCCAAAGGCACCGATGGTTTCTTGGCTGAAGCCCCGTTTTTGCAGATATTCTTTGGCCAGACGGGCCTCCAGCAGCTGCTTCTGGGTGGCTAGCACTGCCCGTTCGTTAGTCTTGATTCTCTCACGCCGGGCCTTGGCCTGCGGGGTCTCCTCGGTCTGAATATCTATGCCCGCATACTGGGCCAGGAAATTGATGGCCTCGTAGAAGTCATAGTTATAATGGGCTTTGACAAACTCAATTATGCTTCCCCCGCTTTTACAGCCAAAACAATAATAGCTTTGGGTGTCGGGGTAGACAGTCAGGGAGGGCGTATCACTGTCAGGATGCAGCACACAGATTCCCTGGTGAATGCGGCCAGATTTTTTCAGCTGGGTATACTGACTGATAAATTGCACCAGGTCGATTTTGTTCTTTAATTC
>DIPE01000072.1:0-6362 GCA_002427015.1 Firmicutes bacterium UBA5496 | reverse complement strand
CGCCAGACAATCCGTTCCCCATACAAGTCGGTTTTTGTTCTCTCAATAAGCTCGTTTAAGGTAAAGTTAGAAGTCACTACTACTGGTTTTAAATTACGATAGCGATAATCTATAATCTGGGCAAGATATTTCAATGAAAATTCCGAAGGCTTTTCTATTCCCAAATCGTCCAGCAGCAGCAGGTCGACGTTTTTTACCTCAGCCATCAGTTGCTGCTCTGAATGCTCCGCATCCCTGTTAAAGGTAGCCCGCAGGGAATCGAGAAAGTCCGCATATACCATGTAGCGTACTGACATTTGTTCTGCCAGGTAATTGGCAATGCAGCCCAAAAGGTAAGATTTGCCTGAGCCTGTCGGTCCGTGAATAAACAGACCTTGGCTGGAGCTTGTATTTTTCTTTAATTCATCACAAAATTTTTTTACATAAGCATAAATTCGTTTAGCTTGTGAGCGATGTTCCGCTGCAAAAATATCAAATTTAACACTTGCAAAAGTAGCATCGGCAATTCTCACAGGCAAATTAGCCCGCTGAAGGAAAAGCTGTCTTCTTTTGGCCTGTGTGCAAGTACAGGCAAGATATTTGCCGTCAATAGCTACCATCCCCGTATCCTGGCAGCGAGGACAGTTCCACTTTGGTTCCAGTGAGGCGGGATTAATGCCATATTGGCCTAGCAATGTATTTCGCTTTTGCATAAGCTCCGCCAAGCGCATTTCCAACTCGGAAATTTCCCCTGCCAGGGGTTCACCCCGCAGTTTGCCAAGGGTGGCGCTGATAATCTGCTTGCGCACTTGTTCAACCTGATCAAAATTCTGTTTTAGTTGGGGGTGCCGAACAAAGAGGCTGTCCATGTATTCTTGATGTTCAGCCAGGATGATTTTACGCTCTTCATCTTCCCGGTTGCGAATGTGGGAAAGCTCATCCCTCATGGGATTCATCCTCCAGACCTACCATAGTCTTTCGTTTTACAAGTTTTTCAAGATCAGACAACTTATGTTCATGAGTAAACCCGCTTTTTCCGGATTGGGCCGGCTTCTGCTTAGTTTCTTTGCGTTCCAGCCACTTATCGATAAAGGCAATGCCTGGAGCGCCTTTTCCCTGATATTCGCCGGAAAGAATCGCTTTCTTGATGAGGTTGCCAAGCTGAGCGGAGTCCTCCACCTGAGCTGACCATTTATCGATAATTTCTTTTTCCGCAGGGGTCAAGGTATTAAAACCCCGCCCCAGCTCTTTTTCTACAATCCGATAGTACTCACAGCGGGCTTGAAATTCCTGATCTAAGCGGAGCAGGTCCTCATAAGTCTTAATCCCCTGGACCAGCCATTGGCGAACAATTTTATCGGCATACAGACTGGGACAGGCGCCCTTGTTGCCTTCCATAATCACTTTGCGCTTGGTCCGCTCCAGCAGCTCTTCCAGCAGGCGCCGGTCCTGCAGCTGCTCAAACCACATATCAAAGCGGTCCCGCAGCTGGCGGCTGGGAACAAATTTGCATTCTTTGATGAATCTGGTGGCAAATTCGTCGGCCAGCTGTTCCGTGAGCAGGTTGGAATCATCTTCCCCAGCGGCAATCTCAAGCTGGCTGAGGGCTTGTCCTCTCTTTAAGCGAAAAGCTTCAAGTAACGTGATAAACCTGCGCTCCTGTTCATAGACAAAGGAATTGGCCTTAATTTGCTCAATCAGCCCGGCCATGGTCGGGGGAATAATTATATATTCCTTACTGTCCCCTTGGAGCAAACCATATTTAACAAGGGTTTTTAGGGAAATGCGAAAACTCCTCTGGGTGATATTCATCTGCTGCATAATATCCCCTTCGGAAACTGTGAAGCCATTGACCAGGGCATGATAAAGATTTATCCACACCGAAACAGCCTCGAAGCCGATTACAGGCTGATAAATTTCTAACAGTTCCGGTGAAATTGTCGTAAGCTGAATACTGCCTTGAAGAGAAAATTTCATAGGGTTATTCACCTCTCGGGTCCAAAAAGAAAGCGGCAATACCTTTAAATAAAGCAGCGGCAGCCCTGTTGGCCAAGTTCGGGGCCGCCAGCATTGCCTCCTCCTCCTTGTTGCTGATAAAGAGAATCTCCGCCAGCACAGCTGGCGCATCCACCCGCAAAACGGCATCATTCTTGGGCTTAATTCCTCGGTTGTAACGCTGCAATTCGTTGACAAGCTCATTTTGAATGAGCTTGGCCGCCGCCTTGCTGGGGAAACTGTTAAGGGAGTTGGGGTTGTAATATGTTTCAATCCCCCGGGCATATTTATCTGACCAGGAGTTGTTGTGGACTGAGATAAACAAATCTGGAGAATATTCGTTGACCAGATCATGGCGTTTCCAGAGATCCGGGCGGATATGTCTATCCGGTTTGACAGTAGTATCCACCAGGGTATCGGTAGTGCGGGTCATAAAGACTTCAGCCCCTGCTTGTTCCAGCATTGCTTTCAGTTCAAGGGCAATAGCTAGAGTGACGTTTTTTTCGTACAGGTCGAGATGATGTCCTACGGCCCCAGGATCATGACCGCCATGGCCGGGATCGATGGCAATGCGCTTGCCCGCCAGTCCAGCCTCCAGCCACTGAAATGTATAGCCCTGGGCAGTTGATCTCAGACTGAAAATCGGCGGAAGATTGTCCAGTTCAATGACAAGGATAACCTTGCCCTCTTCCCGGCGAAAACTGATCTGCTGCTCTAAATACTGCTCCTCAAGGGGAAAGGCGGCAATTGCCTCATTATGTAACAGAGTCAGTTCCAGCTTATTATCTCGGACCCGCCAGGAGTCTCCTTCATCAATTGGAACGTTAAGATGAAGGAGCAAGCGTTCCTGTCGTTGTATTGTCAGCAAGGGCAGGGCTTGGCCGGCAGCCGTGGGCCTAGAGATTAACTTAAAAATAGCGCCTTTGCCAAAACCAAAGGCCAAGGCAAAAGAAAGCCCGATACAGGCCAGGGCAAACAGTAAAAAAAAGACTCGCTTTACTCTCCTATTTTTTTTTCGCTTATACCTTACATAATACAACGGCGATCACATCCTAATCCCCATTCTACCATATGCCCCATCCAAAAAAAAGAATTGCTTAAACACCTCTAGTTCAGTACATGCCCAATAAAGTTGTGCTTAATCCTTTATTGCTGTGAATTTTCGCCTTCAACAATTTTTATGGCGGCGCTGGCGCCAAATCTAGTTGCCCCGGCCTCCAGCATTTCTTTGGCAGCCTGGTAACTGGAAATTCCGCCGGAGGCTTTGATGCCAAAGTCAGGTCCCACAGCTTCCCTGATTATCCTAATATCCTCGGCTTTGGCGCCGCTGGGAGCATATCCCGTGGAAGTTTTAACAAAGTTTGCCCCTGCGCCCTTAACAAGCTTACTGGCAATGCTGATTTGCTCTTTATCTAAGTATGCCGTTTCTATGATTACCTTGACAATAGCCTTGCCGGCCACAGTCTTGACCACAGATTCGATATCTTGGCGGACAACATCCAGATTGCCGGACAACATTTCACCAATATTCATGACCATATCTACTTCGGTGGCCCCGTCAGCAACGGCCTGGGCCGCCTCAAAGGCCTTAACCTCCGACTTGACGGCGCCAAAGGGGAAGCCAATAACCGTAGTCACCCCAACTCCTGAGCCTGCCAGCAGCTGGGAACATAATCTGACAAAGACCGGATGGATGCAGATAGTGGCAAAATGGTATTCCCGGGCTTCCTGGCACATGCGCTTAACATCCTCATCTGTGGCAGTAGCCTTTAACAAAGTGTAATCGATATATTTTGCAATGCTTTCCATTAATAATGCCTCCTTAATTTATATTTCATAGATGGAAACAAGCATTTGCTCATTGCGCTGCGAAACGCCGAAAATTAGTTTTTTATCTTTCAGCGTCCTATTTAAAAAATCAATTAAAGTGTACAAGTCCTCATTATAAGGAATTTTTAACGTAGCAATCAGTTCTAATTTCTCTTCCAATACAGCACCCCCTCTTTTCTCTATTCTGCTTTTCTTGTAAAAATCCTGTCAGAATAATATTTTCTCTGGAGCCGAAGCTAATAATAAAGGTTTTTTGTTGGAAAAACTATTTTTTTCCCTTACATACCTTGGTCGCCATCTCTGTTTTGGCCAGCAGGACCACATTTCTTATAACATAGTCTGCTTCCCTGCAGCAAAAAATAAATGCAGGGAGGTGAGATAGTTTGGCCAGAAATAGGAACAGAAATAAAAATCTTATCGATGAAAAGCTTCTCGATCAGTTCAAATACGAGATTGCCGATGAACTTGGCCTGAGAGAGAAAATCAACACCCAGGGATGGCCCAATATGACTACACGAGAATGCGGCCAAATTGGGGGGAAAATCGGGGGCAATATGGTCAAGGTTATGATTAGAAATGCTCAAAAGATGATGGCTGAAAACAATAACCTCTAATTTAAATTGAAAGACGCCATCTTGGCGTCTTTTTTTATATATCTGGATTTAGACTCAACAATATAGTAATATTAGGGGCAAAGGAGGGAATAGATTATTATGACTAACAGTCCTGTTCCAAGGAGCGCCGCCCCGGTAAATGCCAACAAAGGAGCTGGAGTCTTTATAAATATCCTTAAGGTCATCTGGATTCCAGCCTTATTCGTTCTAGCCCTGATTGTAGGCCTTTATGTTGGCTATCAATTCATTACAAAAACGTCTGGCAGCAATATCTTTCGCTTGGAGATATGGCAAAGGTTTTTCCAGCAGATCCGCTCCCTTCGATAACTTTACGGAGGTTGTTAAATGTCGATTTTTCTCGCCGACTTGCTGTCCAAACTCCAATTGAGTGAACCCTTGCCCCCCATACCAAAAATTAAAATTACCGGAATCAGCGATAACTCATCCCGAGTAAGGCCAAACAATATTTTTGTCGCTATTAAGGGTTATGAGTTTGACGGTCACGATTTCATTGACCAAGCTATTGCACAGGGAGCAGCAGCTGTCATTGCCGAAAGGAATGTTACAGCTGATGTTCCCATTTTTATTGTCGCCGATTCCCGCGTTGCCTTGGCCCAGCTCAGCAATGCCTGGTTTCAATACCCTGCCACGGAGATGAAGATGATTGGCGTCACAGCTTCCAATGGAAAAACTACCACTGCTTTTATGATTGACAGTGTCCTGTCCAGGCATTATCCTGTTACAGGGCTCATTGGCACAGTTGTAGTCAAAGATGGCCGCAGTACTGTTGGAGCTGACCTGACTACGCCCAACTCCCGAGAGCTCTTTGAAATATTGGCCCGTATGCGAGATAATCGCTGCTCCCATGTGACTATGGAAGTCTCCTCGGCCGGTCAGGAACTGCAGCGAGTGCATGGCATTCCCTATGATATTGTGACCTTTAACAACGTTACCCGGGAGCATATAGATTTTCACGGCAGTTTTGAAAAGTACTGGCAGCATAAAACAAAATTAGTTAAAAATCTTGCCCCCTCCTCTACTGCAATCCTAAATGCGGATGAGCCCTTGATCCTTGAGCTTTGTCAGCATACTAAAGCCGACTTTATCACTTATAGCCTGAAAAGCAATCCTGCTCATATCCAGGTCAGAGATATAGAATTAAGCACTGGCTCCGGCAGTTTCAGGTATGTAATTCCAGAAAAAATAATTTCTCAAAATTTCTCCCTCTCCCCCTGTGATTTAAAACTTAAGCTCAAAGTCTTGGGCCTGCATAATATTTACAATGCGACTGTCGCGATTACCGCCGGCAAATTGTGCAATGTGCCCGACGCCAAAATCTATTCCGCCTTGGCGAACTTCAGCGGCGTCGAACGCAGATTTCAATTGATTTATGATGGGGACTTTAAGGTAATTGATGATCACTTCGCCAATACCGGCAATATAGACATTACCCTGGCCACCTTGGGACTGATGAAGTACAATCAGCTGCATCTCCTTATCGCCATTCGGGGCAGCAGGGGCAGTGTCGTCAACCGTGAAAATACAGAAACAGTAGTCAAATGGCTGCCCCTGCTGCCCGTTGGGGAGCTAATCCTTACTGACAGTGAAGAATATGTCGGTGTCCATGATGTGGTCAGCCCCGAAGAACGGCGGGCAGTCCTGGATACACTGGATGCTGCCGGGATAAAATATCGCCATTTCCCCCACCTCACCGACGCTATACAGGCGGTTCTGGAAGCAGCTCAAGCGGACGATGTCATTCTCATGGGCGGCTGTCAGGGTCTTGACCACGGCGCCCATATAGCAATCCCCCTTTTGGCTCAGCGCCATTCTCTAGTAGAAAGGTTAGAAATCCTGAAAATTTTAAAGGATAGAGTTGCAGGTTCATCTTGACTAACAAATAAACCTCTAGTATAATAGTGAAGTCCGCGGGGCGTAGCGCAG
>DIPE01000005.1:764-3725 GCA_002427015.1 Firmicutes bacterium UBA5496 | reverse complement strand
AGGAATATATACAGATAGGCGGCGGCTTCAAATTTTTAATCTTCCCTGTGGGAGTATCTGCCCGCATGCAGGCGGAAATCCGTGACGGCATTTTAGTCTTTAAAATAAACTCAGCCCATTTGGGAAGAATACCTCTGCCCCTTAATTTTGTCCTCAAGACTGCAGGCAAATATGTTAAGCTGCCTGAGGACATTGACTCTGTTACTGTCCCCCTTAATGAAGAAGGCGAAAGTATAGGCTTAAATATTTCTGGGTTAAAATTACAAGCAGAACAGATGGTTTTCAGCGTTCAAGCCGAAGATAATCTTATTCCGGAAATAGATGAAGCCATTTTGGAGGATTTAGAAGAACTTAAACCTCAGGCCCAATCCATCCTGGCCGATAACCCTGTGGCACTGGCGATACTTGATGAGCTTGAGGCTTTGCTTGAAGAAGCAAGAGCCCAGAGTAAACCAGTCAACCCCTTAAGACTAAGCATCCTGGGAGAAAAACTGTACAACGCCCTCAGCGAAGATGAAATTCAGCAGCTGAGAAATATTGTCGATGACGACACCATGAAGTTTCTTGAGGAGAACATGGACTGGTTTTAGCCTGCTAACAATGATTAATGGTTAGAGGAGATTGAAATAGTTGAGAAGTATAGGATTTTAGCAAACATGATAAAGCTGTTGTTTCAGAAATCTACCTTATCTCTACCCGTAAGGATCAACGCGGGAAAGGCGTTGGAGCCCCATGCCTAATTGAAAAATGCTAAAAGGGCGCAAAATAAAAAAGGAGCTAGAAGCCCCAATATAACATTTTTAGTTATTACCTAGACTATAGAGATCCCGCTCTACCGTCTGGGTAATTTTTTTTTGGTCCCCCGAGGAACATGAGCATAAACCTCGTCTATAAGTCGGGCAGCAGTGTGGCCGACCCACTTTGATAGTTTGAGGCTGTGAATATTTGCTTTCATGGGTAGTGTTACGTTCTTATTAAGAAACGATCTTCTCCTCCTTGCTTTTTGTGACCGCTATTAAAAACCTTAAAAATACTATCTAGTGAGTAGCTAACTATATAATATACAATAATTGTTCCCGAAAAAACCAGATGTTTTTCTGGGCTTGCTGGGGAGGAAAAACGAACAATTTGTGGAATTATTTATCAAGACTGTCATCGACAAGTAAATAGGTTATACGCCTTTAATATATTCAACTAACTGTTTTCAAGAGGGATGGTGTCAGAAGTAATTGGGCAGCGGGGAAAAAAGTTTAGTAGGAGCATAATGGATGGAAATATCAGAATTGATCTTGGTTGGCGTACCAAAGGAAAAAAAAATACTGCACAAAGAGGTTGGTAAATATGCAAGGAAAATTAGTTTCCAAGCACATATGGCGCAGCAGTCCTCGGAGTTTCCTCTGTATTTTGCTTCTAACCCTGATAATTGGCTTTCTTACCGTTGGTTTCGGCCAGTGGTATGCTTCACGACAGAATCTAATCTACGCTGAAGCAGCTTATAGCACCGTCGCCGTAATAAATGATGGGGACTTTTGGCGCTGTACTGTGGACAAGACTATACTTGATCCGCAGAGCAGGAATACACCTGACCCGCATCAGCTCTATCTAGAGAAACTTGCAGGGTTGGATATGGTCAGGCAAATTGACGAACGGCAGAGTTGCAGGGCTTATTCTCCTGATGCCGTTGCCCTAGCTCATGACCAGGAGGATATAGAAATCGCAGTGGGTCGTCATCAGGCCGAAATGGCCGGTGATTTCGAATCTATGGTGTTTCTTGCAAAACATGGTGATCCTTTTGATTACAAGAGATTTTCTGAAGGGATTGCTTGTGGTGTGTTAGTAGGCAGATGCGTGGATATTGAGATGCTTCAGCCCTATCCTGCAGGGGTGATTCGGTCAGAGATAGATACAACTGTACATGGCTATACCGAAAGATCCTCACTGGGAAGGTTGAACTATGTAGTAATATTTGAAATCGACCATGACCAGTCCCCTGCCTTGCATCCCCTCTATCGGGACTTTCGGTACTTTCGCGTTCTTCGCGAAGGTTTTTGCCACAATGAACCACCTCCCTATTCTGTTGGGGAGAACTATCTGTTTTCTGCAGAGGATTTGTTCCCCAGAGCCTATATCCCTGATGAAACTAGGACAACGGGCTTAAGAAATGTGACGAAAGAACCCCAATGGTATCTTGCAAATGGAGAACCATATTGTCGTTTTTATATCGGCAGGATGAATGATGATACAGGTTATGACATTCAGAGAGAACGCTTCACGCTTGAAAGTCATGAGCTGGAAGGCAGTCTTCAAGAGTTCCTTGCCAGTGAGGAAGGAGAACCATGGCAACAGAATATTGATAACGCCCAACGCAACATTCGTGGTCTCATAGTAATCGGCACTAATAATTTGTATGCTCTGCCTTCCT
Source organism: Firmicutes bacterium UBA5496 (assembly GCA_002427015.1). Lineage (GTDB taxonomy): Bacteria > Bacillota > Proteinivoracia > UBA4975 > UBA4975 > UBA4975. Next base: position 1,303 of record DIPE01000005.1, on the reverse strand, counting down.
TCAATAGAGGTGAGGCTTACATCATAGAGGGCAGAGACTTCAGTTTCTCAGAAATGGCTGCAGGAGACCAAGTCTGTTTAATTAGTGCTTCTTTAGCCAGAGTAAATGGCCTGGAGGTGGGAGATGAAATAGGTCTCTCCCTTCAGCAAACTGGTTACAAATATTTTGGAGTCCTTCCCCCCAAATATATACCTGGAGATTTCACTCCTTCTTTCACAGAGTTTACTGAATCTGAGAGATACAAAATCATCGGCATCTACGCGGCTCCGGCCTGGGATATCCACGTTGACGCCTTCAGCCCCAACACAGTCTTTGTTCCCTTCTTGGCGCTTCCCGAAGACATCCCCCAAACTCCCGAGTATCAGGCTTGCACCCTTTCCTTTACCCAGGAACGCCCAGGCATGTTTTCCCTCGCGCTCCAGCACGGCAGCGAACAGGCCTTTTTGGAACAATTGGGGCCCGATCTGGCTGAAGGTGTTAGGTTCTTTGACCAGGGCTACAGCCGGGTAAAGCCACAATTGGAGGCTTTGAACAGGCAG
>DIPE01000005.1:0-574 GCA_002427015.1 Firmicutes bacterium UBA5496 | reverse complement strand
CTCTTGCTCACCCGGGGACTGCGGCCGGTCCTGGGCATCATGGTATCCCTGGGGGCGGAACGCCGCCGTCTGCTTTTCTTCCTGCTGAGCTTCATCCTGATTCTAAGCCTCTGCGGGCTGGCCATCGGGGGTACAGCTGGGAATTTTGCCTACCTAAGGGTAATGAACCAGGCCTATAGCAATATTGAAGAGGGTGCCTCAGGATTCGAGGGACGCCCTGATCCAGAACGCCCCGAAGGTGCCCCGGCAGTGAAGCTGATTGAAATTTCCCCTCGCCTGCCCCTGTTGATAGTCCTTGCCCAAGGCCTGGTTATCCTGCTGGTAGCGGTACTAGTATCCAGCAGGGAGTCTCGTCTCAGTGCCCGCATTCTCCTGGAAAGCGGGGGAAAGAAATGATACTGACCTATGTTGGCAGACGGATTTGGCGGCTGAAGTTGCAGGCCATGGTCTTAATTGCTCTTGGTCTCATCTTTTCCTTGCTCCTCTTGAATCTCAATGCATCATTAGGCACGCAAAGGCAAAAGCGGGAAGAGGCCTTGGTCAGCCTTCCTATCCTTTGCGTGGTAGCCGATCA
>DIPE01000047.1:5009-5257 GCA_002427015.1 Firmicutes bacterium UBA5496 | reverse complement strand
ACCCGCTGGGTGGTGGGCAATTCTTTTTTGCTCTGCGTCAATACCTGTATTTTCAGCCTGGGGACCACATTTACCGGGGAGCGTTACTACGGCCGTCTCCGTTCCATCATTGCCGCCCCGGTGCACAAGCTGGCAGTGGTGCTTCAGCGGGGCTTCTTTCCCATGTTAGTATCCGTGGCGACAGTGTTAATTGGTTTCCTCGCCGGCAGCCTGATTTTCGGCGTAGATTTCACCGGCATCAATCTCGG
>DIPE01000047.1:4157-4639 GCA_002427015.1 Firmicutes bacterium UBA5496 | reverse complement strand
GGGGCCAACTTTCCCATTGCGCAGCTGCCCAAAGCCGCCCAGTTCATTTCTCGAATCATTCCCCTGACCCGGAGCATCGAAGCGGCAAATATGCTGTTTGAAGGGGTGCATATGCCTGATCTGATCAGGCTGGTATTAGGGGAAGCCCTGCTGGGTGCGGCCTATTACCTCCTTGGCTTTCTTGTCATCCGCGTCGTCGAGCGCATTGCCATACAAAAAGCCACTTTGGATGTGTTCTAAGGGGAGTTTTTCAAGTCTATGAGGCTGACGGGAGTCAGCCTTTTTAGTGCATATAGATGGTTCTTATGCCTATAATGACTTGGAACCCCTGGACCAGGAAGGGGGAAGGAAACCTAACTAATGAAATAGAATATCCCCATGAGATTACCCTTTTTTTTGTAAGATTTTCAGGGTAGGTGCGTCTTATATACAGGGGAGGTGATAAAGTGACGGAATATGAGGATTTATATCGCTCGTATTTT
>DIPE01000047.1:2794-3880 GCA_002427015.1 Firmicutes bacterium UBA5496 | reverse complement strand
CGCAAGCATAAGAAGCTGACAAATCTGGATACAATTGCGGAACCGGCAGATGACATTGACATCGAAGTCGCAATGAATGCCGCGGAAACCTCCATGCAAATCCACGAGGTGCTGCACAATCTAAAGGAACCATATAAAGAAGTCTTTTCCCTGCGGACTTTTGGCGAATTGAGTTTTAAGCAGATTGCAGCGTTGTTTGGGAAAAGCGAAAATTGGGCTTGTGTCACTTATCACCGGGCCCGCAAAAGGATTATAGAAGGAATGGAGGAGCTGCAATGAGACTGAGTTGTGACGTTATTAGTGACCTTCTACCCCTGTATGCAGAGAACATGGTAAGCGATGACACCCGCTCATTGGTTGAGGAACACTTGGATGCATGCCCAAGCTGCAAGGCTGAACTGGATAAAATGGTTCACCCGAAGAAATTAGCGCCGGACACTCATATAGAACCTTTTCGCAAGGCAAAGAAAAAGCTCAATACCACAAAGCTGTACACAGCAATCCTTTCGGTGTTGATAACCTTGGTAATTACCTTGACAATAGTTGCCTATCTAACTGCGCCCCAGTATCTTCCCTATTCAAAAGAGATCGTAACTGTTTCTGAGCAGGAAGACGGCACTGTGTACCTGACTTTCGGCGAAGAGGTCGCAGGATATGATATTGAACGCTATCTCACCGAAACTGGAAGCGGTTACGAATACGTAATTACCGCATGGGAAAACACCTGGAATAAGCGGATTGCAAAGAGAGATGTCGGCAGCATTCTAATAAATCCTATGCAGGAAAATGTTGTGTCCATTTACTACTATACAGCTGACTACCCATCCGATAATGTATACGGCGATAATACTCATTTAATATACGGCAGGGACCATTCTGGCGGGTTTGGGGTTTTACCGAATCTGTTCCTGGCCTACTATGTATTTTTCGCCATATTACTGCTGGGGATTCTGGCTGTGCTGTATTGGGTATTACGCAAAAATGAAATAACCAAGGATATCCTTGAAAAAGTCTTGCTGATTCCTGTCTCTTATCTTATTGCCCACCTTTGCGTCAAGGGATTGACCACGACATCCTATTCTGCCA
>DIPE01000047.1:0-2643 GCA_002427015.1 Firmicutes bacterium UBA5496 | reverse complement strand
TTCAGAAGATACCGGCGCTCACGGAACGGCAACAGTGTGTGATATGCTCCCTAAGGCCAGAGGCCTGACAGCCGAATCGTCTCTGAGTTGTAGAGCGCTGTAGTGAAACAGCAAAGGCGGGGGAAACCCCGCCTTGTATGTTTTTCAGCTCTGTCTTTTACGGTTCTATCCAAAATAATACATGCTATCTCAACCTCAGCAAGGTCAGCTGTTTGCCAGCCCTTTATGTTAGGGGAGCGCCGACCTTTCCATTGGGTTTAGAAACTCGCCGCCGCCACAAAAGCAGGACGATGAATCCTCCTGCCAAAAGCCAGATTGGCACCCGAGTGAGGGCATGTATGGGCAAGAGAATAGTTCTCAAGCCAGGTCTGCCTGGCAGCCCAGGGTCTACATGGGTTAACAGTCCCCAAAAATATAACCCCTCAGCCAGCCATTCGCTGCCCAGTATCATTTTGAAACGAGGCAAGCCAAAATACCACCCAGACAGGAGTAAGGCCAACCCTGTCGCTCCGGCAACTTTATTTCTAACAATCAATACTGCTGCCTGGGCGCAGACAGATACGGTTAAGGCCGTCAGCAGCGCGATTGCCCCCCGGCCAAGAATGTACTGCCAACGGGGAAGGATTTCTACCCATTCGGGGAAGTCGCCCCACAGGGGCTTATAAACCAAGCCCTGGGCCACAGGGTATGTAATGCTGCCCACACCCCATAACAGTGAAGACAGGCCAAGAACAACCAGCCAAGAAGCAAAAAGGATTAGGGTCAGGCGGAGAAAAATCCCCAGCCACACCCCCGGGGGTTTTAGTCCGGAGTCGGAAACAGGCACAGAGGCAGCGCCAATCAGCAAGGCCGGCAGCAGCAAGAGCATGCCTGCCCAGGCGGCAACCCGTTCAAGGATGCCAAAGCCATTGCGACCAGGGGGTTCCTCCGGGGCCAGCCCCTTGTTAAAGTGGGAGCGGAGAGCAAATTCCTCTACACTTGCCAGAGCGTATTCGTTTTTACCCTCCCAGCGGTTGCCAACAAAGTTAATCTGCTCAAGCCGGAATTCTGCCCCTTGCCGCCAGGCTTCTGAACCTCCGGCATCTAGAATGGCAAGACGCTGAGGAATTGATTGTTGCCAGCCCTGCAAAATTTCCCGGTCTCTTTGGCTCAGTGGTTCGCTCAGCCGGTCTTCCAGGCTTTCATACATCTGGACCATGTTGTCGCGATAAGTGACATAGTTATTCAAAGCCGCCGCGGCAATGCCTGCAACACAAATGGAACCTAAAAGGACAAGGACGAATCCAATGAGGGCCGCCCGGTCCAGGGGGCGTGCCCAGGCTGACTTCCACCATCTTAACATTTTGTTACCTCCACTCCCTATTCGTCGCCGATGATGTCCGTGTCTGCGAGCTGTCCGTACCGCAAGCTATGCCTTCATTGCCCAAGCTAAGACAACTATAACATAATAAGTAAATTTAGCGCCAATTATTGCGCTTATTGCCCATCCTTATCCCTGTTGGTTACCTTGGTTTGGCATTACAATCGAGGGATAGAATTCATCAGGGCAACTTATGCCTTGGAAGGAGAAAAGGGATTTACCCCCGAAAAATAGAATAAATCTGGGGAGGAGGGTTTTCATGAACTACGAAAAGAAGACGTATATAACCTTCGTTCTAATTCTCTTAGTGATGATTGGCACTATTCCCCTTCTGGGCAAGCTGCTGGCAGAGGCGAACGCCAACAACCTGTTAATCGCGAAGGTCGTTCTCACTTCAATGCTACTCTATCTGGACCTGATTGCTTTCATTATCTATAAAAAAGAACGGGTGTATTGGCTAACCACCTATTCTTATGAAGATGCCCGCAAAATGGAACCCCGGCAGAGAAAGGAAATCGGGAAAAAACTGTTGACCGTTTTCTCTGCGATTACTGCGGTTTTTATCGTCTATAGCATAATCGGGTACTGCTTTGGCACTTCCCCACATCTTGACGGGGCTGTCTTTGCAATGTTAATAGTTATTGCCTGTGTGGCAGGGTAATGCTCCCAGTCAACAAGCAGAAAGCTTGAGGTGATGGTATGGACAAGGAAATTAAATCGGCGCTGGACGGAGTTTGTGGCAATGGCAGACAATCTCCTTGGCCACAAGATTGTCGTTGCCTATTGTTTCGGCTCAGCCGTCTATGAGGATTTTCATCTGGGGTACAGCGACCTGGATTTTTTTATTGTCGCCGACACCCTGCTGACCGAAAGCAATTTTCAGGACTTCCATAAGCTGCGGGAGAGTTATAAACGCAGCGGCAACCCGTATTTAGCGGTTCTGGAAGGAGAGATTGTCCCTTACGCGGGGATAAAAAGTCGTGAGGGCGATGTAATTTACTGGGGGACTTCTAAAGACCGCTTTAACGAGGGATATGGTCTAAGGGGCTTTTCAATGCGGGGCCTGCTGGATGCAGGCTATTTAATCTCTGGCAGGGATATCAGGGGGGAAATACCTTATCCCACCGAGGCCGAGATGCTGGAACAAGTAAGAACGATGATTCAGACCATAAGAAAATACGCAGTAAAGACAGACAAGGATATTCACTCCGCCGACTGGTTTTTCCTCATAACACAGTCAATCTACTGGCTGAAAACCGCTAAGACTACGGGGAAAACCCAAT
>DIPE01000084.1:10441-10790 GCA_002427015.1 Firmicutes bacterium UBA5496 | reverse complement strand
CTGATGTACTTAATCAGCTCATTTAATTCCATATTGGTCGGCTGCATGTTCGCCACCTCCTGCCTACCTTATCTTACCAGAAAGGAACCCTTGTTGCATTAACTTGTAAGTGACAGCCCCTTCGAGTATCATATATAATAACCAGTTATTTAGGAGGCAGACAAATGATCACCCAAATAAGATTTGACGAGTATGCGCCCCAGGCCATGGAGCAGCTGCGAAAAGGGGGAGCTTTTCTTACCGTCCGCCAAGGAAATGAGCTCAATACCATGACAATTGGCTGGGGGACAATCGGCTACATATGGCGCCTGCCAATTTTCACTGTCCTTGTGCGCCACAATCGCTATAC
>DIPE01000084.1:10064-10297 GCA_002427015.1 Firmicutes bacterium UBA5496 | reverse complement strand
TTCAGCGTCAGCATCCCCCTGGATGACAGCCTCAAAAACCAACTTGCCTTTTGCGGCTCAAAATCCGGTCGGGATATAGACAAATTTAATGCATGCAAGCTCAGCCCCCAGCCGGCACAAGTGATTTCCACGCCGGTTATCGCTGAATGCCCTCTCCATTATGAATGCGCAATCGTCTACGCCCAACCCATGGAACTGGGTTCGCTGAGCCCGGAAGTCCAACAAAACTACTA
>DIPE01000084.1:7875-9856 GCA_002427015.1 Firmicutes bacterium UBA5496 | reverse complement strand
CCCCAACAAGAAGCCCAGCGCATTGTCCAGCGCTTTCCTGAAAGGAATACATACTTGCTGGAAACGGGCTTTGGGCCCTCGGGCCACCCCCATATGGGCACTGTAGGTGAAGTTGTCCGCACCCATTTCGTCGCCATGGCTTTGGCGGAGCTGGGCAAAAAATCTGAGCTTGTGGTTTTTTCCGACGATATGGACGGCCTGCGCAAGATTCCGGTTAATATTGACGCGCCCTGGCTCCAGGTACATCTGGGCAAACCCGTGTCAGCGATTCCCGACCCTTACGGCTGCTGCCCCAGTTATTCCGCCCACATGAATAAAGAACTGCGGGCAATGCTGGATGACACCGGCATTCCCTACAAATTTGTCTCTGCCACAGAGGAATACAAAAAGGGCACATACAATCAAGTGCTGCAGCTGGCCCTGGCCCGCAACCAGCAAATTCTCAATATCATCCTGCCCACCCTGCGCCCGGAAAACCGTGAAGACTGGTTTCCCATCATGCCGGTGTGCGAAAACTGCGGGCGGGTGAACACTACCAAGGTTCTTGGCTATGACGCCGAAAAGGCAACAGTAGAGTACAGCTGCAGCGAAGAGCTTAAAGGCGCAGCTGGCTGCGGCCATCACGGCAGCCAGCCTGTGGGCGACGGCCGCAGCAAGTTTGGCTGGAAGGTAGACTGGGGCTCCCGCTGGGCAGTCTTTGGCATCAACTATGAAATGTACGGCAAGGATTTGATTGAGTCCGCCAAACTTTCCAAGCAAATTACCAAGATTCTGGGAGGAAAGCCGCCGGCGGACATGTTCTATGAAATGTTCCTGGATGAGTCCGGCCGCAAGATTTCCAAATCTGTGGGCAAGGGTCTGACAGTGGAAAACTTTACCCGCTGGGGCACCCCTGAATCTCTCAACTATTTAATGTTCAAGAATCCCCGGCAGCAAAAGAAATTATCCAGCGAGACCGTTGTTCAGTACATGGATGAAGTGCTGAAAATGACTCCGGAAGATCCCGAGTACAAGTACATTTACTTTGCCGGCAGCCGCCCCCAAGTGCCCATCGTCTATTCCGACCTCATCAACATCGTCTCGGCAGTAGGGGTAACAGATATTCCGGTGCTAAAAGAATTCATCATCGATGTCTACGGCGCGGAAACAGCGGAAAATTGGGATTATGTCCAAGAGCTCCTTACCCCTGCCCTCAACTACTATACTGACTTTATCCTGCCCCAGCGCGATTTCCCGGTTCTTAACCAGGAGGAAAACCGGCTGCTGGATTTATTCCTGGACCTTATCGGCCGGGAGACCGAAGCCGAAGCCCTGCAAACCGGCACCTATGCCATTGCCAGGGAAAACGGCATTCCCCCTAAGGATTTCTTCCAGCTCCTCTATCAGGTGTTGCTGGGCAAGGCCAGCGGCCCCCGCATCGGCGGCTTCGTGGCCCAGATGGGCGCCGACAGAATCCGCGACATCATCAAACAGCACAGAAACTAAATTATCCTCTGCCGGCGGGCAGAGGATTTTTCTTAAAATATTAAATTTCGCAACAGCCAGAGATTGCCAAGGATCAAAACCAGCGTCGGAACAATCAGGGCCAGGGCCAGCCGCCGGCGCCCAATCTCACAGATCCACAGGACCCCCGTCAGCGCTGCCAGGCCTGAGAAGGCGCCAACCCGTTCCCAAGGAGGATTCTCCAGGGGAGCTGCCAAAACAACCCCATTGGCCTCCTCATTGCCTTGACTGGCAGCATTATTCTTGGCGACTCCGGCATCATCTACCCCGCGATAATCTTCTGTTAAGGCTGCTTCGGGACTGGCATCGGCACCACTGGGGAGATTCATGACGGTAACTGGACTTGGGCCTGGAAGGAGGGCAACCGTCAGCATGGCAGCAGTTAGCACTGCCATGGCAGGCTTAATCCAGCGATGAGCAACATGACCCGTCCGTGCCTGCACTCCCTCCAGGCTGGTGCAAAGGCGGCTGCGCAAAT
>DIPE01000084.1:478-7677 GCA_002427015.1 Firmicutes bacterium UBA5496 | reverse complement strand
CCCAACCACCCCTTTAGTTTTTTTAAGCCCTGATGCAGACGGGATTTGACCGTCCCCAGCGGACAGGACTGAATCTCGCTGATTTCCTCAAAGGTCTTGTCACTATAATAGAAGAGCAGAATTACATCCCGCTGGGCCGCCGGCAGCCTGTGCACTGCGTTTAAGAGGTCCAAACCCGCTTCGCGGGAATGCTCTGTGGCTTCTTCATATCCTTCAGGGATTAGCTGCCACCGCTTGTTGCGGCGCAGTTTTGTCAGGCAGCAGCGGACGAGGATTTGATTAGCCCAAGAATAAAAGGACTCATCTTTCTTGAGGGTATGAATGCGGGTATACAAGATGACGATCATATCCTGGAGGGCATCGGCAGCGTCCTGCTCATTGCGCATATAGACATAGCTCAGCCCGTAAAACTCCCGTTCCCTGGCCAGGACCAGGTCCAGGAGGGCTTGCTTGTCTCCTGCCTTGGCCCGCGCCACCCTTTTTAAAGAATCCACAGTATCACTCCCTGTGTTATAAATAAGAAGCGCCAGCAGTCAATTTAGTTCATTAAAAAAATCAGCCAATGGTTAGTTCCATCTGGCTGTTTTTCAACTACGGCCCCACTTTCCAGTATTCCGAGCCATCGGAAGTGCAGTCCAGCAGACCGTTCTCAAAAAGCTCAGAGCGGAGCATGGCCGCCTGATCGAAGCTATGGAACCTGTTAATTATGGCATTTACCTCTTGGAGAGTATAACTTCTGCCAGTTTCAAACTTAGAAGCTATGTACTCCAAGGCGAGATCCCTGTACCTTCTCCCACAGGGCCAAACCAACAAGCGATCTTCGCTGTCCATGTAGTCCTTCAGTTCTTGCCTCAGCAGATCCATCAGAAATCCCCCTTTGGGAAGTACATTAGAAAATGTTGCCGTTATGACAATTATGCTATTCTCTGCCGGCAGGCAAATTTCCTGCCAAGCAGACTTTCATTATTATACTAAAATCTGCGCCTATTCACCATCCAGCAAGGGCGAGGAAATTAGAAAGTCGGCGGTAGCCTGATTGGTGGCCACGGGAATATTTTTTAATGCCGCCACCCGCAGCAGTGCCTTAATATCCGGGTCATGGGGCTGGGAACTCAGCGGGTCCCAAAAAAAAATGAGGATGTCTATCTCTCCGCCGACAATTTTGCTGCCAATTTGCAAATCCCCGCCTAAGGGGCCGCTGTGAACCCTGTGGATATCCAGTCCGGTCTTGGCGGCAACAACCGAGCCGGTAGTGCCGGTGGCCCACAGACTGTAGCGGGACAGCTGCTCCAGGTTGGACAGACACCAATCTACAAGATCGTCTTTGCAACTGTCATGAGCAATTAATGCGATTGCCTTCTTAGCCAAATCCAACCCTCTCCTGTCAACAGTATTTCCTAACATGTATCTTTTCCACTGTCATCTCGTTTTTTCCTGCAAAATCAAAAAAAACCGGCCCCCAGGCCGGATTTAATTAGAAGGGAATAATCTTGTTGACGAACAATTCCATTGTATCGCCTTCTTCTTCGATCATTTTCCACTGAGTGAAAATATAGCGGCCATTTATTTCAGCAACTTCCCAGTCGATAGTATCCTTAGTCCAAGACCAGGCGAATTTATACTTCTCAACACTTACTTTCCCTGACCCAAAGTCTTTGCTGCCTGTGGAATGTTCTTTTACATCCCAGCCGGATTTGGCGAAACCGCCCTCCGAGGTAAAGACTTCCGTATAAACTTCATTATATACATAAAATGGAATCAGGTGGAAAACAAAACCGAAAGCAGTTAAGGCTGCCATATCACCAGTGGCGTAGCCCTCTTCATTCCCAGCTTTAACAATCGCTCCTGCGTCATTCACCCAGGCTTCAAAAACATTTTCAGCTCCGTCTTCGGCAATTTTTATCTGGAAATGCTTGGCATTATCTGAGTGGCTTTCTTCTTCCATAACATAATCAACTACTTCTGAATCCAAGTATTGGTGAGAATAAGTAAAGGCCTCTTCTTCGCCTTCAGTTAATGCCTTGTAAGAGAAGCTCAACTCTTTAAAAAGGTTGAACACGCCCATCTGGTCCTCAAGAACATAAAATTCGCCCTCCAGGGAATTATCCCCTGGATCCTCAGTTCCCCCTGGGTCCTCAGTCCCGCCCGGGTCCTCAGTCCCGCCCGGGTCCTCAGTGTTGCCGCTAGGAGTTTTAGTATCATCGTCTTTGCCGCCGCCGCAGGCAGTCAGAGAAAAGACCATTAGCACAACAAGCAAAAGTGCAAGCCAACGTTTCATGTGTTTACCCCCTAAGATAAATTTCATATTCATACTATTCCTCAAGGGGGATAATAGCTTTACAGATATTGCTCTATTCTTATTTGTATTTTGCTTTATTTGCCACGAAAGCTTATATAAATTAACAAGGGCGCTTTTCACAGACACCCTTGTTGTCTCTTCAGTTTAATTCAGCCAGTGCCAGCTCCAGGTCGGCAACCAGGTCCTCTTTATGCTCCAATCCGATGGACAGGCGGACTAAGCCGGGACTAAGGCCAGCCTCCTGGACCTCTGCCGGGGTATAGTCCCTGTGGGTCATGGCAAAGGGATGCTGGACCAAGCTTTCGCAATCTCCCAGACTGACCGCCAGTTTAAACAGCTTGAGGCTGTTTACCAGCTGTTTGGATTGGGCAAGACTGCCATCCACTTCAAAACTGACCATGGCCCCAAATCCGCGCATTTGGGCCGCAGCTAATCCATGTCCGGGGAACTCCGGCAAGCCAGGGTAATAGACCTTCTTTACCCTGGGATGGTCATTAAGATAACGGGCTACAGCCAAGGCATTCTGTTCATGCTCTCGCATGCGCAAAGCCAGGGTCTTTAGCCCCCGCAGCAGCAGCCAGGCGGTAAAAGGACTCATGACGCCGCCGAACTCACACATGTACCCGAATTTCAGTTCCTGAGCATAGTCCCCGTCCCTGGCCACAGCAATGCCGGCGATGACATCCCCGTGGCCGCTGATATACTTGGTGGCGCTGTGGACCACTACATCGGCCCCCAAGCTCAGGGGACGCTGGAAGTAGGGGGTGGCGAAGGTATTGTCCACCACTACCTTAATCCCCCTGGTCCCGGCGATTTGGCAAATAGCCCGAATGTCGATAATCTCTAGACTGGGATTGACGGGAGTTTCAAAATAGATGACCTTAGTCCGGTCGCTGAGCGCACTGGCCAGGGCAGAGACATCAGCAAGATTCAGCAGCCGGGAGCTGATGCCGTACCGGGGCAATATGTTTTTGACAAAGTTCTGAGTGGAACCGTAGAGCATGGGATGAGCGACAATCTCATCCCCTGGCTTTAGCAGTGAAAGGAGGACAGAGCTGATTGCGGCCATACCCGAGGCAAAGGCCACCGCCCCCTGGCCTCCCTCCAGGGCTGCCATGCGCTCTTCCAGCACCCGAAGGGTGGGGTTGTTGCCCCTGGTGTAGACATAGTCCCTGGTCTCAAAGGCGAAGGCAGCATCGGCTTTTTCCAGGCTGTCAAAGGTAAAGGCGGAAGTCATGAAGATGGGATCATTGAGAGCATTGTCTGGCTTCTTTTCTTCTCCCCCGGCATGGATGGCCATAGTCTCAAAATGCTTGTCTTTCATAGTTTTACCCCTTAATGGCCCGGATGCAGCGCTGGGCCTCAAATATGACGCGCTCTTCGTCGATGGTCGTCAGTCTGCCGCCTTCCAGCAGAATCTGTCCGTCTGCCATCACCAGAGCAACATCACTGGCATGGGCGGCATAGGCAATTGCCGCCTCTGGATTATGGCGCGGGGAAAAATGAGCTTTATTGAGATCAACGAGGATGAGGTCGGCCTTCATCCCTTCCCGGATTGAACCAACATCCTCCAGGAACAAGGCCCTTGCCCCCATGGATGTCGCCATCTCCAGGGCAGCTGCGGCCGGCACCAGGGTAGGATCATTATGTATGCCCTTGTGAATGAGAGCGGCCAGGCGCAATTCCAGCAGCATGTCCAGATTATTGTTGCTGGCGGCGCCATCAGTGCCCAGGCCCACAGTAACCCCTTGGCTGAGCAGGTCGGGAACAGGGGCGATGCCGCTTCCCAGTTTTAAGTTGCTGGCGGGATTATGGCTTACCCTCACATCTCGGCGGGCCAAGATGCCAATATCCTCCTGGCTGATATGCACACCGTGAGCAGCCAACACGGGAAGCTGGAAAAAGCCCGCCTCCTCCAGGACCGCCACCGGGCTCTTGCCATAGCGGGTCAAGGATTCCTCTACCTCTCCCCTTGTCTCTGCCAGGTGTATCTGCAAGGCGAGCCCCAGCTCTGCCGCCAGGTCCAGCACAGGCGCCAGCGTGGCCGGAGGACAAGTGTACAGAGCATGGGGCCCAAGTTGAATTGTTATGCGTCCGCCGGCAGCTCCATGCCAATCCTCTGCCAGCTGCCGGCTCTCAGCCAGGGCCTTGGAAAAATTGGGGCCGGCAGCTAATCCCCGAGAGAGAACGGCTCGGATTCCCGTTTCCGCTGCAGCCCGGGCAGTTTGCTCCTCAAAGAAGTACATATCGGTGAAGGTGGTTGTGCCCCCCCGAATCATCTCGGCTATGGCCAGCATGCTGCCCCAGTAGACGCAATCGGCGGTGAGTCTTGCCTCAAGAGGCCAGATTCTCTCTTCCAACCATGGCATCAGGGGCAAATCATCGGCAATTCCCCGAAACAGGGTCATAGCTGCATGGCCGTGGCAGTTGACCAGGCCGGGGATAAGGGCGCAATCCGCCGCCGGGATGACCCGGTCATAGCAGTCTTCAGCAACCGCGGTTCCCACCAGGACGATTTTCCCATCCCGGACCCCCACATCTGCAATCCCAGCCCCTGCCACCCAGGGGCCTTTTAATAAAATAGATTCCATACACTATTCCTCCCTAGCGCTGGCCATACTTATGTAAAAAGAAATTGCGCATACATTCAATGTCCTCCTGGAGCAATGGCACTGCCCCCCCCACTACCTGAGCAGCAATAATAATCTGTGCGCTCTTCTCGATAATTTGACAGATAATCAAGGCCTGCTTCAAGTCGGCGGCCGCGCCCAAAGCCCCGTGATTGGCCAAAAGCACTCCATTGCGGTCGGCCAGAGCCTCCAGGGCATACCGGCCCAGCTCGGGACTGCCGGGCAGGGCATATTTTGCCACCCGCACATCCCCCCCCACAATCTGGACCAGGTCGTCAATGGCGCCGGGGATGGGCTTGCGAGCTGCGGCCATGGCGGAAGCATAGACGCTGTGGGTATGTACTATGGCGCTAATATCCTCCCGGGCGGCATAAATCGCCCTGTGTAGAGGTTGTTCAGTGGAAGGTTTGCGCCTTCCCTCTATGCAGTTGCCCGCCAAATCCATGATGACAATGTCCTGAGGCTGCAGTTCCTCATAATCTATGCCGCTAGGGGTAATGGCCATGAGATTATTGGGCAGTCTGCAGCTGAGATTGCCCCAGGTGCCGACGGCCAGGGCGGCCCTGGCCATCTGGCGGCCGGCCTCGACAACCTGCTGGCGCTGAGAATTAAATTGCATCTTCCACCATCCTTCTGTTTGCACTCAATAACGCCAGAGTGTTACTCCAGCAATTCGCCGATATTTTTTGCGTAATGAGGCCTGATAATGCCCCGCTCGGTAATAATCCCGTTGATATTGCCATGGGGCGTCACATCAAAGGCGGGATTATAGACATTAATTCCCTCAGGCGCAATCCGCACCCCTCGGATATGAGTCACTTCCTCGGCAGGACGTTCCTCAATCTTGATGAAACTGCCGTCGGGAATAGACAAGTCAATGGAGGAGAGCGGCGCCACTACGTAGAAGGGGACCCCAAAACGTCCGGCCAGCTCAGAGAGCATAAAGGTTCCAATCTTGTTGGCGGTATCGCCGTTGGCGGCAATGCGGTCTGCCCCCACCAAAATCAGGTCAATCTTATCATCTCGAATGAGGGTGGCGGCAACACTGTCGGCAATCAGGGTGGCAGGAATACCCGCCTGCACCAGCTCAAAGGCGGTAAGGTTACCCCCCTGCAGCCTGGGCCTGGTCTCATCCACGTAAACCTTAATATCCTTGCCGGCATTATGAGCCTCGCGGATGACGCCTAGAGCGGTCCCCCAGCCCACTGTGGCCAAAGCGCCAGTATTGCAATGGGTGAGAATGGTGGATCCCGGCGACACAACTTCGTTGCCATGGCGGGAAATTGCCTTGTTGGTCTCTACATCTTCCTTGGCGATTTTCTCGGCCTCAGCCAGCAAAGCATCCACAATGGCGCTTACCGGCTCTTGTTTCATGCCCTCAACCAATTTCTCCATGCGCCTGATTGCCCAGGACAGATTGACAGCAGTAGGCCTTGTGGCCTCCAGCACTCGGCAGGCTTCCCTGAGCTTGGCCAGAAATTCTTCCCGGGGCAAGTTCTCAAACTCCAATGCGGCAAGATAAACCCCAAAAGCCGCCACCGCCCCAATCGCCGGCGCCCCCCGCACCACCATATCTGCAATAGCTGATTCTACATCCTTGTAATTCTTGGCCTCAAAATACTTAACTTCATTAGGAAGCAGGCGCTGGTCCAGCAAGCGCAATACTCCCGAAGCAAAGGACAGTGTCTCGTATTTCAATTGTATTACCTCCCATTTCCCACTGTACATATCTATTATATCCCAAGCAGGAGATTGGCACAAAAGAGAAGAACTATTGAGCCAGAGGGGGAGGTTCCTTTTAGTCCCCCATTAAGGGGGCTCTTCTATGCACGGCATCAGGGCGGTCTTTTTCGATTATGATAACACCCTGGTAGATTACGTCCAGGCCGATACCCTGGCCCTGTCCACACTGGCTGAGTCCCTGCCTCTTGCAGTGGATTGCCAGGAATTTGTGAACAAGGCAGTGGCACATATTATGGCTTTTCATTCCCTTTGGGAACAGGGTGAAATCAACCCCCTGGAAATACACTATTATCGTCTGGCCAATACCATCAAGGATTTCGGCCTGCCCTGGCATTCGAAATACCTTGAAACCTATTTGGCCTGCTTCCTCAAGAGCCATTTTGTTTTTCCGGGAGCAGAAGAATTGCTAGCAAGCCTGAGCAAGACCGTCAAGCTGGGATTGATCTCTAACTCCTATCTGATAGAAGAGCAGAAATTGCGGATTGAGGGCTCAGGGTTAGGCAAATATTTCGCCGACATTGTCATCT
>DIPE01000084.1:0-218 GCA_002427015.1 Firmicutes bacterium UBA5496 | reverse complement strand
TCAAAACAGAGGCAGATTACCTCTGCTTTGGCATCCCGGAATTATCCCAGCTGTTGGCAACACTTGTGGGGTACTAAACTTTATGATTACATATAAAAAACACCGGCCCAGGCCGGTGTTTAAATTATAGTTTCACCACTATCTGGGACAGAAATCTGCAGGCCTCAGCATCAAGCTCTTTTGCTTTGCCGACCAGCTTGATCAGCTCCGCCCGGACC
>DIPE01000095.1:15538-16384 GCA_002427015.1 Firmicutes bacterium UBA5496 | reverse complement strand
GGGGCAGACCTTTCGCTGATGGAGTCCCTGGCAGCAAAGGGCAATGGCCGCAGCTACATTGTGACCCAGGGGCAGGATTTGCCGGCGGTATTCTTGCAGGAAACGGCCTTGGCCGGCGGCGAATGGCTGATGGAAGAGGACTTCGTTCCCAGCCTCCTCCATCCTGACACCCTGGCTATAGCAGGAAACACGCCGCTGTTTCACGGCTATGTAGCCTCCACAGCCAAGCCCCTGGCGGAAGTGCTGCTGACTACCCACCGGGATCATCCCCTCCTTTCCCGTTGGCAGTATGGCCTGGGCAGAACGGCGGCCTTTACCAGCGATACCTTTGGCATGTGGAGCAGGGAATTTCTTGCTCATCCCGGCTTTGCCAGCCTCTGGCTGGACATTGTCAACTGGACTGTGCCCACGGGACAAGGTTCGGATATTGCCCTGGAGTCCCGGCTGGCAGGGGCAGGGGCAGAAATATCCGCTCTCCTGGGCACGCCCCTGGAAGAGGGAGAGCAGCTGGCCGTTACCCTGGTGGACGCTGAGGGCAAGACCCAAGTTCTGGAACTGCTGCCCGCAGGGGGCGGCCGCTATGCAGCGGGCTTGGAACACATTGCCCAGGGGGTATACTTAATCAGCGCCTCCCGTCTTAAGGAGGGCAAAGTAAGCAGCCATGCCCAGGGGGGCTTTGCCGTGCCCTACCCGGCGGAATTTGGCATTAATAACTATTCTGGGGAAGACCTGCTAAAAGCTCTGGCAGAGAGCACAGGCGGCCGGGTGCTGACAAAACCGGCAGAGGTATTCTCCATAGGAAAGGCAGTGAGCCGCCGGCTCACAGACATCACCTGGTGGCTGCTG
>DIPE01000095.1:0-15357 GCA_002427015.1 Firmicutes bacterium UBA5496 | reverse complement strand
GGCCAAGACTCCGCGAAAGACCCAAGAAGAACCCAGGGATGAAACCATGGAACGCCTGTTGGCCGCCAAACGCCGCCGCCGCTAACGGGGACGTACCTTTTTGTCGCAAATATTAACTGGCACCAAATAAATGCGTCAAAAAGGTACGTCCCCAATCAACCCTCGACTTATATATAACGATTAGCTATAATTTGTTTAATGAATGATTGTAGTTGGAGGAGGCGATCGCCCCATGAAGGAGCTGCTTAGCAGGCTGCCCAAAGTGGGAAGACTATTGGAAAGTCCTGAGTGGGCAGGGATTCAGGCCCGCTGCAGCCGGGAGCAAGTCAAAGCCGCACTGGAAGCGGAACTGGATTTAGCCCGGCAGGCAATTATGGCCGGGGTCAGGCAGGCCCCGGGGGATGAGGAGCTGCTGCTCAGAGTGGAGGCCCGTTTAGGGCGGCTGCTGCAGACGGGTCCCCGCCGGGTGCTGAATGCAACTGGGGTCATAATCCATACAAACTTAGGCCGTTCTCCCCTGCCCCAGGAAGCGGTGGCCGCTGCCCAAGAAGCTGCAGGCTATTGCAATCTGGAAATGGATATGGATTCAGGAGAGCGGGGTTCCCGCCATGCCCATGTGGAGGAGCTTCTTTGCCGCCTCACCGGCGCTGAAGCCGCTATGGCTGTCAATAATAATGCCGCTGCCGTCATGCTCGCTTTGGGCGGGGTGGCTAAAGGCCGGGAGGGCATTATCGCCCGGGGACAGCTGGTGGAAATCGGCGGCTCCTTCCGGGTGCCGGAAGTGATGGAAGAGAGCGGCATCCGCTTGGTAGAGGTGGGCACTACCAACAGGGTATATGTGGAAGATTACCGGCGGGCAATCGGCCCGGAAACCGGCGTCATCCTTAGAGTCCACCCTTCCAACTTTCGTGTAGTGGGGTTCCAGGAGGAAGTATCCTTGGCAGAATTGGTTGCCCTGGCCCATGAGCATAACTTGCCTGTCCTGGATGACCTGGGCAGCGGCACCATTGTAGATCTGCGTGCCCAGGGCATTGACGAGCCTACAGTTCAGGAAAGTGTGGCTGCCGGCGCCGACCTGGTCTGTTTCAGCGGCGATAAAATGCTGGGGGGGCCTCAGTGCGGCATCATCGTTGGCAGCAAACAGTGGATTTCCCGGCTGAAAAGACATCCTCTGGCCCGGGCCCTGCGCTGTGACAAAATCACCCTGGCGGCCTTGGCGGCTACCTTGGCTTTGTACATACAACCTGAGGGCTGGCGCCGCATTCCGGTGCTGGCCATGCTCACTGAAGATTTAGTGGCAGTTTTGGCAAGGGCACAACACCTGGCGGCCAAGCTCAATGGCTTGCCGGCACAGATAGACGTTATCTCTGATGTCAGTCCTGTGGGCGGAGGCGCTTTGCCGCTGCACAGGCTGGAGACCAAGGCAGTGCGGGTGCAGCCGGAGAAGATTTCTGCTCAAGTCTTGGCTCAGGCCCTGCGCGGGGGCGAAATCCCCCTGGTGGCCAGGGTGCACGAGGAGGCCGTGATTTTAGATATGCGCACCCTAAGGGGCGAGGAGATTTCTTTGGCGGCCCAGGCCTTTGCAGCAGCCCTTGGGAGTGAAACTAATGAATAATAACTTGATCATCGGCACCGCCGGCCATGTAGACCATGGGAAATCCGCCCTCATTCGGGCCCTGACGGGAATTGAGACTGACCGGCTCAAACAGGAAAAGCAGCGGGGAATCACCATCGAACTGGGTTTTGCCTGGTTTGACCTGCCCGACGGGCGCCGGGCAGGAATTATCGATGTGCCCGGCCATGAACGCTTTGTCAAGAATATGCTGGCCGGCGCTGCCGGCATCGATGTGGTCTTATTGGTAGTGGCCGCCGATGAGGGGGTCATGCCCCAAACTAGAGAACATTTGGCGATTTTACAGCTGCTGGGAGTGGAAACCGGCATTGTGGTCATTACCAAGACCGACCTGGTGGATGAAGAAATGCTGGAGCTGGCCGAGGCAGATATAGAAGAGGCCCTGGCAGGAACATTTCTGGAGCAGGCTCCCCGGGTCCGGGTTTCAGTGGTTACAGGCCAAGGCCTGGAGGAGTTGCGGGAGATTTTGGCCCACACGGTAACTGCCGCTTCTCCCCGGCCCCGGCGCAGCTTTTCCCGCTTGCCTGTGGACAGGGTTTTTGTCCTCAAGGGTTTTGGCACAGTCATTACCGGCACTTTGTTGGATGGCAGTCTCAGGGAAGGGGATCAGGTTCTGCTGATGCCCGGAGAAATTACCGCCCGGGTCCGGCAGCTGCAAGTCCATGGCAACCATGTCACTGAGGCAGAGCCCGGTCAGAGGGTGGCGGTGAACCTGGCGGGGATTGAGCGCCAGGAGATTCATCGGGGCCAGGTCCTCTTTAAGGGGCAGGGCCTGGAGCCGGTGGACAAAATTGCCGGCCGTTTTTCCCTTCTGCCTTCTGCCCCGACTCTTGCCAGCAATACCCGCATTCGCTTTCATAGCGGTTCCAGCGAGACCATTGGCCGGGCTGTAGTCCTAGGGGAGGACCAGGTGGAGCCCGGCAGCGACGGCTTGGTTCAATTCCGCCTGGAGGAGCCGGTGGTGGCTGTGCGCGGGGACCGTTACGTCATTCGCTCCTGGTCGCCGGTAACCACTATCGGCGGCGGGGAGATTATTGAGGCAGGCCGGCATCGGCTTAGCCGGCGCAAGCCTGAGGTGGTGGACAGCCTGCTCCTGCGGGAAGAAGGTGAACCCCGGAGCCTGGTTTTGTCCTATCTGGATGAGGCATCCAGACCCCTGTCCCGGCGTCAGCTGCTTACCCGCGCTCATCTGGCCCCGGCGGAACTGGACCAGGCGCTGACAGAATTAGCTGACCACGTCCTGTCCTTCCAGGCCGAGGGCGAAGACTGGCATTTCAGCCAGGGGGCGCAGCTTCTTGTTCAGCTAAAAGAGTTGCTCGCCAAATGGCATCAGGAAAATCCCCTGCGGCAGGGAATGCCCCGGGAGGAAGTGCGGACAAGGTTGCTGCCGGATCTTGGCAGCCGCGGCTTTTCCGCCTTGCTGGAACAGCTTCTCCTTGGTTCAGATATTAAGATGTTGGGCCAGGAACTGGCCCTGGCGGAACATAAAGTGGCGCTGTCTGCGGAGCAGGCCCAGCTCCAGGATAAGCTGCTTCACGCTCTGCAGGATAACCTCTTTTCCCCGCCTGAGCGCTCGGAGCTGGATAAACTGGGTCCCGTTGCTCCCATCCTCAAACTCCTTGCCCAGCAGGGCAGCATTGTCATCACAGGGGGGATGGTCTTTGCCCGGGAAGCGGTGGAGGAGGCGGAAGCCCATCTGCGCAAGCATTTTCAACTAGAGTCTCAGCTGACCCTGGCTCAGTTTCGGGATTTTTTAGGCACCAGCCGCAAATATGCCCTGCCCCTGCTGGAATATTTTGATGGCGCAGGCATTACCCGGCGGCGGGGAGATGTGCGCATTGCCGGCCCGAATTTAAAGGGGATGAAGTCATGAATCTGAACTTTTTGCGGACCTTCATCTGTGTAGTGGAAGAGGGCAACTATTCCCGGGCTGCCAACCGCCTTCATCTTTCCCAGCCGGCAGTGAGCATGCAGATGCAGACCCTGGCGGAAGATTTGGGGGTAGAGCTGTTTCGGCGCAGAGGCCACCGGGTTGAATTGACGGAAGGGGGCGCCATACTTTATGACCGGGCCAGAGATGTGCTGGGCCTGTGGCAGAAAACCGTCCATCAGCTGGAGGGTTTGCGCCAGCGCCTGCAGGGCAGGCTGGAACTGGGAGCCAGCACCGTCCCCGGAGATTATCTCCTGCCCCTGCGCCTGTGTGAATTCTACCGCCTGCACCCGGATTTGGAAGTGCGCATGCAAGTAGCCCCCAGCCGGGAAATTGTCCGAGAACTGGCGGCTGGGCGGCTGGATTTGGCTGTGGTGGGCTATAAACCCCAGGAACCGGGGCTGGAAAGTGAAGTGTTGTTTCAGGATGAGCTGGTGGCGATAGTCAGCCCAGACCATGATCTGGCCCGGCGCAAGTTCATTAGCGTTGAAGCCCTCCTGGCCAATCCCTTTTTGCAGCGCACGGCGGGTTCCGCAACCAGACAGGTCCTGGACAATGCCCTGGAGGCAAAGGGAATCCCCCCCAGGCAGCTGCCGGTGGCAATGGAGCTTGGCAGCAGCCGGGCTTTGCTGGAAGCTGCCGCTCAGGGTTTGGGCCTGGCCGTGGTCTCAAGTCTTGCTGCCGCAGACTGTATCCGCCAGGGACGCCTGGTGAGCAGGCCGGTCTCGGGATTAGACCTGCGGCGCAATTTTTGGCTGGTCCTGACCAAGGCCCCTCGTTCACCGGCCTTAGCCGCTTTCATTGAATTTTTGCGAAGGAGTGATTATCTTGTCTGAAAAAATCTGTCTTACTCAGATGACTGAAGCCGCCGGCTGAGGGGCGAAATTGGGTCCGGGGGACCTGGCAAAAGTTCTTTCCAAGTTAGACCTCAAGCCCGACGCCAATTTGCTGGTGGGCGCTGACACTGCAGATGACGCCGCTGTATACAAGCTGACTGCTGAACTGGCTCTCATCAACACCTTGGATTTCTTTACGCCCATGCTGGACGATCCCTACTCCTTCGGTCAGGTGGCTGCGGCCAATGCCCTCAGTGACATCTATGCCATGGGAGGACAGCCCTTCCTGGCTCTGAATATTGTTGTTTATCCCCGCAAGCTTCCCCTGGAAATCTTAGAGGCAATCCTGCGGGGAGGCGCAGACAAAGTCTTGGAGGCCGGCGCCAGGTTGGCAGGGGGACATTCCATTGCTGAACACAGCCCCATGTATGGGCTGGCGGTCAGCGGCCTGGTTCATCCTGACAGAATCTGGACCAATGCCGGCGCAAAACCCGGGGATGCCTTGGTGCTGACCAAACCCTTGGGCAGCGGCATCCTCTGCACCGCCATCAAGGGCGGTCTGGCGAAGGCAGAGGAAATTGCCGCCGTCACTAAGGTGATGACCACCCTCAATGCCCGAGCCGCTAAAGCCGCTGCCGATTTGGAAGTCCATTCCTGCACCGATATCACTGGTTTTGGCTTTTTGGGCCATTTGGCGGAAATGATGCTGGCCAGCAATACCAGGGCAGAAATTGAGTTTGACAGCATTCCCCTGATTGCCGGGGTGGTGGAACAGGCCAATATGGGCATGGTCCCTGGCGGCGCCCATCGCAACAGGGATTATAACGCCTGCATGGTTCATTTCTCCAAAAACTTAAGCGGCGCTGAGACCGATGTGCTTTTTGACCCCCAGACTTCCGGCGGCCTGCTTTTCAGCCTTCCGGAAAGGGATGCCAGGGCTTTGGCTGACCAGCAAATAGGCTGGCTGATTGGGCGGGTTCTCCCTCAGGGAGAAGATGGCAAGTTGCTGCATATCGTCTAAAGCGCTTGCATCCGCAAGCTGGTAAAGCTATAATGTACGCGGGAATGGAGGAGTCCTGGTGGGCTCTCTGGACTTCAAATCCAGTAACGGGCAGGAAGATGTCCGTGGTGGGTTCGATTCCCATGCATTCCCGCCATTTTTTTATTTAAAACAAATTTTAATAATATATCCCTGCTCAAGCTTAGGGGGTGCTTGCCTTGGAGCAAAAGGAAGAGCGGCTGGTGGTCACTGTTGACAGGGGACAAGCCAAGCAAAATCCTGACTGGCTAGCAATTGAATGGCCGCTGACTATAATTGTCAACGGCCGTCATTATATTACCCTCCTGGCAAGTCCCTCCCACCTGGAGGAGCTTGCCCTTGGCTTTACTTTTAACAAGGGGCTGCTTGCTGCCAAGAGGGATATAAAATCACTGGTTCTTACGGCCAATGGCCGCCAGGCAGAGCTGGAGCTTAATAGGAGCTCCGCAGTTCAGGCCTCAAAATGCCTGGCAAAGCCGGCAGGGGGCAGAACCCTTTCTGCTGCGCAGATAGTCAGCCTTATGGAGGAATTTTCTGCAGCCTCCGCCCTGTTTCGGGAGACCGGGGCGGTTCACGCCGCTGCCCTGGCGGGAGAGGAAATCCTCGTCTTCCGGGAAGATGTGGCCCGGCACAATGCCATTGACAAACTGGCTGGCAATCTAATTTTGGCAGAAGGGGACGCCACTTCCCTATGCCTGCTGACCAGCGGGCGAATTTCCGCCGAGGTGGTCAGCAAGTCCTGCCGCATGGGAATAGGCCTGCTGATATCTAGGTCAGCGCCTACTTCCCTGGGGGTGCAGATGGCGGAAGAAGTGGGGATGACCCTGGTGGGCTTTGCCCGGGGACAGCGCTTCAATATTTACTGCAATCCTTGGAGGGTGGAGATATAAATGTATAGAAACTCCCTGAGCCTGCTTCTCTTAGCCGGAGTGGGAATAGCGCTTTTGGGCGGCAGTCTGATGGAAGCCAGGGGCTGGACCCTTTATGCCCTGGCAGCCATAGCGATATTTTTTAGTCTTGGCCTGGCAGCCCATTTTGTAAACCTGAGAAAAAATCCCCGGGGGGCAGGGGCGGGGAAGTGTATACCGATAATGGCGACAGCTGTGATCAGCGTCGCAGCCACATGGGGCCTGAGCGCCAAGCTGGGCCTTAATACCGCTGTAGCATCGGGACTGGTAGGTATTGTGGCGGCCCTGGTTCTCCCGGGCAAGCTGGCTGTGGTAGCTTACACCGCTTCTTTTGCCGGCATGTCTTCTCTGGCAGTCTTAACGGGCTTGCCCATGGTCATCTGCGCGGGAGTTCTTGTAGGAGGTATTTTTATCCTCGTCTATCCTGTTTATGATGGCATTGGCGGCAAGCTGGGCACTATAGCTGCCGGCGCCGTGCTGACCACATTGTTAGTTTTCCGCTTGCTGGGGGGAATGTAAATGTTTTTTATCCAGACAATCGCTGTTTCCCTGGGAGCCGGCCTTTTGACCTGGTTGCTCAACCACCGCCTGCAGCGGGGGCCGGTGCTGTCCTCGGCTGTTGTCACTTTGACCGCGGGCCTGGTGCTGCCGGAATTGTTTGCCCAAGGGGGAGCCTTGGTGCCCATGGCGGCATGCGCCTCCTATGTCAGCATGTCCTCGGACACCTGCCTGAGCAAACTATGGCAGACTGCGCTTGCCCTGGCTTTGGCCGCAGTGCTCTATGTGGCCTCTGCCGGCATTTTTGCCGGCGTGGGGGGTAAGGGGGGCACTATCGCTGCCATCTGCGTCATGGCGGTATGGGGAGGCACCCAGATTATCAAAGGCCTTGTCCAGAAGAAGGCCGCAGATTTCTTTGCTCGCCTGTTCTGAATATGTCCCCCAGCCCTTTGCGGCTGGGGTTTTATGCATATTTGACCTGTATTGGGGTTATAATGTTATGGTGGCATCAGGAAAGAAGCCGGCAGAAACAAGAGCTTTATGGAGCATGTGCCAGTTATTGGCCACTAATCGCCTAAATACGCAAAATATCATTCTTGCCCTTAAGAGCTTATATACGTAAAATAATAATTGGTATTAGCACTCGACAAGGGAGAGTGCTAACAAAATAAAAAACATATTCTACAAAAGGAGGTCAATTTGATGAACATCAAGCCTCTTGGCGATCGCGTGGTAATTAAAGCGCTAGAACAGGACGAAGTTACCCCCAGCGGCATCGTTTTGCCGGACAAGGCCAAGGAAAAACCCCAGGAAGGTGAAATTATCGCTGTTGGCAGCGGCAAAGTCCTGGATAATGGAACTCGCCAGGAATTAGAAGTCAAGGTCGGGGACAGGGTTATTTATTCTAAGTATGCCGGCACCGAAATCAAAAAAGATGGCCAGGAATACCTGATTCTCAGCGAGCGGGATATTCTGGCTGTAATCGGTTAAGGGAACATAGTATAAAGGAGGAGTAAGAATGGCTAAGGAAATACTGTTCCGGGAAGAAGCCCGCAGGTCACTGGAGCGGGGCGTCAACACCCTGGCTGATACCGTAAAGGTTACCTTGGGGCCCAAGGGCCGCAATGTGGTTTTAGATAAGAAGTTCGGTTCTCCCCTTATCACCAATGACGGGGTGACAATCGCACGGGAAATCGAGCTGGAAGACGGTTTTGAAAACATGGGCGCCCAGCTGGTCAAAGAAGTGGCCACCAAGACTCAGGATGTTGCCGGCGACGGCACTACCACCGCTACAATCCTGGCTCAGGCCATCATTCGCGAAGGCATCAAGAATGTCACTGCCGGCGCCAACCCAATGATTCTGCGTAAGGGCATTGAAAAAGCAGTCAAGACTGTTGTAGACGAAATCAAGAAAATCAGCAAGCCCATTAAGGGAAGAGATGATATCGCCCGGGTGGCCGCCATTTCCGCCGATGATGAAGAAGTCGGACAACTGATTGCTGAAGCTATGGAAAAAGTCGGCAAGGATGGCGTCATCACCGTGGAAGAATCCAAGGGCTTTGGCACCAGCCTCAAGATTGTTGAAGGCATGCAGTTTGACCGGGGATATATCTCTCCTTACATGGTCACCGACACCGAAAAGATGGAAGCAGTTTTAGAGGAGCCCTTTATTCTCATCACCGACCGCAAGATTAGCAGCGTTCAGGACATCCTGCCTGTGCTGGAAAAGATTTTGCAGCAGGGCAAACCCTTGGTCCTCATCGCCGAGGATGTGGATGGAGAAGCTCTGGCTACCCTGGTTGTCAACAAACTGCGGGGAACCTTTACTTGTGTAGCAGTCAAAGCTCCCGGCTTTGGCGATCGCCGCAAGGCCATGCTGGAAGATATCGCCACCTTGACCGGCGGCCATGTAATTTCCGAAGAACTAGGCCTTGACCTCAAGAACGCTGAAATCAGCATGCTGGGCCGGGCCCGCCAGGTGAAAGTCACCAAGGAAGACACTATCATTGTGGATGGCCAGGGTGAGGCTGAAGAGATTAAGAAGCGCATTGCCCAGCTGCGGGTGCAGATTGAAGATTCCACCTCTGATTTTGACCGGGAAAAACTGCAGGAGCGCCTGGCCAAACTGGCTGGCGGCGTAGCTGTCATTGAAGTGGGCGCTGCCACCGAAACCGAGCTCAAAGAAATCAAATTGCGCATTGAGGATGCTCTGTCTGCCACCAAGGCAGCAGTTGAAGAAGGGGTCGTCGCCGGCGGCGGCACAGCCTTTATCAACGCCATTCCGGCTCTTGGCAAAATCACTGCTCAGGGCGACGAGCTAACTGGTATCAACATCATTCGCCGGGCATTGGAAGAGCCTGTGCGCATGATCGCTGAAAATGCCGGTCTCGAAGGTTCAGTAGTGGTTGAACGCCTTAAGAATGAACCTGTTGGCGTTGGCTTTAACGCCCTCACCGAAGTATACGAAGATATGGTCAAGGCCGGTATCGTTGACCCGGCAAAGGTCACTCGCTCTGCCCTGCAGAATGCAGCCAGCATTTCTGCCATGTTCCTGACTACTGAAGCCGTTGTCTCAGACATTCCTGAAAAGGAAGCTGCTGGCCCCGGCGGCGGTATGGGAGGAATGGGCGGCGGCATGCCCATGATGTAGTATCAAGAAGGACTGTCCCAAGGACGGTCCTTTTTTTATGCCCTTGTCCAATTCAACGAAATAGGACAGATAAATCAAGCATTCAGAACCATCTTGCTTGCTGTATATTACGAAATTGTGTTAGGGGCAGGCTTTTGGCAGGAATTGCCGAAGTAATAAGGAACAATTAATTGTGAGGGGGTGAGGTTTTGGTAAATTTTAAGGGAGGATTCTGGGCTATGCCCCTCTTTGCCGGCGCTGCCCTGATCTATGCCGCCTGGCTGCACGAGCCCTTGCTGTGGTTTCTTTTTTACTTGAGCACGGGCTGCGTCGTTCTGACTTTAGTCTATCGCTGGCGCAAGTGGACCAACCTTGAGATATCCAGGAGTTTTAATACTGAAAAAACCATTCTGGAAGCCGGCTCAAACCTTATGGTAATCCTGCGAACCCGGGTGTTCAGTTTTTTGCCCTGGCCCTGGCTGGAAATTCATGATGCCCTGCCCCAGGTGTTGGAGCGACAAATAACCAAGGAGCCCGCGGGGAAATTGGCCTGGGCCCGCAAAGGCGTTGTTCAGTATTCAACTTACTTGGTTCCCAGTATTCCTCGGGGTATACATACATGGGATGCATTGGAGTATAAGTCCGGGGATCCCTTGGGTTTTGTTGCCTACAAGGGGCGAATGAGAAAGCCGGCACAATTGGTGGTTTATCCACGCACAATAGAATTGCCTGCCCTGAAATTCTTCCCCCGCCGGGTAGAAGGGTCGGTAATAGCCAGAAAAACCTTCAATCAGAGCCAGACTCAGCTGGCGGGTATCCGGGATTATCATCCCGGCGACAGGTTAAGCCTCATTGACTGGAAGTCCACTGCCAAAACCAGTCATCTGCAGTCCAAAGAATTTGAGCCTTTGCTTATGAGTTTTGCTCTGGTGATTCTGGATTGTTCAATCGATGCCTGGAACAGAGAATTTGACCCGGCGTTTGAAGAGGCAGTGACTGTGGCCGCCTCTCTGGTCAAGGCTGCAGTAGCTGCTCACATTCCCACCCGCTTTCACAGTAATTATACAAGACAGCGGGGACAGCTTTCGGTAAATTCCCGGGCGGATTATTATAATCTTCTGGGACATCTGGCCGCCATTGCCTCTGACGGCAGAGATATCATGACTAAGTTGCTGTATCAGGAAATGTTTATCCGGGATAATAGTGTAGTCGTTGTCTCCTCTCACCGGGGCGCCAGGCTGGAGAGAGTGCTGCGCCACTTGTCGGTGCGGGGGAATTCCGTTACTCTTGTATTGGTCAATGGCAAGTCTGAAGAATCCAGTGCCCTGCCCAGAAGAGAGGGATTGTTTACGGAAATAGTCATTGATAAGGCAGAAGACCTGATCCCGGCGGCAAAAAAGGAAGTGAACTAAATGCGTGCCGACCTGATAAAAAGAGTCTTATGCGGGTTATGGTTTATTATCTTGGTGGCGGGACTGAACTCTGTCCTGACTTTTATCAATTCCGGCATCCTAATCCTGGTCTTTCTTTTCTTTCTTTTGGCAGACCTGGTTGTGCCCAAGTTTGCTATCGTTATAAAAATAGTGCTCTCCCTTTTGTTAGTGCACAGAAATTATTATATCGGCAGCTTCTTTGACCCCAGTTGGCTCACCTGGCTCCGCCAGGATGTGGGCAAGGACCTGCTGGCCATCAGCAAACAAGGCCTTGTAATAGTTGAGCCGGTTACAGCGATGGTTCTGACTCTGGCTGCAGTTATGTTAATGCAGACGCTTTTTTCCCGTATTTTCTTGCGGGGCAGGGGGATTACCCTCTTTCTCTGTTTGGGCACGGCTCTGCTCAGTGCCGCTTATATATGGCAGGGAGATGGTTCTGTCTGGTATGTTATTTTCTATGTGATATTTGGGTTAATCATTAAGGCCACTGCCCCTCTGGAGATAGGCGATTCCTTTCCCATAGGCCGCTGGCTATGGAATTTGCTGGTTTGGGTGCTGGTGCTCACCTCTGTATCCTGGGCCCTGCCCGACCCCGGCCTGGATTTTGGCAATTGGCTGGGTGAAGGAGTGGCTTGGAAGTATGACCCCTTTGCCCCTCCCCGGGGCCGGGTTGGCTACAGGGTTTTTGATGAGGTCCTGGGCGGGCCCCTGGAAGAAGACGAGACCCCTGCCCTGCTGGTGACAAGTCCGGTTCCCGTCTATCTCAGGGGAGAAACCAGATGGCAGTATACCGGCAAGGGCTGGAGGGTGGACTCCGTGATTCAGGAACCTGTTCCTAAGCTAGCGCCTAAACACCTGGAGGGCAAAGAAATAGAGATAATTGTCGAAGTTCTAGCTCCTGCCGAGTTCGTCTTCGCCCCCCGCTATCCCCTAAACATAGAAGCGGACTGCCAAGTTGAAGTCTTCTATCCTGCCGAGGTTGGCCAAGTCTTCCCCTATGAAGATTATCAGTACAACGCCAATCTCAGAGCAGGTGATCAATACCGCCTGACTGCACTTTTGCCGGCAGATGATCCTGATGTCCTGCGGCAGCTGCCCAATACAGGTATCGATTCCAGCTATTTGTCCTTAGAAAATGTCTCGGACAGTGTTCAGAAGCTGGCTCTGTCTCTGGTGGAGGAAGAGACTAACGGCTATGATAAGGCTGTAGCTTTGGCCTCCTTCCTGCGCTACGGCTGGGATTATTCTCTGGATACCCTGGCGCCGGCGGCGGATGAGGATTTTGTCGAAAACTTTTTGTTTAAGCGAAGGACAGGCTACTGTGTGCATTTTTCCACAGCTTTTGTGGTGATGGCCCGGTCGGTGGGCTTGCCTGCCCGCTGGGTGAAGGGTTACAGTTATGGAGCCTGGGAAGATGGCAAGTACCTTGTCCGCAACAGTCACGCCCATTCTTGGGCGGAAGTATGGTTTGAAGGATATGGCTGGGTGCCTTTTGAGCCCACCCCTGGGGGCGCCCATCTGCGGACGGAGGTAGGGGTTACTGACCCCGATGTCGTTGGTCCCTCAACTCCTATCCCGGAGGATAAACCCGACCCCAATCCCGGACCTGAAAAGCCCGAGCCCCACAAGCCCGATGCCAAGAAACCGGGAAACTGGTGGGCATATGCAGCGGGAGGGGCTGGACTGATCCTTATAGCTGCCTTTGTGCTCCTCCTATGGAGCGGAAGGGGTGGCGGCATCCGGGAAATTTACGCCCGGCTGCAGACCCGTCTCAGGCTTTTTGGCTGGCAACGGCGTCAGTGGGAGACCCCCCGGGAACATCTGAACCGGGTGGACAGCCTGCCCGACCGGCCAAGGCTTACTGGCTTTGTCCGCCAGTTTGAGGACTCTGTTTACGGCGGCGCTGAAGAACCTGCTAAACAGGAACGGCGCCTGGGCAAGCATTTATCCCTGCTGGGGCTGTTTTTCCATCGTATAACCCATACAAAGAGACATTCGTAAAGAAAGAAGGGAATACTATGAACAAACTCCAAGCACTGATGGATAATCTGAATAAGGTATTAATCGGCAAAGAATCAGTGGTTGAAATTGTGGCGGTGGCCCTCATTTGCCAAGGCCACGTGCTTGTTGAGGACGTCCCCGGCTTGGGCAAGACCATGCTGGTCAAAGGGCTGGCCCGCTCCCTGGGGTGCAAGTTCAGCCGCATTCAGTTCACTCCCGACCTGTTGCCTTCCGACGTAGTGGGAGTGCAGATTTACAATCAGAAGACCATGGAGTTTCAATACCGGCCCGGTCCGGTCATGGCCAATATCGTCCTGGCGGATGAGATAAACCGCACCTCCCCTAAGACTCAGTCCAGTTTGCTGGAAGCCATGGAGGAGCGCCAGCTCACCGTGGACGGCGAGACCAGGCCTCTGCCTCAGCCCTTTATGGTCCTGGCCACGCAAAACCCCATTGAGTATGAGGGAACTTTTCCCCTGCCGGAAGCGCAATTAGACCGGTTTCTGCTTCGCTTAGAAATCGGCTATCCTTCCCCTGCAACCGAGGTGGAAATTATCCGCGCTCAGGAACATGGAAAGCATCCCTTGGATTCGCTGGAAAAGGTGCTGGAAATAGACGAGCTTCTGAAAATACAGCAGGAAGCCGCCCAAGTAAAGCTAAGCGACAGCCTGGCAGCCTATATAGTTGAGTTATGCAACCGCACCCGCAACCATGCCAGCTTATACCTGGGGGCCAGTCCCAGGGGTTCCCTGGGCCTGGTCCGGACGGCAAAAGCCCTGGCCTGGCTGCGGGGCAGGGATTATGTCCTGCCTGACGACATCAAGACCATGGCGGTCCCCGTTCTCGCCCACAGGGTTATTCTCAACCCTGAGGAAAAACTCCAGGGCCAGACGGCCCAGGATGTCATCCGCAAGATCATTAACTCAGTTATCGTTCCTACCCGCTAAAAATCACAATTGAGGTGTATAGATGAAAAGACCAGTAATAATAATTGATTTCGACGGCCATTACAGCAGCCTGGCCAGAAGCATCCGCAAACTCAGAATCTGGTCGGAGGTATTGCCCCCTCACGCCTCTCTGGAGGAAATCGCAGCCCGCAAGCCCTTGGCCCTTATCCTCTCCGGAGACGGAACGGATTTATCCCCTGAGCTTCTGGACCGGGGCTGGCCGGTATTGGCCCTGGGCCGTGGGGTAACCCTGCTGGCCAGGCTGGCTGGGGAAAAGACAGAACCTGAAGACAGCAATCTCTCTGCAGAAATTGAGAGCGATGACCCCCTCTTTGCCGGCTTCCCGGCACAAACATCCATTCAGCTCCAAAGTAAAGACCAGGCCCCTTCCGGATTCATGACAATCGCCGGGACAGCCTCAAAAGCTATCGCTATCGCCAATAAAGACAAAAAACTCTACGGCCTGCAATTTTCCCCCAATCCCATGCAGACTGAGGCCTTGCTGGCCAATTTCCTGCTCAGCGTCTGCCAGCTCCAGCCCAACTGGTCGGTGAAGGATTATATCGACGAAACTGTTGCTGCCGTCAAGGCCCAAGTGGGCATGGAAAAAGTCATCTGCGGCCTCAGCGGCGGCGTGGATTCCGCCGTCGCCGCCGCCCTGGTCCACAAGGCAGTGGGCGATCAGCTGACATGTTTCTTTGTTGACCACGGCCTCCTCCGCCAGGATGAGGCGGTAGAAGTCATGAGGGCCTTTGCCGGCAAGGGCATCAAAGTTATGCAGATTGACGCCCGCCAGAGATTCCTTCAGCGCTTAAAGGGCATTACCGACCCTGAGGCCAAGCGCAAGATCATTGGCGAGCAGTTTATCCGGGAATTTGAAGCAGCGGCCCGGGAATTGGGAGCAGCAAAATTCCTGGTGCAGGGCACTGTCTACCCTGATGTCATTGAAAGCGGCAGCGGCGACGCCGTTGCCGTCAAGAGCCATCACAATGTGGGCGGCTTGCCTGCAGATATGGAATTTGAGCTCTGCGAACCTGTGCGGGAATTGTTTAAGGACGAAGTGCGGGAAGTAGGCTTGCAGCTTGGCCTGTCCGAGAAAATAGTATGGCGTCAGCCCTTTCCCGGCCCTGGGTTGGGGATACGTGTGCTGGGAGAAGTCACAGAAGAGCGCTTAAACATAGTGCGGCATGCTGATGCCATCGTTAGGGAGGAAATCGCCGCCGCCGGCCTGGACCGAGAAGTATGGCAGTACTTTGCCGCTCTCCCGGGAGTGCGCAGCGTCGGTGTCAGAGACGGCCGCCGCACCTACCAAGAGCTGGTGGCCATTCGGGCAGTGACCAGCGTCGATGCCATGACCGCTGACTGGGCCCGTCTGCCCTGGGAGGTGCTGGAGCGCATTTCCAGGCGCATCGTCAGTGAAGTGGACCAGGTTAACCGGGTAGTCTACGACATCACTCCTAAACCCCCGGGAACAATTGAGTGGGAATGAAATGAAGAAAGACA